>JBAZSA010000052.1:0-15484 GCA_041662645.1 Desulfurivibrionaceae bacterium
TCAGGAAAACGATATATTCCGCTCTCAAGAAAACATACGATCCCGACCCGTACCACCTTGCGCTGTTCAAGGGGAAAAAATGCCTGCGTGAAGGGCAGCATGAGACCGCCATCCAATCCCTGGAAGAGGCCAGGGATTTGCAGCCAGGGCAGTCAGCCACCTATTTCCATCTTGCCCTGGCGCAGGAAAAAATCGGTAAGATGGATGAGGCCGAGGAAAGCTACAAGCGATGCAAGGATTGCAGCAACGATCTCTATGTCAGGTCTCTGGACGGGCTTGCCCGGATCTATCAACATAAGGGCGACCACGCCAATGCCTTGGAGGTGCTCAACAAGGCAATCGAGATTTCTCCCAACACCCCGGATCGCCATATGGATCTCGCCATGCAGCTCAATGCCGTGGGCAATACTGGTGGAGCAAAAGCTTCCCTGGCCAAGGCGCTGAAGCTCTCCAAAAAGAAGGCGAAGCTGCCCAGAAATACATAGAGGCCTGTCTGGATTTCGGCATGGACGCGGAGGCCGAGGCGATCATGCAGCGGAGCATGGGCGGCGACATGGAGGATATTGTCCTGTTGAATCAGATGGGCATTGTCTGCCGGCGGCGCAAGGAGCATGACCGGGCCAAGAAATACTACCGGCGTGCTTTGGAGATTGCGCCTGATGACGAATCGCTCAACTACAACTATGCGGTGCTGCTGGTCGATATGAAAGATTACAAGACCGCCCGCAGCCATCTCTACCATGTTCTCCGGCAAAATCCTGACTCTGAGAATGCGCTGTCCCTCATCATGAAACTGGATAAACGCGAGGTATACTAAGAGATACCTGGGGCGGCCATGCTTGACAGCAATTTCACCCCTCGGCCCGGTGGGCGCGGGAATTAAGGGAGTTGCTTGAAATGTCTTCTGCCCCGGGATACCTTACCCTCCACGCCAGCGGTGAGCTGCTCCTGCGAAGGGATGCGGCTCTGGCGCGCCTGTCTGCTTGCGATCTCTGTCCCCACCGCTGCGGGGTGAACCGGTTGGCCGGGGAGCAGGGCTTCTGCCGTACCGGCAGGCGGGCCGTGGTTGCGGCCTATCATCCCCATTTCGGCGAGGAAGCGCCCCTGGTTGGGCAAGGAGGCTCCGGCGCCATCTTTTTTTCCAACTGCAATCTCGGTTGCATCTTCTGTCAGAACTACGAGATAAGCCATCTGGGAGAGGGAGAGGAGGTCTCCGCCCCACAACTGGCCGCGATGATGGTGCGCCTCGGGCAGCAGGGCTGCCACAACATCAACCTGGTGACGCCCAGCCATGTGGTGGCGCAGATTCTGGAAGCCCTGCCTCTCGCCGTCGAGGGAGGGCTCTCCGTGCCGTTGGTATACAATACCAGCGGCTACGACGAGGTGGAAACCCTCCGGCTCCTTGACGGAATAATCGACATCTACATGCCGGATTTCAAGTTCTGGTCAAGCGCCAGCTCCCGCCGGTTTGCCAAGGCGGCGGATTATCCGGAAAAGGCCAGGCTGGCCATCGGCGAGATGCACCGCCAGGTGGGGGATTTGCTGATCAACGGAGAGGGGCTTGCCGGGCGTGGACTTCTGGTGCGCCATCTGGTCATGCCGGAGGGGCTGGATGAGAGCCGCGAGATTTTTGGCTTTCTGGCCAGGGAGATCTCGCCCTGCACCTATGTCAATGTGATGGATCAGTACCGTCCCTGCGGCCAGGCCATGAACTTCCCGCCCCTTGACCGCATGCTGCGGCCGGAGGAGTATCGCCAGGCGTTGGCGCTGGCGGGCCAGGCAGGCCTGACCCGGCTTGAGCAGCGTGATTTTGCCGCCATGCTGCGGGGATTGGGGGTGGTCTGAACACGGATGGAATGTTTCAGGGAAGCGTGGATACGCCAACCCCCTTGAAGAAGTTCACATAGCGGTAATCCGTGGTTTGCAGGTGTTCCACGAACCATTTGTTTAAAAAATGCATCAGGTCCACGCCGATCAACTTCTCGTTTTTAAAGTCTTGCCGGAAGGCGGCGACCTTCTTGAGCATGGCGTCGTGTTCCGCCTTGTGGGCTTTTTCCTCGGGGTAGCTGTATTTTTTGAAGAGAAGCTCCTCCGTGTTGAAATGGGTTTTGGTGTACTGAACCAATTTTTCCAGGGTGGTTTCGATCACCTCGTTTCCCCTGGCCTTGAGCATGGCGTAGTACAGCTCGTCAAGGATATCCACCAGAACCTTGTGCTGGTCGTCGATTTCCTTGATCCCCACCGAGAATTTTTCGTCCCATTCGATGATCTTCATAACGGTTTCCTCCTGGGGTGCCCGAACTTTCCCTGATTTTTTTAGGTCTCTGAGCCGATTGTGGGGTTAGGCGTCAAGATTGAGGATCACCCGTCCCTTCTGCTTCCCTTGTAGAATAGATTCGATGTGCTGGTCAAGCTCCTTGAGGGAGATTTCCGTGGTAAGACCTTCCAGGTCCGGCAACCGCCAGATGGTGGCGATCTTTTGCCAGATGGGGATGCGGACCGCCATGGGGCATTCGGCGCTGTCAATGCCGATAAGACTTACCCCGCGCAGAATAAAGGGATAGACGTTCAGGGGCAGGTCCGGGGAGGCAACATTGCCGCAGCAGGTTACCGCGCCGCCATAGCGGGTGGACTTGATGGCCGTGGCCAGGATTTCGCCCCCCACCGTATCGACCACCCCTGCCCATTTTTCCTTGAGCAGCATCCGGGTGCTGCGGTCGATGCTGCTTTCCCGCGAGACAATTTCCTGGGCGCCCAAGTGGCGCAAAAATGGTTCCTGCTCCGGCTTTCCGGTTACGGCGGCCACGGAAAAGCCGCTGAGGGAAAGCATGGCCACGGCCATGCTGCCCACGCCGCCGGTGGCGCCGGTGACCAGGACCTTGCCCTGTTCCGGCAAAACCGGGTACCGTTGCAGACGGTCAACGGATTGGGCCGCGGTGAAACCTGCGGTGCCGTAGATCATGCTTTCCCTTAAGGTAAGCCCCTCGGGCAGCGGCATGACCCATTTGGCCGGAACCCTTATGCACTGGGCAAATCCGCCCGAGGTATTCATGCCGAGATCATAGCAGGAGACAATGACCGCATCCCCTGGGGAAAAATCGGGGGAGGAGCTTTCCAGCACCTCGCCGGCGGCATCAATGCCAGGGGTGTGCGGGTAGCGCCTGGTTACGCCCCGGTTGCCCGAGGCGGACAGCGCATCCTTGTAATTGAGCGACGAGTAGCGCACTCGGATGAGCACCTCGCCCGGCGGCAACTCGCTGATATCTCTGGTGACGATATCCCGCTGGAACTGGCCGGGCGTGGGTTGGGTGACGACCATGGCTTGGAAGGTGGTGGGCAACGGGATGCTCCTTGGTTGGGTTGTGCAGGGAAACGCACGGTTGGCAAAGACGCACTATACCACGGTGCTGCCTGGAACGCCAATATCCGCTATGTCCGCCGGACCGGGGGAAAAACTGTCTGGCCTTGGGAAAAAAATCTGCTGACCACCCCTCTTTTTTGCTATCCTGAATCTAATGCAATCTCCCCCCAACCCATGATGGGCTGGCTGGTAAGCCGTTGTTCAAAGATAACCGTAACATTGAAAGGACCTGATCGGCATAAAGGGCCGTAACGGAATGGTTGAAAATGTAATGGTTATTCCGTAACGGCCCCTAACCATATTGACCAAGAGAGGTGGCGCCGCATGAAAGTCTATGACGATAAGCACATCAAGAACATCGTGTTGCTGGGCAGTGTCAAATCCGGCAAGACAACCCTGGCCGAGACCATGGTTTTCGAGGCGGGGCTTACCAAGAGACGCGGCACGGTCGAGGACAAGAACACCATCTCCGATTACCACCAGGTCGAGCAGGAACGGGGCAACTCGGTGTACGCCACCTCCCTGCACACCGAATGGCGGGACTACAAGATCAACATCATCGACACCCCCGGTCTGGACGATTTCGTGGGCGAGATCGTTTCCGCCCTGCGGGTGGCCGACACCTGCGTCATGCTGATCAATGCCCAGTACGGCGTGGAGGTGGGCACGGAGCTGGTCTGGAACGCGGTGGAACAGTTCAGAAAGCCCGTGATCTTCGCGATCAACCAGATGGATCATCCCAAGGCGGCCTACGACGAGGCAGTGGATTCCCTGCGGGAACGGTTCGGTGCGGCGGCGGTGCTCATGCAGTATCCGGTCAACCAGGGCGCGGGCTTCAACGGGATCATTGATCTGCTCAAGATGACCATGTACCGCTTCCCGGCCGAGGGCGGCAAACCGGAAAAATTGCCCATCCCTGAGTCCGAGAAGGAACGGGCCGACAAGCTCCACAACGAACTGGTGGAAAAGGCGGCGGAAAACGATGAGGCCTTGATGGAGCTCTACTTTGAAAAGGGCAGCCTGGACGAGGACGAGATGCGCATGGGGCTCAAGATCGGGATGCGCAACCGGTCGCTCTTCCCGATCTTTTGCCTCTCCGCCAAGCAGAACATGGGCAGCGGCAGGATGATGGGTTTCATCGACAACGTGGCGCCCTCGGCCCACGAGGGGCTGCCGGAGCACACCCTGGATGGCGGGGAGCTTGCCTGCGATCCGGCCGGGGTGCCGGTGCTTTTTGTCTTCAAGACCCTGGTCGAGCCCTATCTCGGCAAGATCACCTTTTTCAAGGTGTGCTCCGGCGAGGTGAGCGAGGGGCAGGATCTGGTCAACTACCAGACCGGCGACACCGAACGGCTGGCCCAGCTGTTCATCATGGACGGCAAGGAACGCAACCAGGTGAAGAAGCTCTCCGCCGGCGACATCGGCGCTACCTTGAAGATGAAAACCACGAATACCAACCACACCCTGCACGGCAAGGAAAAACGGGTGGGGGTGGCGCCCATCGAATTTCCCGAGCCGCGCATCCGTTCGGCCATCGTGGCCAAGGAGAAAAAGGACGACGAAAAGCTGGGCGAGGCGTTGCGCGACATGCAGACCGAGGACCAAACCCTCAAGGCCGAGTTTGCCTCGGAGGTGAAGCAGTTGATCCTCTGGGGCCAGGGCGAGCTGCACCTGCAGGTGGCCCGTTGGCGCTTGGAACATGTCTACGGAATCAAGACGGAGTTCGAAGAACCCAAGATTCCTTACCGGGAGACAATCCAGAAAGCGGCCACCGCCATGTACCGCCACAAGAAACAGTCCGGCGGCTCGGGCCAGTTCGCCGAGGTGCACCTGCGCATCGAGCCCCATGTGGAGGGAGCGCCCGACCCCACCGATCTCAACGTGCGCGGCAAGGAGGAGATGGACCTGCCCTGGGGCGGCAAGCTGGTGTTTTACAATTGCATCGTGGGCGGGGTCATCGACTCCAAGTACCTGCCCTCCATCCAGCGGGGGGTCATGGAAAAGATGCAGGAAGGCCCCATGACCGGTTCCCATGTGCGGGATGTGCGGGTCATGGTCTTCGACGGCAAGATGCATGCGGTGGATTCCAACGATATCTCCTTTAAGATCGCCGGGGCCCAGGCCTTCAAGGAGGCCTTCAAGCAGGCGGACCCGCTGATCCTCGAACCCATCTACGAGATGGAGATCATGGTGCCGGAAGAGGTGATGGGCGAGGTGATGGGTGATCTCCAGACCCGGCGGTCGATCATCAGCGGCATGGACACCCAGGGCAGGTACCAGGTGATCCGGGCCCTGACCCCGCTGGCCGAGCAGTACAAGTACACCACCGCGCTCAAATCCATTACCCAGGGACGGGCCAGCTTCAAGCGGCGGTTCAAGGAGTACGCGCCGGTGCCTTTCGAGGTGCAGAAAACCCTGGCGGCTGCCCAAAACGGTGATTGACCGGGCAGGGCAGGCAGGAATAAAAAAAGCCGCCGGACTTGCGTCCGGCGGCTTTCGTCGAGGGGGAGGAGAGGGGTTTGCCTGTGTGATACAAAGGGGCAACTACGGTGGATGGCGACAGGCAGGCGTCATCCGATTAGTAATTTCATTTAATACTTAATAATTCTATTTTAGTTTTTTCGCAACTATTTTTTTACGCGTATTTTTGACGGGTTGGAAGGCCTTGGTGCGGGCTGGTTGAGCGAAAATGTGGTGGTGCAGGGCGTTATCCGCAAGGGATAGCGCCCTGTTTTTTTATGCGGACGGATCAGATTTCCTTCATGGTAACCAGCTTCAAGGCATGGGTGGTGCATTTGGTCACGCAGGCCGGTTGCAGCCCCGCATCAAGGCGGTCCATGCAGTAATCGCATTTCACCGCCTTGTTGGTTTCCGGGTTGTGCTGGGGGATGCCCCATGGGCAGGCCCCGGCGCAGGCCATGCAGCCGATGCATTTGGGCACATCCACATAAACGATGCCGTCCTCCCGCTTTTTCATCGCCCCGGTGGGGCAGATGGTGACGCAAAACGGATCCTCGCAGTGGTAGCAGGAGCGGAACTTGAACTCGGTTTTCGGAACCCCTCGCACCGATTTGAGCGCTTCATGGCTTATCTCGCAGAGGATCGGCCCCACCGGCAACCTCTTGTTGGCCTTGCAATGGACCACGCAGCCGTGACAGCCGATGCACCGTTTGCTGTTGAGATACAGGGTGTAGGTGTTCATAGTTCCACCTTCCGTTGATGGTTTTTCGAGCTTTTGCGCACCGTGACAAAGGTTTCGCAGAGGTTGAGGCCGCCGCCCACCGGGTCCATGTTCTGCAGTTGGCCCTTCATGAGTTTCTGGTCGCTCATGCCCGCATGGTAGGCCCTGGTCTGCAGGGGAATCTGGCGGCCAAAGCCGTGCACGGTATAGACCGCCTCGGGATGGATGAAATCGGTCAGCTTGGCGGTGATCACGCTGGTGACGTCGCCTGAGATGACATCGACGAAATCCCCTTCGGCAACCCCCATCTTGCCGGCCTCCCTGGTGTTGATCCACAGGGTGTTCTCCGGCATCATCTCGTTGAGCAGCGGGTTGTTGATGGTGTGGCTGTGGGCGTGCAGCGGCGAGCGGCCGAACACCAAGCGGTACTGGCCTTTCGGCGGCTTGTCCGGGCTCACGTAGGGCTTCCAGGAGGGGAATCCCCATTCGGCCAGCTTCTGGCTGACGATTTCGATCTTGCCCGAGGGGGTCTTGAACTTGCCGTCCAGCTTGTCCCGGTCGTACAGCACCGGTTTATCCGCGTATTCGACAAAACCTTTTTTCTCGAAATCGGCCAGGGAAAAGCCGGTGGGCTCCAGTTGCCAGTCCCATAATTCCCGCACGGTGTTGAAGGGGAAATACTGGTCAAGCCCCAGCCGGGTGGCCAGCCCCTTGATGATGGTGCAGAGGCAGAGGGTGTCGGCCTGGGTTTCAATGGCCTTGTTGCGCATGATCAACCGGGGCTTCATCCCCTTCTGCAGGGCGATCATGCTGTCGCGCTCCAGATAGGTGGACTCGGGCAGAATCACGTCGGCATACCAGCCGAACTCGCTGTAATGGGTGTCGATGGAAACGATCAGGTCGCAGTTGTCCAGGGCCTCCTTCTGCGCCTGCGGGTCTGGAAAGCACGAAAAAGGATCGTGGCGGACGCAGATGATCCCCTTGATCGGGTACGGCTTGCCCGTGACCATGGCCTTGTAGAAAAGATGGAACAGGCCAGGCCCCTTCTCGAACTGCGGGTAAACATCCCCCACCCCGTCGGCCCTTTTGGCGGTGGGTTTGGGCGAGAGTTCGGTGAGGCTGCGCGGCCCCTTGCCGCCGCAATCTCCGGCGCCCTTGGCAAAGAT
Organism: Desulfurivibrionaceae bacterium; assembly: GCA_041662645.1. Classification (GTDB taxonomy): domain Bacteria; phylum Desulfobacterota; class Desulfobulbia; order Desulfobulbales; family Desulfurivibrionaceae; genus Thiovibrio. The sequence continues at coordinate 7,709 of JBAZSA010000052.1, forward strand.
AAGGCCGCCCTCGACCTCGATGTTGCCCATCAGGGCGTTGAGGCAGTTCAGGGCCCGGCTGGCGTAGAAGGAATCGTGGTAGCGGGAGAGCATCCAGCCCGGATGGAAGATGACCTTGGGCCGGTCGGTAATGAGCTGGCCGACGAGTTCATGGATGTCCTTGGCCTTGATGCCGCACTCCTTGGCCGCCCATTCGGCGGAATAGTTTTCCACGAAATAGGCCAGTTCGTCAAAGCCGGTGGTGTAGCGCTCCACGAACTCCGCGTCGTACCCCTCGGCCTTGATGATCTCGTGGATCAGGGCCAGGGCCAGGGCGTAGTCCGTGCCGGGCCGCACCTGGAAGAAGTTGGTGGCCTTGATCCCGGTCAGGGTCTGGCGCACGTCCACATAGGTGAGCCTGCCGCCCTTGTCCAGCATGTCCATGACCTGATTGACCTCGGCGGGCCGAAGCGAGGCGAGGATGTTGCGGCCGAACAGCACCAGATGCTTGGCGTTTTTGATGTCGTAGATGAACCCCTTGCGGCCCAGGCCGAAGAGCGAGAGGCTGGCGTGGTGCACATTCCGGCCGCAGGCGCTGTCGTGGTTGGAGTAGTTGGGCGAACCCAGGGCGTGGGTAAAGGCCTTGACAATGTCCTGGAACGGGCCGCCCCTGGAGCTGGCCATGATCGCCTCCGGGCCATGGCGGTCGATGATGGTTTTGAGCTTGTCCGCGACGTAGTCGAGGGCGAACTCCCAGCTCACCGCTTCCCAGCGGCCCGCGCCCCGTCCGCCCCGCCTGATCAATGGTTGCTGGGGGCGTTCCCGGTCGGCCACCAGGGAGGGTCCGGCCGAGCCCTTGGCGCACAGGGCGCCTTTCAGGATGTGCTGGTTGCCTTCGAGCCAGGTCACGGCGTTGTCCTCGACCTCCACCCGGATGGGGCAGCGGACGGTGCACATGCCGCACATGCTCCAGACTGATTTCTTCATGATCATGACTCCTGTAAATTGGCTTGCCGTCAGCGGCTTAACTGGCCAGGGCGGCGGAGACTTTCTGTTCCAGTTCGCTTTTGTCGATAGGTTTTATACAGTAGTCCGTTGCGCCAAGGCGCATGGCCTGCCGGGCTGTTTCAATGGTCGGGTATCCGGTGAGCATGATGACCCGGATTTTCGGGTCCGCGTGCTTGAGTTCTGTCAGCACGCCGAGCCCGTTGCTCTTTTTCAGGTTGATGTCCAGGATGGCCAGATCAACCCGGTTGTTCATGGCATATTGCATTGCTTCCTGCTCGTCGGTGAAGATTGTTACCTGGTGCCCTTTTTTGCTCAGGATTCGTTGGGTCAGTACGGCGGCATCCAGGACATCATCCAAGACGAAAATGTGTGCCATACATGTACCTTCTTTCTGTTTCGCAGAGAGGAGATTGCCCCCGGCGTTGCCGCCGGGGGGTGGCTGGCCGGTTTCTAGTAAACGCCCAGCAGATTGAGGCCGAGCAACAACAGACCGCCGCAAGCAACCCGCTTCACCACCAGCGGGCTCAATTTTTTGGCGATCATCGGGCCGAGATAGCCGCCCAGCAAGGCCGCCGGAAACATGGAGAGAAACAGGAGCAGGTCAAAATTGCCGAACTGCATGTGCCGCATGGTGCCCATGGCCGTGTTGAAGAAGATGGCCAGAAGCGAGCTGCCGACCACGATGTACATGGGCAGCCCCAGGGCGACGGTCATCAGCGGCACCATGAACGGCCCGCCGCCGAAACCGAACATCGAGGACATAATGGCGATGAGAAAGCCGCCGAGACAGCCGAGCCACATGTTGACTTCAAATTCATGACCCCAAAAATCTACTTTCATACCGGATTCCTCCTGATCGTGTTTTTATTTCTGGTCCGTGGGACAGGATTTGGTGCCTTCCTCGCCCCGTTTGGCGCATTCCTCGGCCCGTTTCTTGAACTCCTTCAGGATGGCCTGTTCCTTCTTGTTCTTCTCGAGATAACCGGGGGTGGTCTGCCAGTACATCAGGCCGGCCAGCACCAGGAGCACCCAGCCGAAGAGGAACTTGAACTGATCCAGTGTGATCATCTCGGTGAGCTTGGGGCCGATGAAGCCGCCCACCAGCATGGCGCAGCCGATGCCGATGCCGAGCTTCCAATTGATGAACTTGATCTTTGAGTAGTTGTAGATCCCGGACCCCTGGGAGAAGAGCACGGTGGGCATCACGGTGCCGGCCACGATGGTGTGGGGCAGGGGGAAGAGCGTCACCAGGATGGGGTTAAGGATGAAGCCGCCGCCCGCGCCCATGAGCACGCCGAAGATGGAGATGGTCAGGCAGAGGAGGAAGGGGTAGATGAGGTTCATGCTGGTACCCGCGGAAGCGAGGTACACAGTGGGGAAGGAGACGGTGTTTTCGAAGGTCGCGGCATCGCTTTTGACCTTTTTGACCGTTTCCTTGTCGCCGTTCTTGATCCGCTCGGTAACGGCGGTAACAATGACGCTGTACTTGCCGGGAGCCTGGCCGGCGGGCAGTTTGATCTTGGCGGTGTACGCGCCGCCGAGAGTGGTCTCGACGTTGGCACCCAGCAGTTTGTCAACCTTACCGAAGCGGCCCTTCACCAGCTTCATCGACTCACTTCTATTCGCCTTTTCGTCCATGGGTTCCAGCAGGTCGCCGCGGGAGCCGATGATGCTGGCCATGATGGTGGCCTGGTAGCTGTCAATCTTGATCTTGGCCGGGGCGCTGTAGGCGGCGTCGGCACCGATCTTTTTCAGCACCTCGGAGTACTTCCAATTCTTGCCGTCGGCCTTGGCCTTGTCCAGCTCCGGCTGCATATCCTTGGGCACGAGAATCTTGTAAAAGGCCGGCATTTCATGGGTCAGGTAAAACTTGTAGGGGATCTTGCCGGTCTTGGGGTCCTTCTTGCCGTCGAAGCGGTTGGCCCGCACCAATTTATCGGCGGAATAGAATTCGACATAGACCTGGGCGCCTGCCGGGGCCTGGCCGGTGACGATGATCTCGCCGCCGTTGGCAAGCGTGGTCTTGTCGAGGGTAATGGTTGGAGCAGAAGCAGCCTCCAGGGCCTGTGCCCGCGGGATAATGGGCAAGGCCATCATCACCAGGGCGAGTAACGGCAACACACTGAACTTGACTTTCATACCATCCACCTCCTGTCTGAAATGAAAATGTCGTAAAAGACGGCTTCCTCCCGAAGTTCCCCTCTTGTGCCGTTGCACCTCCTTATGGATTTTTCGCTGTTCGGCAGGCGCGCACGTTTGCCGGGCAAGAGCGTGCGCGTCTGATCCGCATTGGTTGCTGGCGAAATGGTTCAACCGCCTTCCCGGTATTATGGTAGAGCAATAAGGGTGCCAATCCGGCGGCAGGAGGAGGTGTTCGCTGTATTTGCTTGATTATGCGATGATGCTGCTGTGTTTTTGGCGTCGGCCTCTGGGTGGAAAACAGGGGTTTCCGGTGCAGTAAAAAATATGCAGCGCCGCTTTTTTGCGGCACATATTTTCTGCCGGAGGGTGGGGCTGGATAGTTACCGGAAGTTCTCGGCGACGAGGCCAAAGCGGTGGAGCAGTTTTTGGAAGGCCTGGCGGTTCATGCCGCTGGCCTGGGCCGCCGCGGTTACATTGCCGCCGTTTTGCTGCAGGGCCTCGGCCAGGTAGGCGGCGGAGAAATCCTCCACCAGCCGCTGTTTGGCGAGATTGTAGGGCAGTCCGTGTAGATTTCCGGTAACTGGCCTGGGGGCGGAAGGTTCCACCCTGGGTTCCGCCAAATCCCGGGCGGAGATGGGGGTGTCACCGGCAAGCAGCACCGCCCGTTTGATGACATTCTGGAGTTCCCGGACATTGCCTTTCCAGGACCGTTTTACCAGGGCGGGGAGTGCGTCCGGGGCAAAGACCAACCCCTGGCGGTCGTATTCCTTGGCAAAGGTCGTAAGAAAATGCTGGGCCAGGCCGGGGATGTCTTCCGAACGGTTTCTAAGGGGCGGCATGGTGATGGTCACCACATTGAGGCGGTAGAAAAGATCCTCCCGGAAGAGCCCCTGGCGGATCTTTTCCTCCAGATTCTGGTTGGTCGAGGCCAGCACCCGGACATCCACCCGGATGGTCTTGGTCTGGCCTAGGGGCATGATCTCCTTTTCCTGGAGAACCCGGAGCAGCTTGGTCTGGAGCGCAATGGGGAGGTCGCCGATTTCGTCCAGCAGGATGGTGGAGCCGTTGGCTTCGAGAAACAGCCCTTTTTTGTCGTGGGTCGCCCCGGAGAAGGCGCCCTTGGCATAGCCGAAGAGTTCGCTTTCCAGAATCTGCTCCGGCAGGGCCGGGCAGTTCACGGTAATCATCGGGTGCGGGTGCCTGGCGCTCAGCCCGTGCAGGGCGCGGGCGGCCAGCTCCTTGCCCGTGCCGGATTCTCCCCGGATCAGCACGGTGACATCGGTATCCGCAAGCCTGCCGACCAGCCCGGAGACCTCCTTGATCGCCGGGGAGGAGCCGGTGAAACCGGGGCAGGTTTCCTGTTCGGCGAGCCGGCTCTGGAGCCGCCGGTTTTTTTCAAGCAGGCAGAGGCGTTCCAGGCAGCGCCGCAGGGTGTGCAGCAGATGCTCGTTGTCAAAGGGCTTCTGGATAAAGTCATAGGCCCCGTTTTTCAGGGCGCTGATGGCCGATTCCACCGTGCCGTGCCCGGTCATCATGATCACGGCGGTGGCAGGAGACGCTTCCTTGATTTTTTCAAGGAGCGCCAACCCGTCCATCCCCGGCATCTTGACGTCCGTCAGCACCATGTCCGGCCGCCAGCCGGTGATGATCCCCCAGGCACTCTCCCCGGAGGGCGCGGTCTTCACATCGCAGCGGAATTTCTTGCGGATGAGCCGCTCCAGCATGGAGAGCATGTCGCGGTCGTCGTCGACGATGAGGACCGAGGCGGAAAAATCCCCGTCGGGGCAGGGAGAAAGAGGCTGATCAGAGGTCACGTGCGTCTCTCCGGAAAGCTCGGGTGTTTGGCAGGGTTTTTTGGACAACTCCCCATTGAATGCACCATTTCCGGAAAACAATCAACATCTTCTTGCCGGGAATCCGGACGAGGATATGGCTTGCTTCCCTCTCGGCAACCTGCTATCTCTGAACAGGGCACAATTTTTCTGGCAAACTGTGGGGGCAAGTCGGATGAAAAGGCATGGTGTTCTGCTGGGCTTCATTCTTCTGTTTTTCTGGAACTGCCCGGCCTGGGCGGTGCAGGGACACGGGGTGGCGGAAGGGCCGGTGGTTCATCTCATGGCCCATCTGCTGCTCGGGGTGGCCCTGTTGCTCTTCCTTTATGTCCTGCACACCAAGCCGCCGGATGCCCGGTACTCCTGGAAAGCCCTCAAGCTCTCGCTGTTGTTTTTTCTCCTCTGGGACATGGATCATCTCTTCGTGCACTGGTTCGCCGGGCAGATGTACCCCGATCTCAAGGATTCCGGCGCCCGCCTGGTGGGAGATCATTTTGCCGGGCCGCGCACCCTGCTCAGCGTCTTCTATTATCTGGGCCGCTTCGATCATCTGCTCTGCGTCCCGGCCCTCTGGTTTTTCACCATCTCCCTGCGGGATTTCCGTGAGGCGGTCGAAACCCGCAGGCAGGGCTCAAACGGGCAGGGTGTTTGATGGAAGAGTCCGTTATCCTGCCCCTGTTTCCCGTTTATCTGGTGGATTATCTCGGCGCCACCGTGATGGTCATCCTCGCCCTCTTTGCCCTCTCCTATGCCCGGCGCCTCACACGGCTTGAGCCCAAGAACATCCTCTGGGCCTATTTCTTCTGGTTCTCCCTGGTCATGGTGGTGTTTTCCCTCTCCCGGGGGGTGGGGCATCTGTTGCCCTATGTGCTCAGGCTTGGCGGGATGCCGGAGCTCTGGGATCTGCTCGATCCTTACAGCGGCGGGCTGAACACCATCGCCCTCTGCGGGGTGGCCATCCTCACTCTCCACTACCACAACACGGCGGGGCTTATCCAGCGGGCCAAGGTTGATGCGCTCTCGCTGGAGCTGGCCAACGAAAGGCTGAAAGAAGCGCATGGTGATCTTTCCCGTCTGAATCAGACCCTGGAGCAGCAGGTGGAGGAGCGGACCCATGACCTGCGTGTGTCCGAGGAGAAATTTCGGGGCTTTTTCGAAGGGTCCAAGGACATGATCTATTTCTGCGACGCGGATGGCCGGATCTGCGACATCAACGAGAGCGGCCTGCAGCTGCTCGGGGTTGGCCAGCGGCAGGATATTCTTGGGCAGCCCCTGGCCGGGTTTTTCTCCCAGCCGGAACGATGTGCCCAGTACCGCGCCTTGCTTGCCTCGGATTGGCAGGTCAAGGATTTCGAGGCGGAGTTCGTTGGCAGGGAGGATGGCCCCTTGTATCTGATGATCACCGCCTCGGCCATTACGGATCAAGCAGGTGTGACCCAGGGCTATCAGGGGATCGCCAAGGATCTCACCCACTTCAAGAAGATGATGGAGCAGCTGGTGCACTCCGAAAAAATGACCTCGGTGGGCCAGCTCGCCGCGGGCGTGGCCCACGAAATCAATACCCCGCTGGGCATTATCCTGGGGTATGCCCAGCTGCTGGAGGAGGACTTCGAGGAGAAGACCGAGGTGCACGAGACCCTGGGGATCATCGAGAAACAGGCGAAGATCTGTAGGCGGATCGTTGCCGACCTGCTCAATTTCTCCCGGCAGACCCAGGAGCACAACAAGCTGTATGGAGATCTCAACCAGTGTTTGGAGGAGGTGCTGGCCATTGTCAACCACACCCTGAACATGGACCATATCTTTATCCATCGTTGCCTTGCCGAAAACCTGCCCAGCACCTGCTTTGACAACGAGCGGCTGCGCCAGGTCTTTGTCAATCTGCTGACCAACGCCCACCATGCCATCGGCAGCGAAGGGATCATCGGGGTGTAGACCCGCTGGCATGCCGAGAGCGGGCAGATCGAGATCATCATCGGCGACTCCGGTTCCGGCATCCCCCCGGATCAGCTGGGGCGGATCTTCGACCCTTTCTACACCACCAAGGGGGTCGGCAAGGGCACCGGCTTGGGGCTGTCCGTTTCCTTCGGCATCATCCAGGATCACAACGGGAGGATCGAGGTGAAATCCCCGCCGCTCGAGCCGGAGCTTGTCGCATTGGACATGCATACGACCTTTCATATTTTCCTGCCGGTTGTGGCCGCAGTCCAGGAACAGGAGCAATAACGGGATGGCGCGGATTCTGGTTTTGGACGATGTGCTGGACGCAGGGATTCTCATTCAGCGGATTCTGCAGAAGAAGGGCCATGTGGTGCATGTGTTCCGCGATGAGGACGAGGCCCTCCGGTTTACGGAAAAAAATCCGGTGGACCTGGCGATTCTCGATATGAACCTGCGCAAGATGGATGGCCTTGACGTGCTCGCCGAGATGCAGAAGTCGCTGCCGCGCCTGTCGGCCATCATGTTGACCGGGTTGCCCGATGTCGACATGGCCCGGCAGGCGTTTGCCCTTGGCGCGGTGGCCTATTGCGCCAAGCCCATCGACAAGGATCGGCTGGAAGAGCGGGTGGCCGAGGCCCTGTTGGGGGGGGAGGATCTGCCGGAGCAGTAGGGTTCACGCCCCAAGCGGGGTGGGGCAGGCAAGCTCCCGCAGGGGGATGCGTTTGGTTGGGTCCAGATTCCGCTTGCTACACCAGGCGCGATTGAGCTCGGCAAGGCGGGTGTTGAACTGGTCCATGAACAGGAGGTCTTCCGGGGCAAATCCATGGTCCTCCGGGAAATACAGCGCACAGGCCGAAACCTCAATGGCCTCGCG
>JBAZSA010000053.1:0-15469 GCA_041662645.1 Desulfurivibrionaceae bacterium
CTCGTTCAATACCATGCTCGCCCGCCTCAAGGAATCCCACGATTCCCTGGAGCAGCGGGTTGCCGACCGCACCAAGGAGCTGCAAAACCTGAATCTGAAACTGGCGGCGGAGGTGAACGAACGCAGCATGGCCGAAGCCAAGACCCGTGCGTATGCCGAGACCCAGGCCGTGCTCCTCAAGGAGGTGAACCACCGGGTCAAAAACAACCTGGTGGCCATTATCAGCATGCTGCACCAGGAGGAGGACCGCGCCAGGGAGAGGGGAATGCCGGAGTATCAAAACCGCATTCAGGAGGTGCTTTGGCGGGTATCGGGGTTGCTCACCGTGCACCGGCTGCTCTCCTCGTCGGAGTGGCAGCCCCTGCAACTTTCCCAACTCTGCGAAAGCGTGATCCAGGAAGCGATCAAGGGACTACCCGCCCACCAGGCAGTGCACCTGCACGTCTCCCCCTCCGATGTGCATGTGGACAGCGACCAGGCGCATTACCTGGCCATGATCCTGAACGAGTTGAGCACCAATACCATGAAATACGCACTGGGAGACCGGCAAAGCGCCAGCATTGCCGTAGCCATCGAGGAACAGGACGGCACGATCCAACTCATCTACCGGGATGACGGCCCTGGCTATCCCGACCCGGAGCAACAGGGCGATTCTCCGGGCAGCGGCATCGGGTTTCATCTCATCTTCGGGCTGGTCATCAGAAGCATGCAAGGGACCATTGCCCTGACCAACGACAACGGCGCCGTTGCCCGCATCACCTTTCCGGCGCTGGTGCCTGACCGGGAAACATGAACCAAGGAGAAACGAACATGGGTGACCAGCATATCCGCCTGGTGGTTGCGGAAGATGACTTTTTGGTTTGCGAGGAAATCAAGCGCCTTCTGCGGGATACCGCCTACGAGGTAATAGGCGAGGCAGGCAACGGCGCGCAAGCGATCAACCAGGTTGCCGCACTGCACCCCGATGCGGTGCTCATGGACATCAAGATGCCGGTAATGGACGGGTTGGAGGCCTCACGCCGCATCACGGAGGAATGCCCCTGCCCCATTGTGATCATGACCGCCTACGAAAACGCTGAGCTGGTCGAAGCTGCTGGCAGGGCCGGGGTTGCCGCTTTTTTAACCAAGCCGCCGCAACTGGCGGAAATCGACCGGGCCGTCACCATCGCCATGGCCCGCCACGCGGATCTCATGGAACTGCGCCGGCTCAACCAGGAACTCCAGACGGCCCTTGGAGAAATCAAAACCCTGCGGGGCATTCTGCCGCTCTGCAGCTTCTGCAAAAAAATCCGCACCGCCGAGGGCAAATGGGAAGATGCCGATGTGTACATCCACCGGCATACCGAGGCGGACATCAGCCACAGCCTCTGCCCGGACTGCCTGAAGGAACATTATCCGGACATCTATCTCGCCATGCCGCACAACAAGTAGAGGCAAAGAGACGCGGCCATACCGCGTGCACTTCCTCCAGCTTCCCTGCGATTTCAACAATCTTGGCCCATTGCGTGAAGAGGGCTTTTCTTCCCCTGTAAACGTTGGTATAGAGAGAAATACCATCAGGCCATCAACTTAGAGCTTGTCCGTAAATAATCTTTTCAGGGATCACGCCGGATTTTGAGACGGATTTGGCCGAGACGATTGAGCAAAACCACAGGCGTAGCAGCGCTGCGGCGATGATTTTGCGATTGAGGAGCGGTCAAAGACGGCCAAAAGCTGGATGCGAGCACCAAAGATTTATTTACAGGTAGGCTCTTAATGCTACGAAATGTGACGAAAAATACAGGCTGCCCCGAGAAGCACCTCCTCTGCCTGCGGCTGACCGAATAGAGGCACACCATGATCATCACCCCCGTTACCACCACCTCGACCAAAGGCAAAAAAATCCTCGCCGGATTGCGCGACCGTTTCCAGCTGGCCGACTCTGCCTGCCAGCAGACCGTGACCGGAATCATTGCCGACATCCGCCAGCGCGGCGACGAGGCGCTGATCGAATACATCCGCAAGTTCGACGCGCCCAAGATGAGCGCCAAACACCTGAGGGTCAGCGAGGAAGAACTGCACCAGGCCCTTGCCTCGGTGGATGAGACTTTCCTCGACACTCTGGAGCTTGCCATCGAGCGCATCTACACCTTTCACGAGCGGGAAAGGGAACAGTCCTGGATGGTGACCCGGGAAGACGGCGCCATCACCGGGCGGATCGTGCATCCGGTGGACTCGGCCGGGCTCTATGTGCCGGGCGGCCAGGGCGGCAAAACCCCCCTGGTCTCCTCGGTGCTGATGAACGGCATCCCTGCGGCCATCGCCGGGGTGGAGCGGCGGGTGATGATGACCCCGCCCGACAAAAACGGCGCGGTCAATCCGGCCCTGCTGGTGGCGGCTCAGGAGATCGGGATCACCGAAATCTACAAGGCGGGGAGCGCCTGGGCCATCGCCGCCCTGGCCTACGGCACCGGGACCATCGCCCCGGTGGATGTGATCGTCGGCCCGGGCAACCAGTATGTGACCGAGGCCAAGCGCCAGGTTGCGGGGAGGGTGCGCATCGACATGATCGCCGGGCCCAGCGAGGTGCTGATCATCGCCGATGAAACCGGGGAGCCCTCCTACATCGCCGCGGACATGCTGGCCCAGGCCGAGCACGACCCCCAGGCCCAAGCCATGTGCATCACCACCAGCAAAACGCTGGCCGGGCAAATCGTGGCGGAACTTGAAAAACAACTGGCCAAGCTGTCCCGCTCCGGGATCGCCCAAAAATCATTGAGCGAGCGCGGGGTGATTTTGGTGGCCAAAAACCTGGAGGAAGCAATCCTCCTGGCCAACAACATTGCCGCCGAACATCTGGAGCTGATGGTTCAAGACCCCTTTCTCTGGCTGACCCGCGTCCGCCATGCCGGGGCGATCTTTCTGGGCCGCCACACCCCGGAATCCGCCGGAGATTATCTGGCCGGGCCCAACCATGTGCTGCCGACCATGGGCACGGCCCGCTTTTCTTCGGCCCTCGGGGTAGAGACCTTCATCAAGAAATCCAGCCTGATTGCCTATTCCCAGGAGGCCCTCCAGGCGGACAGCGAACACATCCAGCTGCTCGCCCGGCTCGAAGGCCTCACCGCCCACGCCAATTCCGTGGCCATCCGGACCCGAAAAAGATAGGCTGGCCGCCCTCGGGGGTACCCAGGGCTCCTAACCTGCTCCCGGCATGGGAGCAGGGCCATTTTTTTTTGCCTTCCCTCCGGATTTAAGAGTATAGTGCGCATATTGTCCACTTGGGGCCACATCCCCTTACACGTTACGAGTTATGCTTCATGTTGAAAACCATCCTCATAGTTGATGATTCCGCCATGATCCGGCGCATCGTCAGCCAGCTTGTCCAACAAATGGGGCACCAGTCCATTACTGCGGAAAACGGCCTCCAGGGTTGCGAGATGGCCGTCGAGATTCGCCCGGATATGATTATCATGGATATCGAAATGCCGGTAATGGGCGGATTCGAGGCAACCTGGCGGATCAAGGCGGACCAGCGCACCGCCCATATCCCGGTGGCCTTCTTCACCGCTCTGGGGAGCGAAGAGAGTATCGAGCAGGCCAAGGAAGCGGGCGGCATCGGCTTTTTAAACAAGCCGATCTGCCGGGAAGAACTCTCCCAGGCCATCCGCGACATCCTCGGAACGGACTGACCAGACATGGCTTCGATTCAGGACTATCTGTTCGACACCGCTTTTCTGGACCAATCACTCGACTATCTGGCCGAGACGCATAATCTCGCAATCACCGTAATCGACAGCGCAGGAAGGCCTGTGGCAAACCGCCGGACCGAGGGGCGCGACACCCCGGCCAGCCGCAGCTACCCCTTTCGCTTTCCCTCAGATATCGGCGGGATTGTTTGTGCCGCGCCAACCTCCGATCACCTTGACCAAGCCGAACCGCACATCCTCTATTGCCTCACAGCCCTGAACAGCCAGCTCCTGCGGGAAACAGAACTTCAAGAAACCACCGAGGAGATGCTGCAACTCGCCAGCCAGATGAACTTTCTGGTCAAGGTTGCCAAGAAGATCATCGGCATCGACGACCTGAAAAAATGCTACCAGATCATCCTGGAGGAAATCGCCAAGGCAACCAAGGCCGACCAGGGGTTTATCCAGACCAAGGGGAGATGGGACGAGGAAATCTGCGTTACCCACCGGATGACCAGCGAGGAAGTGACCGCGAACCGGAGCAGCACCCACCTGCAGCGCTCGGCAGCCGGCTCCACCATCATCTGCTCCCGCGAAGATGGCGCTTCGCTGCTCTACTCGCCGATCAAGGAAAAGGACGGCCTGAGCGGCCAGATGCTTTTTATCCGCAGCCTCGGCCACCGGGCTTTTTCCGCCTCCGAAAAACAGCTGGTCGGCATCATCGAAAACATCATCTCGCCGACCTTTGAAACCCTGCGCTTGTACGACAGCCTCCAGGATCTCTACCTGAACACGGTCAAGGCGTTAGCGGCAGCCATCGATGCCAAGGACCAATACACCCACGGCCACTCCTTCCGGGTGGCCAAGTATGCCCTGGCCATCGGCGGAGAGCTCGGCATCGACAGCCAGCAGCTCAACGACCTGGAAATCGCCGGGTACATGCATGATCTGGGTAAGATCGGCATCTCGGAATTAATTTTAAGCAAACCCGGAAAACTCACCAGCGAAGAGTTCTGCCTCATCCAGCAGCATCCGGTCTTCACCGACAAGATTCTCCAACCCATCAAGCTGCCTGTCCGCATCCTCGAAGGCGCAACCCAGCACCACGAACGGATGGACGGCACCGGCTATCCCCTCGGCCTGGTGGGCGCCAACATCTCCCGATTTGGCCGGATCATTGCGGTGGCGGATGTCTTCGACGCCCTCACCTCCAAACGCCCCTACCGGGACGCCTTGCCGGTGGAAGAGGCCCTCCGGACGTTGTGCGACGGAATCGACACCCTGTTTGACCGCGAGATGATCCTCGCCTTCATCTCCGCCCTGCGTTCGGACCGGAGCAAGGAAGTGCTGGGGGCGATCAACATGGGACTCAGGCACGACGACCTCCAGAATTTAAACCAGTTTCTCGTCGAGCTGGCCGCGTTCGCCATGACCGCTAACCGGAAATAACTCATCCGGCAAATCACAGCCCAAGGAAATCCATGCAGGTTCTCAAGCATTTTTTTGACAATAACAAGCAATGGGCGGCCACGATCAAAAAGGCTGACCCGGATTTTTTCAGCAAACTCGCGAGCCAGCAGAGGCCAGAGTACCTTTGGATCGGTTGCGCCGACAGCCGGGTGCCGGCCAACGAAATCGTCAACATGCTGCCGGGCGAAATCTTCGTGCACCGCAACATCGCCAACGTGGTGGTCCATACCGACCTCAACTGCCTCTCGGTGATCCAGTACGCGGTGGATGTGCTCAAGGTCAAACACATCATTGTCTGCGGCCACTACGATTGCGGCGGCATCACCGCCGCCCTGGAAAACAGCGAACACGGCCTGATCGACAATTGGCTCAGGCACATCAAGGATGTGTACCGGTTTCACCAAAAAGAGATCGACGCTTTGCCCAACGAAAAAGAAAAACTCGACCTGCTCTGCGAATTGAACGTAAAGGAACAGGTTGCCAATGTCTGCCATACGACCATGGTGCAGAACGCCTGGAAATCAGGGCAGGAACTCGCGGTGCACGGCTGGATCTACCGGGTGAGCGACGGCATTCTCAGGGATCTCAACGTCTGCACCACCGGCATCCACGAGATTCCCCGCATCCAGCGGATCGCTTGAGTATGCGTTCCGGATGCCTGTTTTCCAACTGAGCGACAACCTGATTTTTCCGCCTCCGGCCCTGGCCAGGGAAGACGGCCTACTGGCGGTGGGCGGCGATCTCTCAGTGCCACGGTTGCTGCTCGCCTACCAGCACGGCATCTTCCCCTGGTACTCCCCCGGCGAGCCGATTCTCTGGTGGTCGCCAAACCCTCGCCTGGTCCTGTTTCCCGAAGAGTTCCATCTGGCAAAACGGCTGGCCCGCACCATCCGGCAACAGATCTTCCGCGTCACCTTTGACACCGATTTTAAGCGGGTTATCCGGGCCTGCGCCGAAACCCGCCGCAAGGAAGGCGAAGGCACCTGGCTGAACGAAGACATGATCGAGGCATATTGCAAGCTGCACGGCTTGGGCTACGCCCATTCGGTGGAATGCTGGCAGGGGGAAGAACTGGTCGGCGGTCTGTATGGGATTTCCCTGGGCGCGGTGTTTTTCGGGGAATCCATGTTCAGCCTGGCGCCCGACAGCTCCAAGGTAGCCCTGGCCGGACTGGTTGACCGGCTGAAGGGTTGGGATTTCGAGCTAATCGATTGCCAGGTCGGCACCGGTCATTTGCAGCGGCTTGGGGCCAGGGAGATTTCAGGCGAGGAATTTTCCCATCGGCTGGCCCAGACGGTGGCCAGGCCGAGCCACCAGGGCAGATGGAGCAATCCCTGACAGGTCGTGCTCAGGGCAGCTCGCAAAACCGGCGCAGCAGGTCATCAAGGCTGTCGATCCCGTCCGGCTCAATCCCCACCTGCCGTGCCACACCCTGATACACCACGGCCGGGGAAGACCCTCCCGCGCGTAAGGCGGCCAGGGACAAGGCGTTGTCCGACTTGGAGAGCTTCCTGCCATCTTCGCCCAGCACCAGGGGATGGTGAAAAAAGGTTGCCTCCGCAAAGGAATTGTCCCCATGCAACCCGGCAAGAAAAATCTGGGCTGCGGTGGAGGCCAACAGGTCCTGGCCCCGGACAATGCAATTGATCCGGTCGTCGAGATCATCCACCAGGCTCACCAATTGGTAGGCAGGCAGGTCCTCCTTCCGCCAGAGAACAAAATCCCCCATCACCTTACACAGCGCCACCTCCTGCCCTTCCACCCGGAACACGCTCCCCTCGGGAACCCGCACCCGTTGCGCCTCTCCTGGCAGCGGCGCTCCGGCGCGGTCCCGGCAAAATCCCGGATACAGCCCAACCACCGCATGCTCCCTGATCCTGCTGCGCGAGCAACCGCATGGATAGAGATGCCCGAGGCGATCAAGCTCGGCCAGGAATTCACGATACCGCTCCATCCGAAGCTGCTGGGAAAACCGGCAACGAAAATCATCCGGCCCTGTTGGCCCTTCATCCCAGGTAATTTCAAGCCAATCAAGTTGCCGGAAGATGTCCTCAAGATACTCGGGCCGGGTGCGAAGACAATCGGCATCATCGATGCGCAGCCGCAACGTGCCGCCCGCCTTGCGCACCATGAGCCAGGTGAGGATAAAATTGACCGCGTTGCCGAGATGGAGCAGGCCGCTGGGAGTTGGGGCTATGCGGGAACGGATCATAGTTGTCATTTTCCGTACCAAAAGAGGGTTAAAACGAACTGAACCGCCGCCCCCCCAGCAGCCAGCGGTCACAGGGTGGTGCAGATGCGCGGAAGAGGCCTGCGAAGTGTGCTGGTGCACATGAGCAGGCCGATGACAGGTAAGCGAGCCTGCGAGACTCCGCGGCAGATGCGGTGCCCTGTGGCCGCTTACCTAAAACAGCTTGCCGTCCCGGCTGTGCCTCAGGATGAGCTGGCGAAACATCTCAATGATGCCCCGGGCCAACAGGTTGATGGACTGAGCGTTGATATTCTCCCCTGCCGAGCGGTCGAGCAGGATGTTCAATTTGGAGGGAAATCCCTCCTCCGGCTCCCAATAGTTAATGAGAAAAGGCACCTTGGGCAGGGGCAGGATGAGGAGGGAATGGTCCGCCCCGCCGGACAGGGCCACGGGTTTTGCCCCGAAGAGATGGAGCATCTCAAAAATCAGGGAGCAATGGGCATCGGCCAGCTGGCGCAGGGGTTCTTCACAGCGGTGGCTGAAATACTGGCTCCATTCCGCCGCCCCGGGCAAGGTGGCATAGGGCACCCACTCGCCCTGCGGCTCTTTGCCCTTGCACAGAATCACATAGTAGAGCAGGGGCACATAAATCCAGTGGTTGAGATGGCAGTCGGAAATCATCTCCCCTGACGGGGTGATGCAAAAATCCTTGCCCAGGCAGTTGATGGCAAGATTGCCGTCCACCAGCCTCGCCCCGAGCCGTGGCGCCAAAGAAGAAAAATCAAGTTCCGCCACCTGTTGCCGCAGATGATCGATGGCCTGCTGGTGGTCGTCTTCCAGGGAGCGGCGCTGGATAATCCTCTGGCTGAGCTGGGCGATGACCGCCGGGTCCAGATAAGGACAAGCGGCCAATTTTTTCTGCCCCTGCAGCACCGAGGCGGCAAAAGCCATGCACGAGGGAACCCCGCACTGGCCGCAGTTGGTTTTCGCCAGGGCCGCGTAAATCTCCAGGGGATTTTTTATCTCCGACATGACTTGTGTTCTCCCACAAAAAAAGAGGCCGCCAGGCCTCTTTTTTCACCTGCATTCTGCCGCCCCAAACAATCAGGCGAGCCGGTTCCAGCTTGCGGATTTCTTGAAGCCGCCGTCCTGGGCAACAACAAAACATTCGCAGCCCGGATGGCTGTCTACAAAACGGATCCCTTCCGCCGTCGGCATGACCATGAGCCCGGTGGCCATGGCATCGGCATCCATGACCGAAGGCGCCTTAACCGTGACGCTGATTGCCGTCCTCGGCGAATGGCCGGTCTGGGGAGTGACGATGTGGTGGAACATTCTTTCGCGGTCGTAAAACACCTCGTAGCTGCCGGATGTGGAGATGGCGCCGGTGGTCATGGCCACCACCTCGGGATAGGCTTTCTGCTTGGCCGGGTCCTGAATGGCCACGGTCCAAGGCTTGCCTTTGGCCGCAGTGCCGCTGGTGCGGATATCGCCGCTGCAATTGATGAGATGGTTGCTGATCCCTTGTGCCGCAAGGAGCGCGGAAACCCGGTCCACAATATAGCCGGGGGCGATGCCGTCCAGGGTGATACCCATGCCCTGGCGTCCAAAGGAGATATCGCCTGCGGAAAAGCGGATCTGCTCGGAACCAATCCTGGGCAGAAGCGCGGTAATCTCAGCCTCGGAGGGGGTGCGGCCTACAGCAAAACGATCCTTGAAAAGATCGACCAAGGGCTTGACCGTGATATCAAAGGCGCCGTTGGTCTGCTTATGGAGGTAGAGGGAGCGGGCCACCACCTCCAGCACTTCGGGCGGGGCCTTGCGCAGAGCGCCGGTGCTGTTGAGCTGGGACACCGGGGTGGTGGAATCGTGACGGCTCAGGAGCTTGCCCAACCGGTCGATTTCCGCCCAGGCAAGGCCAATCGCGTTTTCCGCCTCATTCTTGGAGGAATGGATGGCGGTGATGGACAAAAACGAGCCCATGACCAGCCGGGTGGAGGAAACCTTGTATTCCTTGGGGCCGAAAAGAACCGCCTCCGCCTGGGGCGTGGGCAGCAGGGCCGCGGAAGCCGCGCCGAGGCCAAGCAGGCCGGAAAGCTTCAAAAAGGTTCTTCTCTGCGGATTGCACAGGTTCTGCATGGCTGATCTCGTTTTCATGGTGTTCCTCTTCTCAAGGCAATAAAAAAGGCTTGGGATAATCCCTCGCGCCTTTCACATTCTATATTATTAACTCTAGGATGCCATCTTCAGGCCATCGGCCTGGCGGGCAATGGCTGCTCTTCCTTCGTATTTCCGCATGATGTTGCGGGGGCATTTTTCCACACAGATCTCCTGGCACTCCGGGCCATAGGCAATGCACTTGGGATGGTCGATCTTGATCAGGCCGTCCGTGTAGGCAATGGCCTCGGCCGGGCATTTCTTCACGCACATCTGGCAGGAGATGCAGCCCACTTCGCAGACCTTGCGGACATTCTTGCCGAGGTCCTTGGTGGAGCACGGCACATGCACCCTGGCCTTGAGACTCATCAGCTCGATGACCTTTTTGGGGCAGGCCCGAACGCAAGTGCCGCAGGCCACGCACTTGTCCGGATTCACCACCGGAAAGCTGTCCACCATGGTAATGGCGTCAAAGGGGCAGCTCTCGGCGCATTCGCCAAGACCGATGCAGGAATAGTTACAGGATGACGGGCCGCCGAAACCGAGATTGGCTGCGGTGCAGGAGGCAAAGCCGATATACTCGTGCTTGTGGCTGACCCTGCCTTCCTTGCGGGAGCAACGGACCAGGGCGATCATGTCCTCAACCGCGGTCATCTTCTTGCCGGTGAGCTGGGCCACCCGCTCGGCCACCTTTTCCTTGCCGGGAAAGCAGAGATTGGGCGGCACCTCGGGGTTGGTGACCACCGCGATGGCGTAGCCCTCGCAACCGGGATAACCGCAGCCGCCGCACTGGGCACCGGCCAGGGATTCCAAGACCTCTTCGATGAGAGGGTTGGCCTCAACGGCGAAGCGGTGCGCCGCCAGGGCAAGACCGATGCCGAAGAAAAGGCCGATGCAGCCCAGGAGCGCAATGCCCCCAAGGGCGAGTTTGACTAATGCTGGATCCATTTCCACACCTATCCCACGTAAACCACTAGAAAAGAGTCAGCCCGGAGAATCCCAGAAACGCCAGGGCAAACTGTCCGGCGACAATAAAGGCGATGGGCACGCCCTTGAAGGTCGGCGGAATATTGGCCAGCTCCATCCTCTCCCGCACCGAACTCATCAGATACAGGGCCAGGAGAAAGCCGCCGCCTGCCCCCAGGGCAAGCATGAAGGACTCCCAAAAATTGTATTCGTTGTCCGCCAAAATCAGCGGCACCGCGATGATCACGCAGTTTGCGATGACCAGCACCAGATACACGCCAAAGGCGTTGAACAGGGCGGGATTCACCTTGCGCAGCACCGTGTCCACCGCCTGCACGGTGAGAGAAACCAGGCCGATGAAGATCACGATCTGCAAAAAGTTCAGCCCATAGGGCTTCATGATGAACTGGTAGAAAAACCAGCTCATGATGGCGCTGACCACCATGACCATGGTGAAGGTGAGCCCCATGCCCTTGGCCGTGTCCTTGCGCTTGGAGGTGCCGAAAAAGACGCACAAGCCCAGATACTTGGTAAAGACGAAGTTGTTGATCAACAGGGCGCTGATGAGGATGGAGAGCAGGTAGCCGAGGTAGGGCTTCATCACCTTGAAGGTTGCCGCCGCCCCGCTTTCGGCAACCCGGTCGATGGTGACCACATGGGACAATCTGGCGTTGAGCGGCTCAGCAAAGGTAAGGGTGGCTGTTTTCTGATCCTCGGCCAGAACCACGCTTTCCAGCGCCAGCTTGATGTCCGGGTCCTGCTCCTCGTAGACCCGGTAGTTTGCCGGATCCTCAACCACGGCGCGGTCCACTGGTCCGGCAAAGGTGACGACGATCTCGTTTGGCCCCTTGCCGAAGGATTTCCCGGCAATCAGCTCCTGGGCCTGCACCAGAACCGGCAATCCAAGGAGCAGAACGAGGGAAAGCAGTATTCTTCTCATACCATGCATATTCATAAATCAGGCCCGTTTGGCTCGTTTGTAAACGATCTCGACATAGTTGAAAAAGGCCATCATCAGGCCGACGCAGAAGAACCCGGCAAAGGGCAGCACGAAGAAGAGCAGGGGTTTGAAGCCCAGCACATCGTAGCCGAGCAAAGTGCCCATGCCCAACAGCTCCCGGACAAAACCCAGGGCCATCATGCCGAACATGAAGCCGAGGCCCATGCCGATGCCGTCCCAGAACGAGGCGTTGACGCTCTCCTTACTGGCGAACATCTCCAAGCGCATGGTGATGATGGCAAAGGCCACGATGAGTTTGATGAAGATGCCCATCTTGGCGTAGGCCTCGGGCAGGTATGCGGCGAGAACCATGTCGATGACCGTTACCCAGGTGGCAATGGTCAGGGTATACGTTGGGATCCGGATCCGGGGATGGATGACGTTCTTGAACAGGGCAATGGTGCAGCTCGAACAGACCTGAACAAAGAGCACGGCAATCCCCAGCATGAAGCCGTTCATCACCGTGGTGCTGATTCCCACCGCCGGGCACATGGAAAGCACCAGCCGGAAGATGGGGTTCTCGTTCAGGATCCCGTTGACCACCAATTGCAGGTTTGTTTTATCAGTCGCCACTGTCACATTCTCCGTCTACTAAGCCGTCGTTCAAAAATAACTTGAACAATGGTGACTCCGTGAACGGCATAAAGAGCCGTACCGAAGGGCCTAAGAAACTACAGGTTATTTCGTAACGGCTCCTAAAAAGGGACCGCGATATGCTGTTCGGCCAGAACCCGGTCCAAGATCGCCAGCCGGTAGGCGAATTTCTTCACCATCGCCTTGACCCCGTTGGTCACGGAGCGGCTTGAGATGGTGGCGCCGGTGAGGGCGTAGATGTCGTTATCCTTGTACTGCTCCTGGATACGGGCCACCTCTTCCGCGTCGAGACCGTTCTTCTCGGTCTCCAATCCCTTGCGGTACTCCTCGGGCAGAGGGGTTTTCACGACCTCCAGCTTCTTCACCGTTTCAAGCGGCTTGCCCTTGAACTGGTTCTTGAAATACTCTTGGTCAATCTCCGCGCCCAGACCCGGATCTTCTTCATGCTCCATGATATCCAGACCGAGGATGGAAAAATTCGGATCAAGGGCCAGCATGGCGCCGATGAAGGTCTTGAAGCCGGGGAACCTGCCGGGCAGGAGATAGGCCATGCGCTTGCCGTCGTTGGTGACCACGATGGTCTGGTCGGCGTAACGCAGCGATTTCTCCGCGCCGATGGCCGCGGCAATCGCCGGGGTGCGCTCACCCTCCTCGACTGCCTTTTCCGGAGAAATGGCCACTGGCGTCTGGCCGACAAACCCGCCCGTCAGATCGATGGTCACAAAGGAAAATGTTCCGTCTTGCAGGGGCAGGAGATAGCCCATGCCCAAAGCCTCGCCTTCACCGACGAGGTAGCGGTACACCTCATGCATGGCCACGCTTTCCGGGGCCGGATTCTTTTCAGAATACCCCAACAGGCTGAGCATGACCTTCTGCTCGTTGACATGGATATTGTGCTTCTTCGCCTTGTTGGTGAGGATGAAGGCAGTACCCATGACCAGCCCGGCCAGCAGACAGGCCACGGTCAACCGAAAGATAATGGTGAGGATGTTCTTCATTTGCCACCTCCCTGGAGAGGCGCAAACCGCTTGGGCTTGAAGAATCCATCCAGCACCGGGCTCACCGGATTCATGAGCAGGATGGCGTAGCAGATCCCCTCGGGATAACCGCCCTTGAGACGAATCAACACGGTGAGCGCGCCCACCCCAACCCCGTAAATAAGCTGGGAGGTCTTGGTGGTCGGGCAGGTGACGTAGTCGTTGGCCATGAAAAAGGCCCCGAGCAAGGCGCCGCCGGAAAGCACGGCCAGCAGCGGATCGCCGCTAAACAGGCTCTCGCCGCCGAAGCACCAGGAAAGCAGGGCGATGGTACCGATGACCGAAACCGGGATATGCCAGGTGATGTAGCCGCGATAGAGCAGATAGAGCCCGCCCAGGACGATGAGCAACCCCGAGGTCTCGCCGATGGAACCGGGCCGCCAGCCGAGGAAGAAATTGGTGTAGAGGTTGGCACCCACGCCGAACTGCTCAGTGAAGGCGCCAAGCCCCTGGGTCTTGAGCACTGCCAGCGGGGTGGCGGTGGCAATGGCGTCGATGGGGGTGCCCAGATAGGAAAAGATCGCCAGATCGGAAAGCGGCGGCAACCAGGCCGAGGTCATGGCCACCGGAAAGGTAGCGAGGAGAAAGGCCCGGGCCAACAGGGCCGGATTGAAGATGTTGTAGCCGATCCCGCCCAGCAGATGCTTGCCGATGGCGATAGCCATGACCGCGCCCAATATGGGCAGCAGCGGCGATACCCCGGGCGGGATGACAAAGGCGATGAGCATGCCGGTGATCACCGCGCTGCCGTCGGTAATGGTGATTTTACGCCCCATGGCCTTCTGGGTTGCGGCCTCGACCGCCACGCAGCTCGCCACGCTGACCGCAGTGATGAGCAGGGTCTGGATGCCGAAGATAAATACGGAAAGAACCAGGGGCGGCACCAGGCAGGCCACCACGGTCCACATGATTTTTTCAACCGACTCGCCGCTCTTCACATGGGGGGAAATGGAAACCTTCCACAACCCTTGTGGCGTGTTGGGCAGCTGGGTATCTGAAGCGTGCTCGTTAATGGCCGTTCTCCTTCGATTACATTCTAAAAAATCAACGTTTGGCCTTCATTTTGGCCAGCCGGATGAACTGGACCAAGGGCCGTTTTGCCGGACAGACATAGGCGCAGCAGCCGCACTCGAAACACTCGAACACCCCGAACTGCCCGGTATCCTGCGGCCGGCCCGCCTCCACATAGAGGGCGATCTCCTTGGGCTCTAACCCCATGGGGCAGGCCTCCAGGCACCAGCCGCAACGGATGCACTGGGAATGGGGGGTGGTGTCGATCTCATCTTCGGCCAGAAACAGCACCGAGGAGGTGGTCTTGGTCACCGGAATGTCCAGGGAGGATACGGCAAAGCCCATCATCGGGCCGCCCATGACGATCTTGGCCAGCTCAGGGGTGACCCCGCCCAGGTACTCAACGATGTCGCTGACCTTGGTTCCCACCTTGACCAACAGGTTGGCGGGCCGCTTGATCCCCTTGCCGGAGATGGTCATCACCTTTTCGTACAGGGGTTTGGACAGCACCACCGCATCGTAGATCGCCCTGGCGGTGCTCACATTATGGACCACCACGCCCACGGCCGAAGGCAGGGCAAAGCCGGGCACCTTGCGCCCGGTGATGGCCTGGATGAGCTGCTTTTCCGAGCCTTGCGGGTACTTGACCTGCAAGGGCTGGACAACAACGGTGTGTTCCGGGGTGGAGACGGCGGCCGCCGCCTCGGTCATGGTCTTGATGGCGTCGGGCTTGTTGTTCTCGATGCCGATGAAACACTTTTGGATGCCGAGGATCTTGAGGATCACCAAGGCGCCCTCGACAATCTCCTGGGCACGCTCCAACATCTGGCGATGATCCGCGGTGATGTACGGCTCGCATTCAGCGCCGTTTAGGATCAGGGTATCCACCGGATTATCCGGCGGAGGGGAGAGCTTGACATGGGAGGGAAAGCCCGCGCCGCCGATACCGATGATTCCGGCCGCGTGTACCTTGGCCAGCAATTCTTCCTTGGCGAGCTTCTGCCAGTCGCAGCGGGAATACTGCACCGGCGCTGCTTCCTTATTGGTCTGGATGGTGATGGAGGGTGCGCTGACGCGCATGGGGTGGCCGGACATGCCGAAACCCTTGATGGTTCCGGCCACCGGGGCATGGAGGGGAACCCCGAGCCCCTTGGTCACCTCGCCGATGACCTGCCCTTCCTGCACTGCATCCTTGGGGGCCACCGTGGGAGTACAGGGTGCGCCGATATGCTGGCCAAGAATAATCTCAAGCTCGTCGGGTGTGGCCATCACCTCGATGGCGAGGTTTTCGGTCAGGCCCTTTGATGCAGGCGGATGCACACCGCCTTTGGGGAAGGTCAGTAAGGATGCCATGTCACATTCTTCACGGGGTTAT
>JBAZSA010000054.1:0-15443 GCA_041662645.1 Desulfurivibrionaceae bacterium
CAGGGCCGGGTTGCCTGGGTCGAGAAAATCCTCGTAGGATTCAAAGGTCATCCATGCTGTTTTGCGCTGTTCCTCGCTGCTCATGGGGTGGCTGCAAAAGATCTCCACCTCGCTGAAGCCGGTGCGCGTAAGCCAGTTGCGCAGGCAGCTGGCCGTGGGCACGAAATAGGTGCCCGGCACCTTTGCGTAGCGCTCCTCCGGAAAAAGGGCCACCGGCGCCTCGCCGGGAATGGCCTGGGATTCTATGATCAGTACACCGCCGGGCCGCATGGCCGCCCGGATTTCCCGCAGCATCTCCACCGGCGAGATGCGGTGGTAGATGATGCCCATCAGAAACACCACATCAAAACAAGACGGGAAGAGGGGGATGTCCTCAACCCCCATCAACTCGATGAATAATTCGTCGGCCCCGGCCAGATGGCGGAGGGTTTTAAAACAATAATAATGCTGGAGAAAGGGCTCCAGGCCGACAACGCAGCGCGGCTTATGCTCCAGCATGCGAAACATATAGTAGCCGTTGTTGCAGCCGATGTCGGCAACAATCTTGCCGGTGAGATCGGGCAGGGCGGGCAGCAGCCGGTTCCACTTGCGCCAGCTCTGCCATTCCGCATCGATTTCAACGCCGAATACCTCGAAAGGTCCCTTGCGCCACGGTATGAAACCCTGCATGGCTTCGTGCACCAGGCGCCGGTCCGCCTCGCTTAACTCCTCTGCCCGGCCTATGGTCACCGTATCCTTGCTGAAATCGGTGAACTGGGCGTGCACATGGTGCAAGGCCTCATAGGGCTCGCGGAAGCGCAAAAAGCCTTTCTTGGGCTGGGCCAGCCGGGTGGCTGTTTTAGCCCGCCGGGCGCGGATGGCATCCTTGTTGGCGGTTTTCAGCAGATCAAGATAATCGCGCATGGCCGGTTCTGGGGCGCCAGCTATTTGCCCTTGGGCAGCTTGATTTTCTTGTCTTCTTTCTGCTCCTTGTTTTCGCGGAAGAGCAGGAAGGTTTTGCCGATGATCTGGGCGATCCGGCTTTTGGTTTTTTGGGCCAGCAGCTCGGCGGCCTCTTCCCGGGCATAGGGGCAGCCGTCCTGAATCTTGACCTTGACCAGCTCATGCGCGGTGAGCACTGCTTCCAGCGCGGCAGTGAGATTGTCGGTTACGCCATCCTTGCCGATCATGACCAGAGGAGAAAGGTGATGACCCAGACCGCGGAGGTGACGGGCTTCTTTACCCAAAAGATACAGATTCTTGTTCATTTTTTTGCCCTAAACCGGTGTAGTTAAGAGAATATCGCCTTCCTGATATCAGAGACGGCGCCTAAAAGAGGTTGGAGATAATTTTGGAGCCGCCGACCCACATGCCGGCAACGGCGCCAATGCTTGGAAGCATAAAGGCCAGAAAAAGCCGGAGCAGCCGGTTGCGCCACCAGCCGCGGATGCTGGCCATGTCCTGAAGAACGGTTTCAAACTCAATCACCAGCGGCGGCTGGGTCATGACCTGGATAAAGGCGGTGAGATGCCCCACGCCAAGCACGGGTAACAGGGTGGTGATGGGCGCACCGATAAAGGCGCCGAGGATGGTGAGAGGATGGGCCAGGGCCAGAACGGCTCCGAGGGCGGCGGGAAGGCCGGTGGCCAGAAACCAGAAGAGCAGATTGTCGCCGGCCACTGCCGCGCCCTTGGTGACGGCGATCCCAATCAAGGCCAGCACGATGATGGCGGGGATGGCCCAGCCGACTACCTTCCAGACCGGGGAAACCGGGGGAATCTGGTTGATCCCTTCCATTTGGCCGCTGCGGTCTTCGCCAAGCGCGGCTTTGATCCCGGTCACATGTCCTGCCCCAACCACGGCCACCAACCTTGTGCCTTCGGCTCCCTTGATCTTTTCCGCCAAAAAGGTGTCCCGTTCGTCAATGAGCACCCGCTTGAGTTCGGGCAGGGCTTGGCCCAGTTCGCTCAGCAGCTCGGAAAGAACATCGCTTTCTTTCAATTCCCGCAGTTTGTCCTCGGTGATCTCGGTTTCTTCAAACATGCTGGCGAAAATGCTGGCCAGCAGATAGTTCTTGCGCCAGAACGAGGTGGATTGCCAAGCCCGGCGCAGGGTGACCCGCACATCCCGATCGCAGAGCGCCACGGGAATTCCGTGTTTTTCCGCTTCCTGTACGGCCTCCAGCAGTTCGGTGCCCGGCTTGACCCCCATCTGGTCCCCCAGCCGTTTCTGGTAGGAGGCCAGGACCAGGTTGATCAGCAGGGTTGAGAGCTGTTTTCTGCGGATGATTTCCCGCAGATCGAGAAGCTCCCAGGTTTTGCGTTTGGCCAGGGCCTCGTAGCGCTTCTCGTCAAGCTCCACGCAGACGCAGTCCGGTTTTTCCTTGGCAATGACCTGGCGGACCAGCTCCACGGATTCCTTGGAAATATGGGCCGTGCCGATGAGAAAAATCTCCCGGCTGCCCATTTTAAGGTGATGGACGTCCGGGGGATAAGTGGGGGCGGAATCCGCCGTGGGTTCAGTCATGGTTTAAGTTCACATTAGAATCGGTATTGCAGCCCGGCGGTGACGAGATGGGCGGCTGCGTTGTCGAAGGTGCCGTTGATGCCTCCGGCATTGGTAACGGTGCGGCTTTCCTTGTCGTCAAAGAGATAGGCCGCGCCGACGGTGAGGTTGTCCGTCGGCTGATAGCGCAGGCCGCAGGAGTAGATTTTGGCGTCGGAGTCCGGCAACTCGAAGCCCAGGGTTTGGTCCGGGATCGGGTTCTTGTCGATGGCGAATCCGGCCATGACGGTCCATTGGGTGTTGAGCTTGTGGGTCAAGCCGATGCGGTAGGCCTCGGAGTTGACCCAATTTTTATTAATCGGAGCGTCGAACGCGAGAAGGGGCAGAGCCGAGAAGGCTTGAGAATAATTGAAATCCAGCTTGTCGTAGGCATTCCAGTAGGTCTTGTCGTAGGTGAACTCGGCGGTGGTCTTACCGTCGTTGCCGGTGTACGAGGTCGCCAAGGTCAGCACGGCCGGAGCAGGAACAGACACTTCTGCGTAACCGTTGTAACGTTGAACGCCGCCAAAAGAGAGGCTTGCATCACCTTCCACATCCAGATCTATTTTAGACCGATAAGTGGCTGCAAAGGCCAAGTTTTTCATAGGCTTGTAAGAGACGGCAAGATTGTAGCCGTATTCGGTGGTGTCGCCTTCTAAATCTCTAGCCAAGGTGGTTGATGCGGAATAGCTCTTTACCACGCCCTCCGCATAGATGGCTCGCACCCCGCCACCAAGGGAGATTGCGTCGTTGATTTTATAGGAAATCGTGGGGTTGAGTTCGTATGTTTTTAGGGTGAATTCTTCGGCTGTGCTTCTGGGAAACGCGTTGTCCCAGCGCTTTGAAAGGCCATACGGATAGACAACGGAAAGGCCGAATCGGAAGTTGTTGTATTCCGGGGAAACGACATGCAGGTTGGGCAGGGCGAAATCCTCGTTCCGGGAGCTGCTGTTGCGCGAGGCGACGGCATTATCCGTATATTCTATGCTGTCCAGATGAATCCAGGTGAGGCTCGCTTCGGTCTGCCACTTGTTGTCAAGCCAGCTCATGTTGGCCGGGTTGTAATAGCTCGCATCCGCAGCCGGGGTGTTGGCGACATACGCCGCGCTCAGGGCAGTGGCATTGAGGGATTGCTCCGGTATCCGGTACCCCGAAGCAAAAGCGGGGCCAGCGGCAAGTACCCCGGCCAGGGCGGCAACAGCGATTTTCTTTTTCATCTCCTCTCCTTTTTTCTTGTTCATGCGGTCAGGGCGTACTGGTGTAGAGATAACGTTTTATCTTATGGGTTGCTGTCTTGGTGAAGGGCTCGCGGTGTTCGCGCACCTGGGTAAGCTGCGCGTACTGCGGCAGCTGCTGATTCACCAGCGTTTTGATCTCAGCCAAAATCCCGGCTATATGCTCCAGCTGCCGGGCTTGATCCTTGCCACGGGTTTCCGCATCGACCAGTTCATAATCGAGATAGACCAAAGCTTCCAGTCGATTGTTGCGTTCCCGTACCAGCGATTCCACCACATGCTGGAAGGCGTTGATCTTCTCCTCGATGGTTTCTGGGTAGATGTTTTCGCCGTGGGAGAGGACAATCACGCTTTTGGAGCGGCCCTTGATAACGAGATTTCCCTGGGTGTCGAGATAGCCGAGATCGCCGGTGAAGAGCCAACCGTCCGGGTCGATGGCTTCCTCGGTTGCCTCGGGGTTGCCGCGGTATCCCTGCATCACGCTGGGTCCTTTAACCAGGATTTCGCCCAAGCCTGTTTCCGGGTCTGGCTTGCTGATTGTAACCGTCACACCCTGCACTGGTTTGCCTGCCGAGCCCAAGGCAATGCACGGGTCGCCGTATGGCCCGGCGCTGACCAAGGGCGAGGCTTCGGTCAGTCCGTAGCCCACCAGATAGGGGAACCCGGCTTCGGCCAGGAAGCGTTCCACCTCGATGTTTAAGGCAGCGCCGCCGATGGCGAGGAGTTTCAGCCTGCCCCCGAAAAATATCTGCAATTTGCGGCCGATTTTTTGCAGTATTTTCCTGCGGATCAGGGGCAGTTTCATGGCCGCCCGCATGAGAACATTGGCGTTGATGACTGGGAGCACCTTCTTTTTGTAGATCTTTTCCATGACCATGGGCACCATGCACATGACGGTGGGCTGTTCCTGCCGGCAAATTCGTTCAAGGACGGTCGGGGTCGGGGTTTTGCCTGCATAGATAATGCGGGAGCCCGTGGCCAGGGGTACCAGGAAGCTGGTGGTGAACTCATAGGCATGGGACATGGGCAGGATTGAAAGAAAGCTCCAGCCCTGCACCGGCTCACCGGGAAAGATGGACAGGGTGGCGCGGACATTGCTGATAAAGTTTTTATGGCTCAGCATCACCGCCTTGGCATGGCCCGAGGTGCCGGAGGTGTAAATGATCGAAGCGGTGTCTTCCGGACCGGCCAGATCCGCGGCCAGAGTTTTTTTCTTTTCCGGCAGATTTCTGGCTGCGGCAAGAAATTGGCTGAAAGGGAGGGTGGCCACGAGGTTGTTCGGGTCGGCGGAGTCGTCCAGGGTGATGACGGCCTTGAGCTTCCTGCCCGGGAGCTCATAGAGCTTTTCAAGCTGGCGCTGGGTGGTGAACAGAACCGTTGCACCTGCTTCGTTCAGGATATGCTTGACGTCGGCCTCCGGAAAGTCGGGAAGAATCGGGACACCGATCGCCCCCAGACGAACGATGCCAAAATAGGCTATGCCCCATTGCGGAGAGTTGTCTGCGAGAATCGCTACCCTGTCCCCTTTTTTGATGCCGCGCTCCTTGAGCAGGGCCGCAACTTCCAGGACTTTTTGGTGGAATTCCCCATAGCGCATGGGCGGCTGAAAGGCGAAACCCACAGCGGGCTGATTTCCGAAGGAACGGGCGCTTTCCTTCAGGATCAGGTTCAGGGTTGTTATGGTGTCGGAGATCATGGTCGCACGGCGGTTAATTTTGCCAGAGTTTGGTACAGGAGTTCCATTTCCACGGGCTTGGTCAGGTATTCGTCCATGCCGGCTTCAAGGCATTTTTCGCGGTCGCCTTTGATGGCGTTGGCGGTGAGGGCGATAATGGGCACATCAAGCCGCAGGGTCTGGCGGATGGCCCTGGTTGCGGCGAGCCCGTCCATCACCGGCATCATGACATCCATCAGCACTGCGTCATAGGTTTTGCTCCGCAGGGCTGCGAGCGCCTCCTGACCGTTGCCCGCTATATCAAACAGAATGCCCGCTCTTGTCAAGAGTTGAGTTGCTACCGTCTTGTTTATCTCATTGTCCTCGACCACCAGTATCTGTTTTCCAGCCAGTGCCGTGAACAGATTTGTTTCGCTCGCCGTTTCCGCCGGAAGGGGGATGTGGCATGCTTGTGTGGTGTTTGTTGTCCCGAGGCAGGCGGCAATGGCCCCGTACAGGTATGACTGCTTGAGCGGCTTGCTCAGGCATGTAACCCAGGGGTAGGTCTCAAAGGCTATTTCTGTGTCAGACTGAGTGAGAATGATGACCGGAGTCGCGGGGACTTCCGGTTGGCTGGCTGCCCGCTCGCTGAGAAAAAGAGGCAGATCAAGCCCGGTCAGGGATTTGTCGAGCACAAGAAGCGCATGATTCTGGGGCAGTTGGGCAAGGGGACATGGTGACCCGCCTGTTTGCGAAGGCGCAAAAGCTTCAGCCCTGCAACCGAATCCGGAAATCGTTTCCAGCAGGGTTTCCCGCAAGGCTGGGTGCCCTGTCGCCACCAAAACCCTGGCGCCGGAAACCGGGGCTGGCAGAAGCAGGGGTTGCTGGCTCTCCTGGGGTTGCAGTTGCACCTTGATGGTGAAGTGAAAGGTACTGCCCTTGCCCGGTTCGCTTTCGGCGTTGATCTCTCCGCCCATGAGGGTGACCAGCTGCCTGCTGATGGCAAGGCCAAGTCCGGTTCCCCCGTAAAGCCGGGAGGTTGAGCTGTCCGCCTGGGTGTATTCGCTGAAAAGTTGCCTGATCTGGGCATGGTTGATGCCGCTGCCGGTATCCCGCACGGAAAAATAGAGCACGGCCATGTCATGGTCCTGTCCGGCACAGCGCGCCGTGATGGCGACCTCGCCTTTTTCCGTAAATTTGATGGCGTTGTTGACGAGGTTGATCAGAATCTGTCGCAGGCGGAGGGGGTCTCCCATCATGGCGCAGGGCGTATTGTTGTCCACGCTGATCAGTAATTCAAGGCCCTTGTCGGCGACCTGTTTGCCAAAGAGGTCCGCAATACTTTCCACGGTTTCGCGCAGATCAAAATTGGTGCACTCAAGATCAAGGCGGCCTGCCTCGATTTTTGAGAAATCAAGGATGTCGTTGATCAGGGTAAGCAGAGCCTTGCCAGAGTTCTGGATAATGCCCAGGTACTGTTGCAGCTTTGTTGTTTCCGCCATCTTTGCCGCCATGCTCGCCATGCCGACGATGGCGTTCATCGGGGTGCGGATCTCATGGCTCATGGAGGCGAGAAATTGGGATTTCGCCTTACTTGCCGCGTCTGCCAGTGCTTCTGCCTTGGCAAGGTTTTCATTAACCCGGCTC
Source organism: Desulfurivibrionaceae bacterium (assembly GCA_041662645.1). Taxonomy (GTDB): domain Bacteria; phylum Desulfobacterota; class Desulfobulbia; order Desulfobulbales; family Desulfurivibrionaceae; genus Thiovibrio. The sequence goes on from JBAZSA010000054.1 coordinate 7,060, forward strand.
AAGTCCGCCGTGCGTTCTTCAACCAGGGCCTCAAGGGAGTTTTTAAATTGCTCCAATTCCCGGAAGGATATTTCCAGCTCGCCGTGCGCTTCTTCAAGCTGTCTGGCGTAACTGGTCTGCAACTGTTCCTTTTCCTGTTTCATGAGCTGGAAACGATCGGCAAGACCCATGGACAAGAGGATCACCTCCCAGGCCGACCCGAGCTGGATGCCCCAGTGGGTAATAAAGATGTGGGGTAGAACGCCAAAGGTCTTCAGGGCATAGACCGTTACCCCCAGCATGGAAACAGACCAGGCCAGAAAATAATAACGAGCCGGACGGTAGCCTTTAATCATGCAGATAAACCCTGCGACGATCAAGATAACCACAGTCAGGCTCATCAGGGTCGCCAGCCGGATGCTCAGGTTGTAGACGAGAAAAAAGGTCAGAACGCTGCCGATTGTGGAAAGGACCAGGCCTGCCCGGAGAACGGCGTCAATCCTGGGGACGTTTCGTGCTGTATTGAGGATGTTCCGCGTGAACTGGGTGGCGAAGATGTAGGAGAGGAAGATGAAAAAAGGCGTGCAGTTATTGGCCCACCAGATCTGATTGGGCCAGAAATACTGGAAAGCCATGCCGTTGACGCTCAACTGGAACAGCATATAGGAAAAGACAAAAAGGACGTAGTAGAGGTAGGTGCTGTCCTTGAGGCCAAGATAGATGAAAAAATTATAGATCATCATGACCAACAGGATGCCGTAATAGATCCCGAGCAGGGTCTGTTCCAGGCCGATTTCTCCGGCCAGGCAGGCAGGGGATTGCAGGGTGAGCGGCAGGTTCAGGGAGCTTGTCGTTTCGCAGCGGAGGTACAGGGTCTTTTGCTCGCCGGCCGCAATCCTGACCGGGAAGATGTTATTTTTGTGCTGGACGAGCCTTTGCTTGAACGGGAGGCTGTCACCCGCCTTGAGAACGGTGAAACCGCCCGTGCCGGCTGGGGTGTATAAATCTAAGTGGTCAAGAAGGGGGTATTTTGCTTCGAGAAAGTACTCCACGGAATGGGGGAGGCTGTTTTTTACGGTAAAACGAGCCCAGACAGCCGAAGTGGTAAAGCCGAAACCGGGGGTGTCGGCGGTTGAGGGTCTAAACCGTGCCTCGTTGTGCGGGGAAACGACGTCGGTGATCGTAAGATGTGTGCTCGGATCCTCAAGGATTTCGAGATGTTTCGCCAGGGGATAGGAGCCTTGTTCTGGGGCGATGACAACCGGTACTGGCATGGCTCTGGCCGTTGCCGGTGCCGCCAGGAGGCAAAAAAACGCGAGGCACCGGAGACAGCCTCGGAGCTGGCGCCCCATCAGTAATCCGGTGAGCATGAATGCATCCAGTGTGTGCATGATAGCATGATTTATTGACCTTGTTTTTTCGTGGACCAAGAGAGAAGATACAGAATACGGTCAGTATAAACATGAAAGATAAGGCAAAAACAATATCTTTATCGAGTTTTATCAGCTGGTTAAAAATGGCATTCGGTTCCGAAACCGGCAGGGGATGAGGGAACACGGCGAAGATGGGGGGGAAGGGAAATAAATTTTAAAGGGGCATGCCACATCGTGGTATAATTTTTTTAGGGCGGAAATGTGGAAATCCGTTCATGGATTATGTCGGCCCGGGGAGCAGGGGGTGATAAACATATGCATCGCCTGCGGTCCGGATTATTTCAAGCGCAAACAGGAGATTACACGATGAAAAAGAAGATTGCAGTCATTGTTGCGATGGCGGCATTTCTGGCTTCGCTGTCACAATCCAAAGTGTTTGCCAACGATGAGGGCGGGGAGACACGCTATCGTTTTGACCCCGCAACTCAGACCAGCCGGGCCTTGGAATTTAAAAACACCTATGATGGGTATAGGTTGTATAAAAGCAATTGCAAAAGCTGCCATTTCAGGGGTAACGAACGGGGCGCCCGTTACATGAATGAAGATTCGCGGACCATGAAGGGCTGGAACACCTTGTTTTTCAAGAAAAACGTGCGGTGCGCCAGGGATGGCTCCTGGGCGAAGCTTTCCCCTGAAGAATTGATGGATATAAACGACTACCTCTACAGCACGGCATATGACACCTGGGATCCCAGGTCCAACAAGAGCTGTGGCTGATAAGCCTCGGCTGCTCCCGGTCCGGGGGCGATGACAATCAGATTCTGGTGAAGTTCCAGCTCAGCGGGTGGCCGTTTTTGTATGGAAGATGGCCATGGAAGATGCGGGGGTCGGAGTCAAAAACCAGGGGCAGAAAATAACGGTCTCCTTCCCACATCGGCAGGAGATGCAGGTGGGCAATGGGGTGCCAGGCGAGCGCCCCTTCTTCATTTTGAGAGAAGGGTGTGCCGTGAAAACGGTCGATCCGGAAGATAAAGCCCAGCCAATCCTCCCCGTGCGGGCCAAAGCCGGGCCAGTTGATGGTCCCGCGCAGCAGGATATCCTCGCAGTCGATCCCTGCTTCTTCCTTGATTTCTCTGGTGATGCAGGTAAACACATCTTCGTCCGGCCGCATTTTGCCGCCAAGTCCGTTGTACTTGCCCAGATGCGCATCAGCTGGGCGGGCATTGCGATGGACCAGGAGGGTCTCGGCCCGGTCCGGAGAAATAATGTAGCCAAGGGTGCCGATGATGGGGGTGTAGGTCATGTCCGTCCTGTTGCCGGAAAAAGCCGAAAGGTTGAGAAAATATTTGTCTCTTTTAAAATCCGGCATGATTCTATACCATGGTTCCATGCAGGGAAAGAGGCGCGGACAAGGGGTATCTGTCCGCATCTCTAGGCTTAAGATATTGGAGTGAAAATGGCAATTCTTATTGTGGACGATATTCCGGTAAACCTGATGCTGCTTGAGGAGATGCTCCAGCAGGAGGGATACACGGATATTTATTGTGTTAGAAGCGGCCAGGAAGCCCTGGAGATGCTGGCGGCGACCGAAAAGGACGAGGCGGAGGAGAAAAGGATCGACCTCATTCTTATGGATGTCATGATGCCGGGGATGGACGGCATCGAAACCTGTCAACGGATAAAGGCGCAGGATGGGCTGCGGGATATCCCGGTAATCATGGTTACGGTCCGCGATGATGATGAGGCGCTGGCCCAGGCGTTCGCCATGGGCGCGACAGACTATATCATCAAACCGGTCAAGGAGATCGAACTGTTGGCCAGGGTTCGCGCCGCCTTGAAGCTGAAGCGGGAAACCGACCGGCGCAAGGCGCGGGAGCAGGAATTGGTCGAGCTTACCCGCCAACTGGAGACCTTGAACCGCCGCTTGATGCATATGGTGCCCAGAGACAGCCTGACCGAAGTGGGCAACCGTCGTTATTTTGATGAAATCCTGGTCAGGGAATGGAATCGGGCCAGGCGGGAGGCAGTTCCTTTGTCGTTGCTCATGGTGGATCTGGATGATTTTAAAAAATTTAACGAAATCCATGGGCGGGACAAGGGCGATGAATGCCTGCGGAAGGTGGCCGATGCCCTGCGTTGTGTGCTCAAGCGGGCTGGGGACACCGTGGTCCGCTATGGCGGTGAGGAGTTTGCCGCCATCCTGCCCAACACCCCCAGTGGGGGAGCCCTGGCCGTGGCTCATGAGTTTATGGAGCAGATGGGTGCGTTGAATACCGGTTCCGGCGGGGCGCCGATAGGGGGGGGGCTGACGGCGAGCATAGGCCTGGCAACCGCTGAGCCGTGCCGCGACTCGGATATGCAGGGGCTTATCATTGCCGCGGACGGGGCGCGTTATCTGGCCAAGGGTGAAGGGGGAAACCGGATCAAGGTGGCCCTTGATTGCCGGTGATTCGCAACAACCAATTTGGTGTAGGGAGGATAGTGATGAAACAATGCAGCCTGAACGATTTTATGGAAGAGTTGAAGCCGTGGCTCGATACGAATCACATCCGAAGCGCCGAGTTGAGCGGCGGGAATAAGTTTATTCTCTATTTTCTGGATGGAATGAAGAACGTCTATCAGATAGATGGTTGTAATGAAAAACAGATCCAGGCAGTTGTCGGTGCTCTGAAAAAACAGGGAATAGCGGTAACGGAATAGCCTGAGGGGCTATTGTGAACTACTCATCGCCGCGGAGACTGCGATTTGTGAACGACGGCTTAGGGTTATGGCCGGGAGAGTACCGAAAGAACCTTTTTGTGATCCATGATCTGGTGGTGGGGGTATGACTGAGGATCCGGCGGCAGAGACCCAAAAGCAGTTTCTCATTCTCAAGAACGCGGTTGAAAATACCAACGAGGCTTTTGTCACCATTGATGAAAGCTCCACGGTGATTTTTTTCAACAAGGCGGCGGAGAGGATGTTCGGATATGACCGGGCGGAGGTTCTCGGTCATGATCTGGGGAAAATCTTGACCCCCATGTGCCGGGCTGGACATGAGCTGGCGGTGGCGCGCTATGTCCGGACCGGAGAGGCAACCTTGATAGGGCATGAGACGGAACTGGTGGTGGCCCGGAAAAACGGGGAGACCTTTCCTGCCTCCATTTCTTTTTCCGTCGCCGACATTGAGGGGCAACTCTATTTCACCGGCCTGGTCAGGGATCTCTCCGACACCAGAAGCCTGGAGGACCGTCTTGCCAAGAACGAGCGGTTGGCCGCGCTGGGGCAGACCGTGGCCGAAATAAACCATGAGATAAAAAACCCGCTGATCATGATTGGCGGGTTTGCCAGGCAGCTTTTGAAAAAAGCGACGGCGGAAAAGGACCGGGCCAAACTGACCATCATCGTCGATGAGGTCACGCGTCTGGAACATCTGCTTGCGGGCCTCAAAGAACTTTATAAGCCGCCGCAACTTAATCTGGCGGGAATCTCCCTCAATGAACTGCTCGCGGAGGTCGTTGACCTGGCGCATTCCTATTCCGGCGGCAGGGGGATCGATATCAGTTTTGTGCCTGCCATCGATGTTGTTGTCGAAGTGGACAGGGAGAAGATAAAGCAGGTGTTGCTGAATCTTGTGAAGAATGGGATTGAAGCGACCCCGCCGGGGGGGAAAGTCGTGGTCAGCACCCGGGTGCAGGAAAAGCTGGTGGAGGTTGATGTGTCAGACACCGGGGAGGGGATTCCCGAGGAGATCAAGAAAAGGATATTCCTGCCTTTTTTTACCACGAAAGAGCAGGGAACCGGCCTGGGACTCTGCATCTCCAAAAGGATTATAGAGGATCACCCCGGTTGTTCGTTTCAGTTGGATAGCGAGGAAGGCAAGGGCACTGTCGCCACCATCGGTTTCCGCCGCGGCAAGGCGTAGTATTTCTCAGGCAGGCATGCCTTTGAGCAACAGTTCCCGTTCGCGTTGGCGGATATAGCGGGTCAATTCGTCTTCCTCCTTCCGTTTGCTCCGGAAGGCCACCCCATAACAGACCATGCCCAGCTGCCGGTCATGGAAGGTTCGGACAACCTCTCCCCTGGATACCTTTTTCTCCTGCCCGCCCGCAAGAATATTCTCCCCTGCCCTGGCCGGAATGGACAGAGCTATGTCCTGGATGGCGGTTCGCGGTAAATCCACAGGTTTTTTTGAACAAAAAAGCATGCCCATGGCGCTGATATTTTTTACCGTCAGGCCGGTGTGCAGGTTGTCGTTGCTCCGGAAGGAAACATGGCAGTCGTGCGGCATATCCACCCGATAGCTGGCCCTCCGCTGCAGGCGGAAGATCTCCCCGGGCTGGGAAGATTGCAGGGTGTCCGCGGTTTCGGCCAGGATCTGCACGTCAAAATGGTTGGTAAGTTTTGTCTCGTCTTTGAAAACAAGCCGGATTTTTTGGCAGGGGAGCCAGTCGCGGGGTTTATTGATGAGCAGACCCCGGTCGTTTGCGCTGATCAGGATGGTGGGGCCGGATTGGTACCCCTGGCTGGCAATGGAAATTGGGAGATGTCTGGTCACCAGCCGAGCAACGGCCTGGTTGATAAGTTCGTGTGAGGCAGAACTTTCATAGTCAGCGCCGATTTCCTGCCAGCCGGGAACGGGAAGCTTTTTTTTCATGGGGTATGCATAATCCTTTGGGCATGTTTTTTATCCCAAAAAGAGTACGCCGAATGATTCGGGCCGGCAATAAGGGGCGCTCTGTATTTTTTTTGCAAGAAAGGACTCAGGGCGCGACACCGCAAGGCTCTTTATTATGGCGTTCCGTGCGAAATCAAAGGGGGGCAGGAGTGGTTCTGCTACGGCAGAAGCTCTGAATAGGAAATTACCTTGTTGCGGCCTGCCTTCTTGGCCCTGTAAAGGGCCTGGTCGGCAAAGGCCAGCAGCGCTTCCGGCCCTTGCGGGGAGTGTGCCCGGATCGATGCCAGACCGATGCTGATGGTGACTCGTATGGCAATGTCCTTATCCTGATGGGTATATTCCTGGGCCCGGGAGCGGATACGTTCGGCAATGCTCGTGGCGCCTTCCAGATCGGTATTGGGCAGGAGAATGGCAAATTCCTCTCCGCCGTAGCGCGCCACGGTGTCCGTGGCGCGGGCCTCGTGCAGAATCTGCTCCGCTGTTCCTTTGAGCACCAGATCGCCAAAGGGATGGCCGCAGGTATCGTTGACCTCCTTGAAAAGGTCAAGGTCGAGCATCATGCAGGACAATTCGCTCTGATGGCGTTGGGCCAGGAGAAATTCATGGCGGAGCATTTCCTGGAAGTACCGGTGATTGTAAAGGCCGGTCAGGCTGTCGCGGCTGCTCTGCTCGCGGAGTGCTTTGTTGAGGTGGCTTAACTCATGGGCCACCGAGGTCATGCGGTTGGCATGGGAGATGAGCAGGCTGAGCAGAAGCGCGGTGATACCCGCGGTTATGCCGCCAACCAGCAGATGCTCCGGATCAAAATAGGGGATGTCCGGATGCATGAAGGAATCGATGACCGGACTGATGTTGGCCATGAGCAGCACAATGGCCGTATAGATCAGCAGGCGGATCATCTGTTGGCGCATGGTTTCTATCCCTCTCCTGATTTTTTGAAAGATTCAAGCCCTGCGTCCGTCCAGGCGTAAGCTTGTTTTCTATATTATTGTAACAATGAAAGGATGGGAAGTACAACCGTCGCTGTTTTTTGAAATTTTCCAGCGAGACCATTGATCAAGCGGCGGTGGGGGGCGGGAAAGGCGAAATTCCCGAGTTCATCCGGGCTTGCCCACCGGTATTCCTGGGCGGCGTTGAGGAGCGGTTTTGTTCCGCTGCCCCGCAGGCGGCAGTGGTAACAGTGCAGCGTGACCCTGTATCTGGTGAAGCTGTGTCTGATGGTGGCGATTTTTTCCAACCCATGGACAACAAAGCCGGTTTCCTCCCGATACTCCCGAACGAGAGCCTGTTCCGGCGTCTCGCCGTGTTCCATGCCGCCGCCGGGAAATTCCCATAGGTTGGGCCAGACATCGTCGGCCAGACGTTTCTGAATGTATATCTTCCCCTGGTGGTGGAGGATTCCGCTCACCATGATGATGGGGATGATCTCCCGTGTCTTGCCTGCCACAGGTCTCTCGCTCACCACCCCCTGGGCAAAGGCCTCGCAATGGCTGCGGACCGGACACTCAGCGCAGCGGGGAGAGCGGGGCAGGCAGATCAGGGCGCCCAGTTCCATGAGCGCCTGGTTGAAAAATCGCGCCTTGCCTTCGGGGATAAGCTCGTTCGCTTTCTGCCAGATGAAACCGTGGGCCTGCTTTTCCTTGACCGGGGTACCCAGATTGAAAAGCCGGGAAAAGAGCCGTTCCACATTGGCGTCCACGATTGGGTAGGGGCGGTTGAAGGCCAGGCTCATGATCGCCCCGGCGGTGTAGCGGCCAATGCCCGGCAGCCGGAGCAGGGCGTCATGGTCTTCGGGCAGGGCGGAGTCGTGGCTGCGGCAGAGCAGCCCGGAGGCTTTGAGGAGGTTTCTGGCCCGGGAGTAATAACCCAACCCTTCCCACAACAGCAGGACTTCCTGCTCCTGTGCCTTAGCCAGGCTGGCAATGTCGGGAAAACGGTCGAGCCAGCGGTTGAAGTAGGCAACCACCCGATCCATCTGGGTTTGCTGCAACATGACCTCGGAAATCCAGATATGGTAGGGAAGATAGGTGTGCCGCCAGGGCAGGTCGCGGCCATTTTGGGCAAACCAGTGAAGCAGGGCGTCCTGCAGGGCTGGGGGAGGCATGGGGAGTTCTCAGGCTTCTTTTAACAGACGCAGCAGGTCCGCGGGATTCATGGCGTGGCTGACGTCGGTGCCTTCCAGCAGGCTGTCCGCCAGGGCTCTTTTTTCATGGTGGAGATGAACGATCTTTTCCTCGATGGTATTCTTCGCCACCAGACGGTAAATGGTCACCGGGTGTTTTTGGCCGATGCGATGGGCCCGGTCCGAGGCCTGGTCTTCCACGGCGGGATTCCACCAGGGATCCATGTGGATCACATAGTCCGCGGCGGTGAGA
>JBAZSA010000055.1:0-15100 GCA_041662645.1 Desulfurivibrionaceae bacterium
CGAGACAACATGCTCTTGCCTGAATTCCGCGCCAAAGGATTTGATCTGCCTGATGCCGGTGTCAACAAGCTCTTTGCCAGAAGTGATTTCAAGGCCGAGATAATTTTCGATATGCAGGGCATGACGGGTCCGGCCGCCGCCGTGATCAAAAAGAAGAACCTTGCGGTTATAGCGGGCAAGATGGATGGCGGCCTGCAAACCGCCAGGCCCTGCCCCGATAATGATGCAGTCGTAACGGTTTTCTTCCATAGGCTTTCCTGGTCCTCCCCCCGGCGGCAGGAAATCGTTTACAAGGCGAGACAGCGGAAAAGCCCGAGGCCGGGAGACGGCCCAGACTTTTCCGCGCACAAGGGCTTAAAGGAGCCGATAGGGATAGGCGCGCTTGGCCCATTCGCTGTCCGGAAAAGCAGCGCTCAACTTTTCGTAGGCAGCCTTCAACGGCTTGGGATCGTGCGAGCGCTTATAGCGGCAGACCCCGGACAGAAAGATGGCCTCGGGCGCGCTGCCGCTTTTGCCATATCCGTCAACCAGTTGCTCAAGGCGAGCCAACGCCTCGTCAAAACGGTCGTTTTCAAAATGATATTTGCCAAGCCCCAGCAGGAGCGAGGGAATCAACTCCTCGGGTCCGAGAAACCCCACGGTCCGGTGGTGCTCCTGGGCTTCCGGACTCAAGGTTATCAGGGTAGGCGTCCACTTGACGTTGAACTTCTCCGAATGGGGCTTACTGTCGGAGAGAAGCCGCAGCGGGATAAAATTTTCTTCGACGAACCGGACAACCTTGCTTTCGGGATACGTAACTGTATCCATCTGTTGGCAGCCGATTCAGTTGGGGTTGAAAAAATCGAGCAGGATCGGTTTGCCCGCCTTCCGCCCCAGGCTCAGGGCATCGTCCATTTCCGTGCGCCATTGAATTTTTGCCGTCATAGTAGTCCCTCCTCGCGTGGTTAGTGGACACACACCCCTTTACCGCAATTTTCTTCAGGAGTGCGGCTCTCTACAACTGCTCGATATTTTTCCTGAGCTGGCCGATCTGCAGACCCAACGACACACATTGCTTGCCGTCCATGCACTGCTGGGCTTCGGAGTCTTCCAGGAAGGTCTTGAGCTCGTGTTTATCCTTCTTGAGGTCAACGACCCAGGCCTTGTTGCTCTTGTCGTAATCAACCTTGAGGTCGATGCCGCAGGCGCCAATCTCCGGAAAAACAGCCTTGATCTTCTCACATAGCTCTTCTTTGGTGTGCATGGCGCATCCTCCTGTTGTTCTATTTTTCAGGGTTCATGTATTTTACTATATGCCCTGGAAAACCGGATGTAAAGAGGAGGAGGAAAAGTTGCCCAGGATGCTTATCCTGTAAGCCTTTAAAGGCAAATGGGGAGGCTCGCGCACGGAAAAAAGCCGCTGTTTTCTGCGCGAAAAAAACAGGATGGGAAGAAAGTCTGACGCCCAGGTTGCCGGCCGGGTTTTGCCTTACCGAAGAGCCTGGGCAATCTCCTGCTGCATGGCTTCGATAACCGCGATGGGATCAGCGGCCTTGGAGATGGGGCGGCCCACGACCACCTGATCGGCGCCGCTTTTTATGGCGCGGCCGGCGGTCATGATCCGGGTCTGGTCGTCACCGGCATCGAGCACATTGGCCCCAGGCCTGATCCCCGGCGTGACCAGCAACAGCTTCTCGCCGAGCCCGCCACGCAAGCGAGCCGCCTCAAGGCCGGAGGAGACCACCCCGTCGCAGCCCAGCTCCAGCGCCCGCTTGGCCCGGAAATAGACCAGATCCTCGATGGACTGGGTCATGCCCATGGCCCGCAGGTCATCCTCGCCGAAACTGGTGAGCACGGTCACGGCCAAAAGCCGGATGTCGCCTTTTTCCTCCAGGGCCGCCCGGATGATCGGGTCGTTGCCGTGGACGGTGGCCAGGCTCACCCCGTGTTTTTTCAATTGGGCCACGGCCAGCTTGACGGTCTCCGGAATATCAAAAAACTTGAGATCAAGCATCACCTTGTGGCCACGGTCAACCAGCCAGTCAACGGTTTGGAACCAATCGGCCATGAACAGCTGGAGCCCGACCTTGTAAAAGCCCAGATGGGATTCGGTTCTTTTCACCAGCTCCCTGGCCTGCTCCGGGGTTTCCACGTCAAGGGCCAGAATAATCCGTTCTTTTAAAGGGATATCTTTCACGCGCTGTCGTTTCCTTTTACCTTATTACCCATCCTACTTGATATCCACCTTCACCCGGCCGCGGACATCGTAGGAATCCTTCTGCATATCATAGTCCATGCCCTTGCCGTGGATGTCCATGTCCTTGCCGGTGATCCGCACCGGGGCCATGGTCGTGATCCTGCGGGCCTGATCGTCGTAGCTGAGGCTGTCGGACTGGATCAGCACGCCTTTCTCGGCCTGCACCTTGACCCCGTTTCGCATGGCGAGGATTTTTTTCTTGCTGTTGTATTCGCCTTCCTGCCCGGTGATCACAAATTTGCGCTCGGCATTTTTAAAAACCTGCGCCTCCACGCTTACCATCTGCATGCGATCCTGATCTTCTCCGGAATAAAGCCGTTTGGCTTGAATCTGCCAATCCCGCACCCCGTTTTTCAGCTGGGAGAACGAAACCCCCTCCATGCTGAAACCCGCGACTGCTGCCGCTGCCTGGGGAGCACGACTTTTTGCGGCCAGACCGCCGCGCGGGGCAAGGAACCGGGTAAACGCCCCGCCCCAGATTGGCCAAGACAGCAAAAGAGCCACGGGCAACAGCCAGAGGATATTGCGGTAGCCGGTCATCATCGCAGATACCTCGCCAGCAGCTCTTCCCGCAACCCCTTGGCCTCGATGATCAACTCGCACAATTCACGCACCGCGCCCCTCCCCCCGGCCTGTTTGGTTACATAATGGGCAACCGCCTTGACCTCGGCCACTCCGTCGGCCACCGTTACCGCCAACCCCACCCGGCTGAGCAGGGGCAGATCGAGCCAATCATCCCCCATGTAGGCGACCTGCTGGGGGGTGAGCTTCTGCGCGGCAAGAATCTCGGAAAATGCCTCGATCTTGTTGGTCACCCCCTGGTAGAGATGGGCCAACTTCAGATCCTGGGCCCTGCGTTCCACCGCCTCAGAGCGGCGGGCGGTGATGATGCCCACCTCCACCCCAGCCTCGCGCAGGAGGCGGATACCGAAGCCGTCCTTGATATTGAAGGATTTCAGCTCCGTGCCGGAATTGCCGTACGTGATAGAACCATCGGTGAGCACCCCGTCCACATCGAGCAGCAACAGCCTGATCTCCCTGGCCAGCGGCAGGCAGTTCCGCCAGGCATAACCGCGCTCTTCCTGACCCTGTCGAGACATGGCCCGCTGGCGCAGCCCTTCGGTGACCTCGCAATCGGATGGATACTGGCCGCCCGGAATGCCGCAGGAGCCGCTGTCGGTCATACCGCACCCTCTTGAACTTGCCGCTGGATAAGGGTGTGAATCTCCAAAAGGTGGGCGAGCAACGGCTCCACCCCGTTAAGCGGCATGGAGTTGGGCCCGTCGCACAACGCCTTGGCCGGATCGGGATGGATCTCCATGAACAACCCGTCGATCCCCGCAGCCACGGCAGCCCGGGCCAGGGTCGGGATAAACTCGCGCTGGCCGCCGGAGCTTCCCCCTGCCCCGCCGGGCAGCTGGACGCTGTGGGTCGCATCATAGATAACCGGGCAGCCGAAAGAGCGCATCACCGGCAGGGAGCGCATGTCAACGACCAGATTGTTGTAGCCAAAGGTGGTGCCCCGCTCCATGAGCATCAATTTATTTTTGGCCACCGCGTTGATCTTGCTCACCGCATGCCGCATATCCCAAGGCGAGACAAACTGGCCTTTTTTCAGGCTCACCACCTTGCCGCTTTTGGCCGCAGCCACCAGCAGATCGGTCTGCCTGCAGAGAAAAGCGGGAATCTGCAAGACATCCAACACCTCGGCGGCCGGCCCGACCTGGGCCACCTCATGCACATCGGAAACCACCGGCACGCCAAAATCCCGGCGGATATCGGCCAGGATGCGCAGCCCCTCGTCCAGGCCGGGGCCACGGAAGGAATCGAGCGAGGTCCGGTTGGCCTTGTCAAAAGAGGCTTTGAACATATAGGAGATGCCCAGCCTGGCACAAATCTCCTTAAGACCTGCGGCCACTTCTCGGCACAATTCGGCCGATTCGATGACGCACGGTCCGCCGATCAATAAAAAAGGCCGGTTGGAACCGACCTCAAAAAAATCCGGGATACGAACAGACTCCACTCTTTTTCTCCTTAATGTGATGATTTCGGAAAAAGAGCCCTTCGACAAGCTCAGGGTGAACGGAGATTATCTTAACGTATTAATATTCCGTTCATGCTGAGCCTGTCGAAGCACCTTCTTAATGAAAATTCTGCTTCTTTTGCAAGACCATCTTGTTGGACAGTTACCTTAGAGCCCGGCGTTCGTGAGGGCTGCCTTGATAAAATTCGTGAACAACGGATGCGGCTTCATGGGGCCGGATTTGAATTCCGGATGGAACTGACAGCCCAGGAACCACGGATGATCGGGCAGCTCGACAATCTCCACCAGCTTCTCGTCAGGGGAGGTGCCGCTGATGATGAGCCCATGCTTCACCAGCTCATCCTTAAAGGCGTTGTTGAACTCGTAGCGGTGCCGGTGCCTTTCTTCTATCTGGTCTACACCGTAGGCCGTGTGGGCAAAGGTTCCGGACACCATCTTGCAGGGATAGGCCCCCAGCCGCAGGGTGCCGCCCAGATCGGTGGATTCGTCGCGGATCTGGATTTTGCCGGTGCGGTAATCAAACCACTCTTTAATGAAGTAAATCACCGGATGCTTGGTCAACTGGTTGAACTCGGTGCTGTCCGCGTCTTTCATCTTGGCGATATGCCGGGCGAACTCGATCACCGCCAGCTGCATGCCGAGGCAGATACCGAAATAGGGGATTTTCTTCTCCCTGGCAAAGGTCACGGCCTGGATCTTACCCGCCACCCCACGACTGCCAAAGCCGCCCGGCACCAGCACCCCGTGGCAACCGGCCAGCAGGCCATCGGCACCCTTTTCTTCGATCTCCTCGGCGCTCACATAGCGAAGCCGCACCTTGGCCTCGTTGGCCACGGCCCCATGCACCAGGGCCTCGTGCAGGCTCTTGTACGACTCGGTCAGATCAACGTACTTGCCGATGATGCCGATCTCCACCTCGCGTTTGGGGTGCTTGACCTTCTCGACCAGCTCCTGCCAGGCATCGAGGCGCGGCGCGCCGGTCCAGATATTGAGCTTGCGGAGGATGATGTCGTCGAGCCCCTCGGCATGGAAACAGAGCGGCACCTCGTAGATATTGTCCACGTCGCGGGCCGTGATGACCGCCTCTTTCTCCACGTTGCAAAACAGGGAGATCTTTGCCTTCAGTTCATTGGAAAGCAGGCTTTCCGTGCGGCAGAGCAGGATGTCCGGCTGGATGCCGATGGCCCGCAATTCCTTGACGCTGTGCTGGGTGGGCTTGGTCTTCACCTCGCCTGCGGTCTTGATGTAAGGCACCCAGGTAACATGGATGTACAACGAATTTTCCCGCCCCACATCGGTGCGGAACTGACGGATCGCCTCCAAAAATGGCAGACTCTCGATATCACCGATGGTGCCGCCGATCTCGATGATCGCCACATCGACCTCGCCTTCAAACTGCTTGATGGCTGTCTTGATCTCGTCGGTGATATGCGGGATCACCTGCACGGTGCCGCCCAGGTACTCGCCGCGCCGCTCCTTGCTGATCACCGAATGGTAGATGCGGCCCGAGGTGTAGTTGTTGCGCTGGCCCAAGGCCACGGAGGTGTACCGCTCGTAATGGCCGAGATCGAGGTCGGTCTCCGCCCCGTCATCGGTGACATACACCTCGCCGTGCTGAAAAGGGTTCATGGTGCCGGGGTCCACGTTGATGTACGGGTCCAGCTTCTGGAAGGTGATGGACAGCCCCCGGCTCTCGAGCAGGGCGCCGATAGACGCGGCAGCCAGCCCCTTTCCCAGGGAAGAGAGAACGCCGCCAGTGATAAAAATGAACTTGGTCCGATGGGTCTGATTGGTAGTTTTCATAAAATGGCGCCGGTCTCATAGAAATAGGGGGAAAACACGGTGGATGGCTTTCAACATGCGCAACACAACCCATACAGTCAGGCCGCAACACATTCTCAACAAAATACAGTATTCCGCCCTCTTTTGTCCAAGGGAAAATGCCTTTTTTGCCCCACCTTTTTCCTGTGTTTGTTGGAGATTACAATATTGTCAACTTTGAACGCACGGTGGGAATACGGATGATCCTGTAAAAAACGGCAATCGTCTTGAAGTCAAAATGGTGTCAGCAAAAAATTATATCCTGTGATCACTCACCTGTGATCATTTCCTTCGCCTTCATGATTTTCGACCAGGACTTCCTGTTGCAGCTCTACTTGGCGTGTTCACGCTTGCCTTTGTGGCGCTTTGGCGCACTGCGGGGGCGGCAGCGGAGGCTGGGGCTTGCGGCGCTCTCGCAGCGCTTTCAGCGGCTTGTTTCTCTCTCACATCCCTCCAGGCATCGCTCTCATCCATCCTCTTAAGGCGTTGCTGCGTCTGTTCATCCACAAGGTTTGGATCGACCTTTATGGTCAAGCCACCCGCAACCGCCTGCGACTGTGTCTGTGTCTGTGTCTGTGTGCAGAATAAAAACGCGGCGATAATAAAAAAAACCTTTTTGTTCCTCATGACCCGTTTCCCCATGTTGTATTCTGTAATGGATGAATCGTGCAAAATAACATCTATATTTTTTTTTGGGGGGGGGATTACCCCTGCAAAGGGTGTAGAGAAATAATCTCCGATTGTCAAAGCATTTCAGTCACTATGCGTCAGGCATGACCTGTGGATATTCCCCCATTGCTGCACAAAAGCAGCGCGGCATATTCTCTTTCCCCTGTGCAATTGCGGCTTGTTGCCATTGCCGCAAATAAGGTAGTATGGCGGGAACATTCATCCAGCCCGAGGATATACGTTCCGCCATGCCGTTTCGCCGCAACATAAAAAACCGCGCCATCCTGCTGCTTCTCTGCCTGCTTGCCATGGCCTTTCCCGGTTGCAAGAAGGACAAGGCTCCGGAAAAGCCCGTTGTCCAAGAAACTCCGGCCCGTAACCCCGGCTGTTTAGGCTGCCACCCGGAGGTCCGGCTCGACCCCAGCCACAATCTCGCCTGCACGACCTGCCACGGAGGCAACCCGGAAAGCGCAACCCAGGAGCAGGCCCATGCCGGGCTCATCAGCCAGCCCGCCCATCCGGACCAGATGCAGAAAGGCTGCGCCACATGCCATGCCCGGCAGGTGGCCGAGGCCGCTACTTCGCTGCATTTCACCGACCGAAACGAGGTCAACAGTGTGCGGACCGGTTTTGGCGCCCAAGCCCCCCTTGGTTCCCTTACGGAAATCCCGCTCCACAAAACAATCACCTCCCCCCTCGATCTGGCCGACGACCTGCTCCGCCGCCGCTGCCTGCGTTGCCATGTGTACAGCCCCGGCGACAGCTACCCGGAAACAGTACACGGCACGGGCTGCGCCGCCTGCCATCTTGCATACACCAACGGCAAAATGAGTGGCCACGCCTTTGTCAAATCGCCAGCGGACAGCCAGTGCCTGCACTGCCATTATGGCAACTTCGTAGGCGCTGACTATTATGGCCGTTTTGAGCACGACTTCAACCAGGAATACCGCACCCCCTACCGCACCGATACCACGGAAACCAGGCCCTACGGGGTTGAGTTTCACCAGCTGACCCCGGACATCCACCAGCAGAAGGGCATGGCCTGCATCGATTGCCACTCCGGGGCACAACTCATGGGCGGCCACACCGCGGCCAAGGGCTCCCCCCCGGCCATCACCTGTCTTGCCTGCCACGGCTGGCGTAAAGGGCTGCCCCTGCCCCTTAGCAATCTGCAGGTTGAGGCGGACCACCTTGTCCTGACCACCCGCCTGACCGGCAAAAAACTCGCGGTGCCCCAGCCTGTCCACCCGGCCCACAGGCAGTACGAAAAAAAGGCGCATTGCACCGTGTGCCACAGCCAGTGGTCCTTTAACGACCAGGGCACCCATCTGCTCCGCACCGATGATGCCGATCATCCCGCCTGGTCACGGCTCGGCGTGCAGGGCAGCCGGGAGGTGGAGGAACAGCTGAACAACCCCGCCGATCACGCCCTTTCCTTGCGGGACAAAATCACGGGAGCGTCAAGCCCGAGCCTGTGGCTCAAGGGGTATGAGCTGCGCCGCTGGGAAAGCCCCCTGGTCGGTGTGGGCCCGGACGGCATGCTCCACATCTTCCGCCCCATCCTGGACCTGCACCTCTCCATGGTGGACGCAAACAAAAAGGTGCTTTTCGATAATGCGGGCGTGGAACCCAAGCAACAGCGCTATCTCCCCTACACCCCGCACACCGTTGGCAAAGCCGGAGCGTTCTTCAGCGAACGGCTCAAACCCAACCTCCCCATCGAGACCAAACCATGAGTTCCCCAAGACATACCCGGACAATCCTCCTCCCTGCCCTCCTGCTTCTGTGCGGGGCAACCTTTTCCAGCTGCACCACGGTACTCAAAAGCACCCCGCCACCGGCTACTGCTTCCCGGCCCAGGCCCACATCCACGACAGGCCGCATCCCTGCCACGCAAAAGCCCTACCAGATCGATGGCAAGACCTACTACCCGCTGCCCTCGGCCGAGGGCTACGTGGAAACCGGCACTGCCTCCTGGTATGGCAACCCCTTCCACGGCCGCAAGACTTCAAACGGCGAAATCTACAATATGTACGATTGGACCGCGGCCCACAAAACCCTGCCCATGAACACCAGGCTTCTGGTGGAAAACCTTGGCAACGGCCGCTCCACCACGGTGCGGATCAACGACCGCGGCCCATTCGTGGGCACCCGAATCATCGATCTCTCCTACAATGTGGCCAGGGATCTCGGCATCATGAAGGAGGGAACCGGCCGGGTCCGGATCACCGCCTTGGGCGAAGCGGAAACCGTTACCCTTGCCAACAACAAGACCGCCGCCCGGTTCCTGCCCCACGAGGATTTCCAGAAGGGGGATTTTTATGTCCAGATCGGCTCCTTCACTGTCCAGGCAAATGCCGACCGGCTGAAGGACAAGATGATCAAGGGGGGCAGGGAAACCGAGACCGTGCGCTACGACCGGGTCGATCAGGTTTTCTACCGCGTCCAGGTCAAAGCCGGCAACACCCTGACCGCAGCCAAACGGATGGAGCAGACCATGGCCAGCGCAGGCTTCCCCGGGGCTTTTGTGGTGGCGAGATAACCCTGCCTGCGGACAATTGCTTGACAGCCCGAGACCAATCGTTATATCCCATAAATATGGGCCATTTTTCATAACGATTACGTCCTTCCCCCACTCTGCCGAAGAGGGCTGCCATGATCTTCAGGGTTTTCAAGAAACAGGAACTCGCCCGCCTCTATGAGCTGCTGGCCGTCAACGTCGTTGCCGGTCCGGTATCCAGGGGCAATGACCGCGCCGGCAAACCCCTCTACGACTTCGATGTGGTCTACGATTTCAACGAACTCGCCCTTGACTACACCCAGACGGTGCATTCCCCGAAACGCTTTGTCCTGCCCTACCATGAAACGTTGTCCACCTTTGTTGTAAGCCGCCACGGCTGGGAAAAACAGGTCGAACTCAATGTCCACCGCCCCCTGGTCTTCTTCGGCATGCATGCCTGCGACATCAACGCCCTGAACAAACTGGATCTGGTTCTGGCGCAAAACACCTACCCCAACCCGTACTACATGGGCAAACGGAAGAATCTTTTCGTCATCGGCCTGGCCTGCAACCCGGAGCCCCAATGTTTCTGCCGCTCCATGGGCACGGACTCCGCCAGCCACGGGTTCGACCTGTTTCTCACCGACCTGGGCGGCAAATATTTTGCCGAAATCCTTTCCTCCACGGCCTTTGACCTGCTGAGCCAAATCGCCTGCAAGGAGCCGGGCAGCAAAGACCTCGCTCTCTACAAGCGCGTAACCAAGGAGAAAAGCAAGCGCTACACCGCCACGGTGGACACCTCGGACCTCACCAATATCCTCGACCTTGAGTTCGAATCCCCGGCCTGGAATCATTGGGGAGAAAAATGCCTCTCCTGCGGAACCTGCGCCAATGTCTGCCCCACCTGTTACTGCTATGGCGTTGAGGAGCATGTCGACCTTGACCTGTCGCACGCCAGCAAGGCAAAGTCCTTGCATTCCTGCAACCTCATCGACTTCGCCAAGGTGGCCGGCGGCCATAACTTCCGGCCGACAAGCGCCAGCCGGTTGAAATACCGGTACTACCACAAGCACCGCGGCTTCGTGGAGGCCTTTGAAGAATCCCTCTGTGTCGGCTGCGGCCGCTGCGGCACAGCCTGCCTTGCCGGCATCACCCCCCCTGAAGTCATCGCCAGCGTCCGGGGCAAGGAGTAACACATGCAAAGCAAACTCCATTTCTTCGACATTCTCGGCAAGGATCCAGACTCGCGCCGCAAACAAGACCCGAGCAGCTTCGAGTATACCCTGCCCGCCGAGATCACCAGCATCTACCCGCTCACCGCCACGGAAAAGCTCTATCAGATTCAGATCATCGACCCAAGCCAGCGGAATCGCTTCTCCTTTAAGCCAGGCCAGTTCGTCATGCTGGAGTTGCCGGGAATCGGCGAAGCGCCGTTTTCCATCTCCTCTTCCCCGTTGCGGCGCGGCGACCTCGAGCTGTGCATCCGGGCGGTGGGCAATCTCACCAATTTTCTGGCCAAGATGGAACGGGGCGCCAGGGTGGGGATAACC
Source organism: Desulfurivibrionaceae bacterium (assembly GCA_041662645.1). GTDB lineage: Bacteria > Desulfobacterota > Desulfobulbia > Desulfobulbales > Desulfurivibrionaceae > Thiovibrio. The sequence continues at coordinate 10,821 of JBAZSA010000055.1, forward strand.
GGCCCTTTTGGCACCCATTTCCCCTTGGAAAAAATGCAGGGGCAGGACCTGCTGCTCATCGGCGGGGGGCTGGGTATCGTGCCCCTGCGCTCTCCCCTGTTGACGGTGCTGGAAAACCGGAGCAGATACGGGCAGGTGGATATCATGTACGGGGCCAAGAATCCGGCGGAACTACTCTTCACTTACCAGTACGAGGAATGGCGGCAGTTCGACATCAACCTCGGCATCACCGTGGACAAAGCGGACAAGAGCTGGAAGGGCCGCACCGGTCTGATCACCGAACTCCTGCGGGAACGGATCGGCCAGACAGCAAGCCTGCATGAGAACACCTATGCCATTGTCTGTGGCCCGCCGGTGATGTTTCATTTCGTCTGCAAGATGCTGACCGAGGCCGGCCTGCCCATGCAGAAGATGTTCGTCTCCCTGGAGCGCCGGATGCATTGCGGCCGGGGCAAATGCTGCCGCTGCAACATCGGCTCGACCTACACCTGCCTGGACGGCCCGGTTTTTGACTACTGGTCGGTGATGAATCTCAAGGAGGCGATCTGAGATGGGAACTGATCACAAAAAACACGACCAAGTCAAGCGCACCCCCCCCAACTGTAAGCGGTTACAGGGTGCGGCAGATGCGCGACAGAGGCCTGTGGGCTATACATCGGTATGCACTCAGGCCGATAACAAAGCAGATGCCGTACCCTGTAACCGCTTACCTGAGATGAGCGGACAACTCTCCTACCTCGGCGTCCCCCTTGCCCGGCCAAAGGTTGGCTTCTTCGAACTGACCTCCTGCGAGGGGTGTCAGCTGCAGCTTTTGAACAACGAGACGACCCTGCTCGATTTTCTCAACCTGGTGGAGATCGTCAACTTCCGCGAAGGCATGAGCGAGCGAGCCGACACCTATGACATCGCCTTTGTCGAGGGCAGCGTCACCCGAAAGGACGAAATTGCCCGCCTCACCAAAATCCGCAAAAACGCCAAGGTTCTGGTCGCCCTCGGCTCCTGCGCCTGCTTTGGCGGGGTCAATCAGCTCAAAAACCGCTTCCGCGATCTGGACTGGGTGAAAAAAGAGGTGTACGGCGGCTTTCCCATCGAGACCATGGAAGTGCACCCGCTTGCGGATTTTGTCCGGGTAGACCTTTCGATCTTCGGCTGCCCCATAAAAAAAGAGGAGGTCGAGAGAATCGTCACCGATCTGGTGGTGGGCAAGACGGTGCGCCATCCGGAATACCCGGTGTGCATGGAGTGCAAGGCCAACGAGAACATCTGCCTGTTCGAACTGGGCGAGCCCTGCCTCGGCCCAATCACCCGGGCCGGCTGCGATGCCTGGTGCACCACCAACCGGAGAGGCTGCTGGGGTTGCCGGGGGCCGGCCGAAGCGGCCAACCTCAAACAACTGGAAGAAATCATGCGCACCTACGGTTTTGACCGCGAGACCATCCTCGACCGGCTCGAATGTTTTGGCGGTTTTGCCTCTTTCGCCGACACACTCCGCCCCAAGGCCAAAAAATCCCCGGCCGCAAAAAAGGCCCCAGCCGCCAGGAGGAAAAAATCATGAAGCTCTCCTGCGAGGTCGATGTCCGCCACCTGACCCGGGTGGAAGGCCACGGCAACATCCGCATCAGCATCAAGAACGGGGTGGTCAAAAAGGCGCAATGGGAGGTGGTCGAGACGCCCCGCTTTTTCGAGGCCATGCTGGTGGGCAAATACTGGGAGAACGCGCCCTACATCTGCGGGCGAATCTGCGGAATCTGCTCCATCGGCCATACCCTGGCCAGCATCCGGGCGGTGGAAAACGCCTTTGGCATCACGCCCTCGGCCCAGACCGCTGATCTCAGACTCCTGCTCAAGCACATGGAAACCCTGCAAAGCCATATCCTGCACCTCTATTTCCTGGCTGCCCCGGATTTTCTCGGCGCGGGCAGCGTCCTGCCCCTGGCCAAGAGCCATCCGGAAGTGGTGCAGCGGGCCCTGCGCCTCAAGCTGCTGGCCAATGATGCCTGCGACATCATCGGCGGCAGGCGGTTGCACCCGACCCGGACCGTGGTGGGCGGCTTCACCATGCTGCCGGAAAAAGGGGAGCTGGAAAAAATCCGCCAGCGGTTGATGGCCTCGGTTCCCGATCTGCTGCTCTCGGCGGAGCTGTTTAAAACCTTTGCCATTCCGGATTTCAGCCGGGAAACGGAATTCGTTTCCCTCAAGGGCCGCACCAGCTATCCCTTTATCGGCGGCGGGCTGGTCTCCACGGATGGGGTTTTAAAAAAGGAACACGAATACCGGGCCATGACCAATGAATACTGCGCCCCGGGCTTTACCTCCAAGCTGAGCAAATTGTCCCGCGCCTCTTTTGCCGTAGGCGCTCTGGCCCGCCTGAACAACAATTTTCCGCTGCTCCATGCCACCGCCCGGGAGATCTCTAAATTTCTGGGGCTTGTCCCGGTGAATCACAACCCGTACATGGGCAATGTGGCCCAACTGGTGGAATGCGTGCAGGTGGTCCTCGATTCGGTAAGGCTCATCGACACCCTGCTGGGCAGCCCATGGCAGGAACCGCGCCAGCCGGTGAAGGCAAAGAAAGGGGCGGGAACCGGCGCGGTGGAGGTTCCCCGGGGCATCCTCTATCATTATTATGAATTTGACCGCCACGGCAAGGTCGTCAAGGCGGATTGCGTTATCCCCACCAGCCAGAATCACGCCAACATCCTGCACGACATCGAAGCTCTGGCAAGCCAGTATGCCCGGGCCGGGGAGAAAGACCAGGAGATCGAACTGCTGGCCGAGATGCTGGTACGTGCTTACGATCCCTGCATCTCCTGCTCGGTGCATTAGCCTTTTCCCCTGCCATGATGCCGCGGCTCCCAGGCAAAATAGCGGCGAAGCCGAGCAAAAAATAATTCCAAAATCTCCGCAACAGGGTATGATGTTTCGTCTTTTACTAAGGAATTCATAGGCATGCCAACTGACAACTCCATAGACGCCAGCGGCCGGAATCGCCGGGAAAATTTCCGGATCGAGGATATTCTGGCAATGTCGGTGCAAAAGATCGCACACAACGCCCTGCCCGTGGCCAGGGTCATTCCCGTTGCCCTTGCCGATTCCAGCAGGATCGGCGCTGGGCTGACAGCGTCTTCCCATGAAATCGACCCTTCCTTTGCCCTGATGCTTCTTGATGCAAACTCCAAGCTGGATATCCTGTTTGAGTTCTTCAAGCTGCCGCGGGGCAACGAGGAAAAAGACTTCAAGCCGTCCATGACGCAGCTGCTCCTCCAGATCAATGCCAGGCTCGACAACATCCTTGATTTCCATGGTATTGCCCGGCGGCCAGAAACACCAAAGGTTGGGAAAGTAAGCCTGAGCGCCAGCGGAATCATGCTTGCCTCCCAGGAGACCTTTGCGGTTGGAGATCTTGTCGAGGTCCGCATGCTTCTGTCCACAGACCAACCGTATTGGGTCGTGACCGGCGGTTCGGTTGCCCGTGCGGACCTGCTCCCTGAGGGCGGCTTCCAGGTTGCCATCGAATTTACCCCGGCAAAAGGCCTCATTCAAGACACCATAGCCACCTATGTGCTCAGAAAACAAAAAGAACAACTCATCAGCCAGCGCTGGCAGGAGTCCTGATTTTTCCGGTTCCGGCGGGGATTGTTCCGCGCCAGCCGTAACAAAGCAACACCATGAAAATTCCATAAGGGAACAAAGACCAACATGCTCACAATTATCGGCATAGCAGTTGTTTTGGGGTCGGTCATCGCCGGCTACGCCATGGGAAAAGGCAATTTCAGTGTCTTATTTCAGCCCGCCGAGGTCATCATCATCTTCGGCGCCGCCATTGGCAGCCTGATCATTTCCTCGCCAGCCAAATCGTTGAAGGTCATTGTCGCACATCTCGGCGGCGTTTTTTCCGACTCCCACATGAACAAAGCCCATTATCTGGAGCTGTTGCTGCTCATGAACGCCGTCTTCTTCAAGATCAAAAAGGAAGGCTTGGTCGCCATCGAGTCAGACATCGAAAACTACGAGAAAAGCCCGCTGTTTCAAAAATACGGCAGCATCATGAAGGACAAGGAGGCAGCGGAGTTCATCTGCGACACGGTGCGCACCATGCTCAGCGCCAATTACCCGGCCTACGAACTGGACAACCTCATGGAGATCGACCTGGAGGCCAACCAGCACGAACGGATGCTGCCCGCCCACAGCATCACCCGGATAGGCGATGCACTGCCCGGCCTGGGCATTGTCGCGGCGGTTCTGGGCATTGTCATCACCATGGGCTATATCAACGAATC
>JBAZSA010000056.1:0-14892 GCA_041662645.1 Desulfurivibrionaceae bacterium
GCCCAGGAAATCAAGGGTGTGGCCAGCTCAAGCGTGGAAACCGCATCCAGCGCAGGCAAACTCATCAATGATATCGTGCCGCAGATCCAGAAAACCGCGGAGCTGGTTCATGAGATCGACGCAGCCAGTAACGAGCAGGCCCGTGGCATCGACGAAAATTCCCGCGCCATCCAACAGTTTGACCAAGTGATCCAGGCCAACAGCGCCGCTGCCGAGGAGATGGCCTCCACCAGTGAGGAGCTGACTGCTCAGGCTGCGCAGATGCAGGAAACCATCGCTTTTTTCAGGGTGGACGTGGAAGGCACGACCCGGGTCCAAGGGCGGCCTCTGCCTCTGTCTGCCGGCGCGGCAGGGAGAAAACCACCATCCGGCACCAAGGGCAAAGGGGTGAAGCTTTCCCTGCCAGGCGCAGGTGAAGGGGGTTTCGAGCGTTATTGAGCGAAGTCGCCGCTCTCCGTCGGATATGAAAAAAAACCTGATTGTGAGGGGTTTTTTTATTCTTTGACGTGCTTTATTTCCCATGCGTATAATTATTTCATATGGGTATTTGTACTGATTAATTCTGTCTCGGTCAGTTCGGCCTGGGGAGAGATTTCGCTGGCAAGAGCAAAGGGGGTGAATCCGTCCCTTTCTTGGGCCGTGGTTTTGAGGCGTATTAAAGAAAGTATTTCCGGGGGGAATACGTTTTGCTGTTTTGTAGCCAGATGGCAAGGTTTCTGTAGGCGTGGCCCCTTAGCAAAAGGAGAGAGGAACATGTTGCAAGATATGAATCTCAGTAAGCGGTTGAGCCTTGGCTTTACGGTGTTGGTGGTCATCATGGGGGTTTTGATCTGGATCGGCTACCGGGGGATGGCGAAGATCAATGATGATCTGGATCGGGTCGTCAACATCAACTCGGTGCGGATAGATGAAATTAATAATGCGAGCATGTGCATGGCCAACACAGGCCTCAATGTTCGCAACATGATCCTGAACACCAATATGGAGAAACGCAAGGAATACCAAGAGCGGATCAGAAAGTTTCGCGAAGCATACGAGAAGAGCATGAAAAAGGTCGAGGAGTTGACAACCTCGAGCGACACCAAGGGGATTGACTTGCAGGATAAGGTCAAGGAGGCCAACAAGACCCTGCAAGGCCTGAATAACAAAAGCATGGAACTGGCCATGGCCACCAAGGATGATGAGGCCGAGCAGGTGCGGACTAAGGAAATCGGCCCTGCGGAAGTTGTCATGCAGAATGCCATTAACGAACTGCTGGCCCACAACCTGGACCGCAACAAGGCCCGCTACGAGGAGAGTGTCGCAACCTTCAATGCCTCCCGCAACTTGATGCTCGGCCTGGGCGGGGCAGGGCTTCTCTTGAGCATCGGTATCGCCGTGTTCCTCACCCGTTCGATCCTCCGCCAGCTTGGCGCCGATCCCAGCGAGGTGCACGAGGTTGCCAATTTAGTGGCCATCGGCGATCTCTCCCGCGAGATCATCCTTTCTCCGGGCGACACCTCCAGCGTTATGGCCGCGATGAAGAAGATGGTTGACTCCATTGCCGGCATCACGGCCAACGCCAAGATGATTTCCGAGGGGAATCTCACCGTTGAGATGAAGAAGCGGAGCGACAAGGACGAAATGCTGGAAGCCCTTGGCAATATGGTCGCCAAGCTGAAAGAGGTGGTCATGGATATCCAGGCCGCCGCCGATCAGGTTGTTGCTGGCAGCCATGAACTGAGCTCCAGCTCCCAGCAGGTTTCCCAAGGGGCCAGCGAGCAGGCTGCCTCGGTGGAGGAGATTTCCTCGTCCATGGAAGAGTTGGCTTCCACCGTGGCCCAGACCGCTGATAATGCCCGGCAGACTTCAACCATTGCCACCAAGACCGCGACGGATGCCGGGGCCGGTGGTAAGGCCGTGGCGGAAACCGTTACCGCCATGCAGCATATCGCCGAAAAGATCGAGCTGATCGAGGAGATCGCCCGGCAAACCAATCTGCTGGCGCTCAACGCCGCTATCGAGGCGGCCCGGGCCGGGGAACACGGCAAGGGCTTTGCCGTGGTGGCCTCCGAAGTGCGCAAACTTGCCGAGCGCAGTCAGGTTTCGGCCCAGGAGATCAAGGGGGTTGCCTCGGCCAGTGTGGCCACCGCCACCAACGCCGGCAGGCTGATCAACGATATCCTCCCGCAGATCCAGAAAACCGCGGAACTGGTGCAGGAGATTGATGCGGCCAGCAACGAGCAGGCCAGGGGTATCGAGGAGAATTCCAGGGCTGTCGAGCAGTTTGATTCGGTTATTCAGTCCAATAGCGCGGCTGCGGAGGAAATGGCCTCCACCAGCGAGGAGCTTACCGCGCAAGCCTCCCAGATGCTTGAAACCATCGCTTTTTTCAAGCTCGATGAATTGGGCGGGCATCGGCGCCAGGCAACTACTCCTGCTGGCGGACAGAGGGCAGCGAGGGCGCCTTTGGCCTTGCCGCATGGAAAGAAAATGAAAATGGCGCCCGCTGGCAAGCAGTCACCATCAGGGGATAGCGGAGCGAGCATTGCCTTGGATGACCACAAGGATTTCGAGCGATACTGAGCAGGGGGTAAAGCTTTACGTCCAAAGGAGAGTAAATGAAAAAGAATATCAGAAACAAGATGCTGTTCGCTTTCGGCGGTGTCTGTCTGGTTCTGGTGATCCAGCTCCTGGTGAATGGTTTCTTTCAAGGCCGGGTGACCAGTAGCGTGGAAATGGCCAGGGACAAGGGCTATGGCGGCAACGAGCGGGCCATGAACCTGAAGCTCGAGATGCTTCAGGTGCAGGAAATATTCACCGATGCCTGCGCGGTGCGCACCGCCGAGGTTCTTGCCAGCGCTAACAAGGATGCCGAAGAGCATGCCCTCCGGTTTCGCGAAAATGCCGAGGCGCTGAAGGCGCTCCACCCCGATAATAGCGGCGAGATTGAGGAGATCGAGAAGCTGTTCGGGGACCTTATGGTAAATGGCAAACGCACTGCGGAGCTCTATGTGAAAGGAGATCTGGCGTTGGCCACCAAGGCCATGGAGGGGTACGACGCTGCTTCCGAGGAATTGGGCAAGCGGGTGGACCGGATTGAGGAGGAGATGGAGGCCGAAGCGCAACATGAGATTGCAGACGCCCTTTCCACCATCAAAATTTCGAATATTGTCAGCATCGTTCTGGCCTTGGCCATTATTATTTTCACTATTATCCTGGCCTTTGTTTTTTCCGGCCGGATCGCTTCGGCCCTCGGTAAGATGGTCGGCGTTGCCCAGCGGATCGCCGACGGCGATCTGACTCATACTAAGATGGATGCCAACAAGGAGGACGAGATCGGGCAGCTGGCCGAAGCATTGGACGCCATGGTGCTGAAGCTCCGGGAGATCATCCAGGATGTGCGCATGGCTGGGGATCAGGTTGCCGCGGGCAGCCATGAGTTGAGCAGCAGTTCCCAGCAGGTTTCCCAGGGCGCCAGCGAACAGGCCGCCTCGGTGGAGGAGATCTCCAGCTCCATGGAAGAGTTGGCCAGCACCGTGGCGCAGAGCGCGGACAATGCCCGTCAGACCACGGCCATCGCTGGCAAGGCTGCCAAAGACGCGGTGGAAGGCGGCAAGGCCATGACGGAAACCGTGGGCGCCATGCAGCATATCGCCGAAAAAATCGAGGTTATCGAAGAGATTGCCCGTCAGACCAACCTGCTGGCCTTGAACGCCGCCATCGAGGCGGCCAGGGCTGGAGAGCACGGCAAGGGCTTTGCCGTGGTGGCCTCGGAAGTGCGGAAGCTTGCCGAGCGCAGCCAGGTCTCCGCCCAGGAGATCAAAGGGGTTGCTTCGGCCAGTGTGGCCACGGCGACCAATGCCGGCAAGCTTATCAACGAGATCGTGCCCCAAATCCAGAAAACCGCCGAGCTGGTGCAGGAGATTGATGCAGCCAGCAACGAGCAGGCAAGGGGCTTGGAAGAAAACGCCAAGGCCATTGAACAGTTTGATCAAGTCATTCAAGCCAACAGCGCGGCGGCCGAGGAGATGGCCTCCACCAGCGAGGAACTCACCGCCCAAGCCGCTCGGCTTCAGGAGACCATCGCTTTTTTCAAGGTGGATGATGCTGGAAGTAAAAGGCGTTTGGCAAGCGGGGCGGAGACCGGTTATCGCAAGTCCAGCGGCATTTTTCTTGCCCCGCCCTCTGGAAAGGGAACAGGCGGGCAGGGAAAAAAGACCGCTCCGGCCAAGGAGAGTGGGGCGAAGATTGCCCTGGATCATGAGAGTGATTTTGAGCGCTATTAACCGACCTGTCTCTTGCGAGATATGGTTGACCGGGAAGGTGGATCATGGCTGATACGGAATATGCAGAGGTTTTTCGTGAGGAAGCGGGGGAGCTTCTTGAGGAGTTGGAAACCTCCCTGCTGGAATTGGAAAAGGACCCTACTGACCTCAAGATCGTGAGCCGGGTTTTTCGGGCCATGCACACCATTAAGGGGTCCGGGGCGATGTTCGGTTTTGACGATATCGCCGGGTTTACCCATCATGTGGAAACGGCTCTGGACAAGGTGCGGGACGGGTCGGTGCCAGTGAGCACGGAGTTGATCGATTTGACCCTGGCCTCCAGGGATCATATCCGCGCCCTGCTCGATGCTGTCACCGGAGGCGGCGAAGCCGACCCCGACGAGGGACAGCGGATCATCACCGCGTTGCAGGTTCTGGTCGGCGGTGGCCCGCCGCCGGACAAGGAGCAGGTGGCTTCCGGTCCTGCTATCCCGGAGGAGGAAAAGGACCCAACTGCGGGCAGGCGCACCCATTACCGGATATCCATCAAGCCGACGCCGGAATTCTTTGTCGGCGGGAATACCATGGAAGCCCTGCTTGCCGAGCTGCACGCGCTTGGCGAGAGCACGGTGTTCATGGATGCGGAGCAGGAGGGCGGCGGGGCGCTTGTCCTGCTTACCACGGACAAGGGGAATAATGCCATCGAGGATGTTTTGGTGTTTGCCGAATCCAGCTGCCAGGTGACGGTGACGGTCCTTGCCGTGGAAGGCGAGGAGGATATGGTGGAGCACAAAAAACTCGGCGAGATACTGCTGGAGCGGGGAGAAATTTCCGCCGACGATCTGAAAACGGTGCTTGCCCGGCAGAAGCCCCTCGGGGAACTGCTGGTGGGAGAGCATCTTGTCTCGCGAACCAGCGTTGACGCCGCTTTGGCCGAACAGAAGCTGGTTCGGGATGCCAAGGAAAAGGCGACGGTGGCCAAGGGCGCGGAAAGCATCCGGGTGGCCTCGGAAAAGCTGGATGAACTCATCAATTTGGTGGGTGAACTGGTTGTTACCCAGGCGCGGCTGACCCAGGTTGCCTCTCACCACAAGGACTCCGATCTTGTCGAGCCGGTGGAGGAGGTGGAGCGCCTTACCGCCGAACTGCGGGATTGTGTGCTCAATATCCGGATGCTGCCCATCGGCACCACCTTTGCCAAATTCAAGCGGTTGGTCCGGGATCTTTCCGCCGAGCTGGGCAAGGAAGTGGTCATGGTCACCGAAGGCGCTGAGACCGAGCTGGACAAAAATGTTATCGATCAATTGGGCGACCCCATGGTCCATTTGATCCGGAACAGTATCGACCATGGGATCGAATCCCCTGAGGAGCGTGAGCTGGCCGGTAAGCCGCGCAAGGGCACGATTTCCCTTGCCGCCCAGCATTCCGGGGCCAATGTCGTCATTACCGTTACCGATGACGGCAAGGGGCTCGATGCCGAGAGAATCAAACAGAAAGGTTTGGAAAAAGGACTGCTCCGCGCGGACGTGGAACTGAGCGAACAGGAGATCTGGAACACCATCTTCATTCCGGGTCTTTCCACGGCCAAGACCGTTACCAGCGTCTCCGGGCGCGGAGTGGGCATGGACGTGGTGAAAAGCACGGTGGATGCCCTCAAGGGCTCGGTTTCCGTAACCAAAAGCGTCAAGGGACAGGGCACCACCATCACCATCATGCTGCCCCTGACCCTGGCCATTATTGACGGGCTGCTGGTCAATGTTGGCGAAACCCATTTTGTTCTGCCCCTTTCCCAGGTGGAGGAGTGTGTGGAGCTAACCGAGGAGGATATCGCCAGATTCCATGAGCGGCGGATGCTGCCGGTGCGGGATCAGCTTGTGCCCTATGTGCGTCTTCGGGATTTCTTCGCCATTGCCGGAGAAAGGCCCGCGCGGGAACAGATGGTGATCAGCAGAATCAACGGCGATCGTTTTGGTTTGGTGCTGGACGGGGTGGTGGGCGAGCACCAGACGGTTTTGAAATCACTGGGTTGGGTGTACCGCAATGCCACGGGGCTTTCCGGTTCCACGATTTTGGGTAACGGGCATGTCGCCTTGATCCTTGATGTGGCCAATGTGATGCAGTGCGCCCGCCAGGAAGAGCATAATGCTCTTGCTAACTGAAGAAAAAAAAAGGCAAGGTGAAAGGTATGAATTTTTGCCCGGGATCTTGTGCCTTGCATCTTAAATAAAGCAAACGGGAGAGAAATAATGAGCGTAAAAAATGAAACGGTTCAGTCGCAGGCCACGCAATATCTCACCTTCATGCTTCGGGAGGAGGGCTTTGCCATAGAAATCTCCAAGGTCAGGGAGGTGCTTGATGTCACCACCATGACCAGGATTCCCCGGATGCCGGAGTATCTGAGCGGGGTAATCAACCTACGCGGCAACGTGGTGCCGGTGATGGACCTTGGTCAGAGGCTGGGAATGGGAACCATCGAGTACACCAAGAACACCTGCATCATGATCGTGGAGCTTGAGGTGGACGCCAATCTGGTGGAGATGGGGGTGCTGACCGACTCCGTGCAGATGGTTCTTGACCTAAACCCGGAGGACATCGAATCTGTTCCCAAAATGGGGACCAATCTGAACACCGAGTTCATCAAGGGCATGGGGCGGCAGACCGAGGAGAAATTTCTGATCATCCTCGATATCGACAAGGTTCTGGCCAGCGAGGGCGAAGCGGTCTTAAGGGAGATAGACAGCGCTGTCTCGGCTCAATCGGTTGCCGGCAATCCCGAAGAAGCGGTAGGCGCGGAAGCGTAGCGCCATAATGCCTTAATCCGAGGGACGCATGACTCTTTCTGAAGATCAGGGAACAGCAAGGGATTGGTCCGTGCATTCGCCGATCTTGTCCGATCGGGATTTTAACCGGTTCAGCGCCTTTATCTACGAAGCCTGCGGCATCAAGCTGCCGCCCATCAAGAAGACCATGCTCTCCGCCCGGTTGCAGAAGCGGCTGCGGCAACTCCATCTGGATTCCTTCTCCGCCTATCTCGATTATGTGTTGAGCCCCGATGGCCAGGCCAAGGAGCTGTGCCACATGATCGATGTGGTCAGCACCAACAAGACCGATTTTTTCCGGGAGGCAAAGCATTTTGATGTAATGACCGCTCTTACTCTCCCCGATTATGTGCAGCGAATGACCCATTCGGCCCACAAGACTCTCCGCGTCTGGAGCGCGGGTTGCTCCAGCGGTGAGGAGCCGTATACACTGGCCATGGTGCTGGAAGAGTTTTTTTCCCGGTATCCAGGGCTGGATTATTCCATTCTCGCCACGGATATCTGCACCGAGGTGCTTGCCAGGGCGGATGAGGCTATCTATGCCGATGAGGTTGTGGCGCCGGTTTCCCCGGTATTCCGCAATAAGTATCTGATGAAGGGGAAGGGAGCGCATAAGGGATTTCACCGGGTCGTCCCGGAACTCCGGCGCAAGGTGGTGTTCAAACGGCTCAATTTCATGGATCGGGATTTCGGCATTGAACAGAAGATGGACATCATCTTTTGCCGGAACGTGATTATTTATTTCGACCGGAAAACCCAATGCGCGTTGTTCGAAAAATTTTATCGTCAGCTTTCTCCCAAGGGTTATTTGTTCACCGGACATTCGGAAACCCTGGAAAGCATTGGAGACCAAATGGAGCGGGTTGCGGCGGCGGTGTATCGATGCCGCAAATGAAGGAGATACTGGATACCGATCTCCCCGTGGTGAACCTGCACCCAGGCGAGCTGTTCGTCGCCCAGGAGCCGACCCTGATCACCACCATTCTCGGCTCCTGTGTTTCCGTTTGCCTCTTTTGCCCCAGGCAGAAGACCGGGGCCATGTGCCATGGCGTGATGCCGGTCCGCGAGAATCTGGAAGTGGAAGACAGTTTTCGTTTTGTGGAGAGTTCGGTGCAGTACATGGTTGAGGCTTTGACCCACGGCAATGTCTTTTGCAACAGTGCCGGATTGGTGGCAAAGATCTTTGGCGGGGCGGATGTCCTGGAAGTTCGTCTTGGCCCGGCAACCGATACCCGCAGTATCGGGGCGATGAATATCAAGGCGGCGCGGGAGGTTCTGGCGCGGTACAATGTTTCCGTGGCCGTGGAAGAAGTAGGCGGCGTGCAGGGCTGTAAACTGTTTTTCTATACCCACACCGGCGAAGTTCTGTTGCGGCGGATTCCCCGTACCTCTGTCCCAGGGTGAAGATCAATGCCTTATAAGAAAATCAGGGTGCTGATCGTCGATGACTCCGCCGTGGTGCGGCAGACCTTGACCGATACGCTGCAGTCTGATCCGCATATCGAGGTGATGGGCGCGGCCCGTGATCCTTACGTGGCTGCCGATTATATCGCCAAGGAGGTGCCGGACGTCATTGTGCTTGATGTGGAGATGCCGCGCATGGACGGGATCACCTTCCTCCACAAGCTCATGAGCCAGCATCCCATCCCGGTGGTCATGTGTTCGACCCTGACGGAAAAGGGGGCGGAAACCACGCTCAAGGCCTTGGAATATGGGGCCATTGACATCATCCAGAAGCCAAAGCTTGGCACGAAACAGTTCATCGAGGAGTCGAGAATCCGAATCTGTGATTCGGTCAAGGCCGCGGCCCGGGTCATGGTCAAGCGCATTGCCGCCAAGCCCCATCCGGTGGAGAAAAAACTCACCGCCGATGTCATGCTGCCCCCGCCTTCGTCCACCGCCATGGTGCAGACCACCGAACAGGTGGTGGCCGTAGGCGCCTCCACCGGTGGCACCGAGGCCCTGCGGATATTTCTCGAAGCACTGCCTGGGGATTGTTCCGGCATCGTTATTGTCCAGCACATGCCCGAGGGGTTTACCCGCGCCTTTGCCGAGCGGTTGAACGGGTTGTGCCGCATCCGGGTCAAGGAGGCGCAGGACGGCGACACCGTGTTGCGCGGCCAAGCCCTTATCGCCCCCGGCAACCGGCACATGATGCTGAAACGCAGCGGCGCCCGGTATTTCGTGGAGATCAAGGATGGCCCCCTGGTCTGCCGGCACCGGCCGTCGGTGGATGTGCTTTTTCGTTCCACCGCCCGTTACGCAGGGAAGAATGCCATTGGCATCATCATGACCGGCATGGGCGATGACGGGGCGCGGGGGATGTCCGAGATGCATCAGGCCGGGGCCTACACCATTGCCCAGGATGAAGCGTCCTGCGTGGTTTTCGGCATGCCCAAGGAGGCCATTGCCCTTGGCGGGGTGGAGAAGATTCTGCCCCTTGAACGGATTGCCCCCCTGGTTGCCAGCAAGTAAGCCGTTGGAATAAAACAGCGGTGGTTATTCCGTAGCGGCTCCCCCAAAAAAAAGATTCTAAAATCGGAGCCGGTGTAATAGGATATATGGAATCGAATGGATATTGGCTTGTGTCTGCGAAGGTGTGGCCAAGCGGCAAAGATAACGTGCGAGAAGGAGTATCATGGATCTCTTAAAGGATTTTGCTCAAAAAGATATGATCGAACAGATCATTTGTCTGGACGAGATCAAGGAATCCAAGTTGGTGGAGGCAATTCCCGGGCTGTGGAATCTGTATGCCAATCCGCTTGGTGATCAGGCAGTCGATGAAATGGTCTATCATGCTCTTTTCGATTTGCTTGCCGGACGGGAGCAGGAGATGATCGCCGGCTTGGGACATGAATCCGAGGCTGTCCGGCTTATGTGTATCCGGCGGGCTGCCGACGGCGGTTCCCCGGCCCTTAAGGACGCCCTGGTCAAGCTGCTTGCCACCGCATCTGGCAGTGAACTTGTTTCCGAGGTTATCCGGGCCTTGGGCAGCTATAAGGATGCCGGGTTGACGGAGCTTTTGCTGCCGTATCTCAAGCATGAGGATTATTCCGTTGTTGCCTGGGCCATGCGCGATCTTGCCGGAATCCACGACCTCAAGGTGCGCGATGCCTTGATGGCCATGGTTTCCGAGAGCCGGGAGGTGCATGCTGTTGATACGGGCTGCGATCTGCGCACCGCTCTGGCCGTGGAAAATATCGCCAATTTCACCGATGACACAACCTCTGCGTTTCTCATCGGTTTTATCCATCATGCCAATCCCTCGTTCCGGCGGGTTGTCATCTCCACCCTTGCCGGCATGGGGGAGGCAATCCTGCCAGCCTTGGAAAAATGTCTCGATCTCGGCGACAAGGACGAGAAAATCATGGCGGCCAATGTCATCGGCATGATCGGGAAGAAGCGGGGCGCCGATATTCTTGTCGCCCATCTGGAAAAGGCCGGGGATAGCAATCTCAAATTCGCCATCTACGAGGCGCTGGGCCGGATCAGCTCCATGCGCAGTGTGATCGGCCTGACCGACGGTCTGGCCGAGAAGGATGATCTCGTGCTCATTGCCGTGGTCACCGCCCTTGATCACCAGTGCAACCCTGGGGTAGTCAAGGTGCTGAACGAAACCATTGCCAGGGGCGATGCCCATAGTGGACGGGTGCTGTCAGCCATTGTCACCTCCCACGCCCGGCAGGTCTTTGCGGCGCTGTATAAAGATGGGGGGCAGCGTGGGGCCTTGCTTGCCGCCGTGCAGCAATCCGGGGATCATGAGGCCATTGGCGCCTTCCGGGCGGAACTTGCCAAAATCGGCGGGGATCAAGCTGCCAAGGATATTGAACAGTTGAGCCTCGGCGAGGGTGGGGCCAAGGAGAAACGCATCCTTGCCGCGGACGATTCCAAGGCCATGCTGTTTTTCTACAAGGGCGTTGCCGCGGATCTCGGCATGGAGCTGGTCACGGCGGAAGACGGTAAAAAAGCCTTTGATTACCTGCAAATAGACAGCGAATTTGACCTGATCATCACCGACATGAACATGCCCAACATGGACGGCATTGAGTTGACCCGTGAGATCAGGAAAAAAATGGAATGGGCAAAAATCCCCGTGCTGATGGCGACCACCGAATCGGAGAAAACCCAGTCGGAGCTGGCCCGGCAGGCCGGGGTAACGGATTTTATCACCAAGCCGTTTTCCAAGGATGATTTCAAGGCGAAGATCGGTCAGATGTTTGCCTGAATCCGCGCCATGCTTGCAATGCAACGAGAGCCTGCCTCTGGGCAGGCTTTTTTTGTTTGACCCAAGCGGTTTTCTTCCGTACTATTCCGCAGGGCATGCGCCCTGCCAACCCAGCCTCCGCGCTGAACCTTTTTTGTTCTGATCCTGCATGGGGAGTCACATGACCAAACCGTTTGGAATTACCGTAAGCCGCCATATCATGGACAGCCAGCGCCTGCATCCCCAGGCCACCGGTGATCTGTCCGGCCTGCTCAGTGAATTGATCGTGGCTGCCAAGACAATCAACGCCGAGGTCAATATGGCTGGATTGGCCGATATTTTGGGGATGGCCGGAAAAACGAACATCCAGGGCGAGCATGTGCAAAAGCTCGACGAGTTGGCCAACAACACCATCAAACGCCGTATGGCCCGCTGCGGCTATATCTGCGTGATGACCTCGGAGGAGGAGGCGGATATCATTCCCGTTGCCGAGGGCAGCGCGGGCAAATACACCCTGGCCTTTGATCCGCTGGACGGCTCATCCAACATCGATGTCAATGTGAACATCGGCACCATTTTTTCCATCCACCGGCGCAAGTCCACCAACGATCTTACCCCCCAGGGGGATGAGGCCGATCTGCTGCAAAAGGGGCGGGAACAGGTGGCTGCCGGATATATCATCTACGGCTCCAGCACCATGATGGTCTTTACCACCGGCGAGGGAGTGCATGGCTTTACCCTTGATCCCAGCGTGGGCGAGTTTTACCTGTCGCATCCCGACATCAGGATTCCCGAGCGGAGTAAATATTTCAGCGTGAATGAAGGGAATTACAACTTCTGGAACAGCGAGGTCCGGAGGTTTGTGGATTACATGAAGGAAAAAGACAAGGAAACCGGGCGGCCCTACAATGCCCGGTATATCGGTTCACTGGTGGCGGATTTTCATCGCAATCTCATTGCCGGCGGGATTTTTCTCTACCCGCGCGATAACCGGAACCCGGCCAAGCCCCACGGCAAGCTGCGTTTGCTGTATGAGGCCGCGCCCTTGGCTTTTCTGGTGGAGCAGGCCGGTGGCCGGGCCATTACCGATGAAGGCGAGAATATCATGGATATTCAGCCCACATCCCTGCACCAGCGGGTGCCTTTGGTAATCGGCTGCAGGCACGAAGTGGATCTGTTCGAGGAGTTTGTGGCAGGGAGGCTGTAAGCCGATAGCGCTACGCTTTAAGCTTTTCTTTCTCCCAGGTGTCGCGCAAGGTGACAGTCCGGTTGAACACTGGGCTGCCATTCTTGGAATCCTTGCTATCCACGCAGAAATATCCCTGGCGCTCAAACTGGTAATGGCTGCCGGGCTCGGCATTGGCCAGGCTCGGCTCCACCAGGCAACCTGTAAGCGCTACCAGGGATTCCGGGTTGACAAAGGTTTTGAAGTCCGCCTCGCCGGCGTCCGGATTTTCTTCGGTAAAGAGGCGGTCATAGAGACGCACCTCCGCAGGCACCCCATGGGCGGCGGAGACCCAGTGGATGGTGCCCTTGACCTTGCGCCCATCCGGGGCCGAGCCGCCCAGGGTGGCTGGGTCGTAGGTGCAATGCAGTTCGCTGATCTCGCCGTTGATCACCTTTTCGCATTTGATGAAGTAGGCGTAGCGTAACCGCACCTCCCGTCCTGGAGCCAGACGGAAGAATTTCTTTGCCGGCTCCTCCATGAAATCCTCCCGTTCGATATATATCTCCCTGCTAAAGGGAACAGTCCGCTCGCCCAGCTCCGGCTTCTGCGGGTGGTTCTGGGCCGGGAGATTTTCGGTCCGGTCTTCGGGATAGTTGGTGATCACCACCTTGAGCGGTGCCAGCACGCCCATGACCCGGATCGCGGTTTCATTGAGATCGTCACGCACGCAGTGCTCCAGCAGCGCCACATCCACCATGCTGTCTTTCTTGGCAACGCCGATCTTGTCGCAGAAGCTGCGCAACGCCGCCGGGGTATAGCCGCGGCGGCGGATGCCGGACAGGGTCGGCATCCGGGGGTCATCCCAACCGGAAACATGCCCTTCGTTGACCAGTTGCAGGAGCTTGCGTTTGCTGACCACGGTGTAGCTGAGGTTGAGCCTTGCGAACTCGATCTGCCGGGGGTGGCAGGGCACCGGCAGATTGTCGAGGGTCCAGTCGTAGAGGGGCCGGTGATCGGCAAACTCCAGGGTGCAGAGCGAGTGGGTGATCCCCTCCAGCGCATCGGAAATGGGGTGGGTGTAGTCGTACATCGGGTAGATGCACCAAGCGTCGCCGGTACGGTGGTGGCTGGCGTGCAGAATGCGGTAGAGCACCGGATCGCGCATGTTCATGTTGCCCGAAGCCATGTCGATTTTTGCCCGCAGCACCCGGGTGCCATCGGGGAATTCCCCGGCCCGCATGCGGCGGAACAGGTCGAGATTTTCTTCGACCGGCCGGTCGCGGTACGGGCTGTTCTTGCCCGGCTCGGTGAGGGTGCCGCGGTAGCTCCGGGTTTCCTCGGCGGAAAGATCGCAGACATAGGCCTTACCCGTGGTGATCAGGTGCTCGGCGTATTTGTAGAGCTGCTCGAAATAATCCGAGGCAAAGTAGAGATGCTTGCCCCAATCAAAGCCGAGCCAGCGGACATTGTCCTTGATGGATTCGACATACTCCTGCTCTTCCTTGGTGGGGTTGGTGTCGTCGAAGCGGAGATGGCAGCGGGCTCCGGTGTTTTCCTTGGCGATGCCGAAATTGAGGCAGATGGACTTGGCATGGCCGATATGGAGATAGCCGTTGGGCTCCGGCGGGAAGCGGGTGACGATCTGCTTGTGCTTGCCAGTGGCAAGATCGTCGGCGATGATGGCGCGGATGAAGTCCTGTGACTGAGTCTCGTCGCTGCTCATATGATTATTCCCGTATAATTTTTTTTAGCCACGAAAACCACGAAAACACACGAAAGAGATGTCTTCATCCTGAGTAACGTTAATCAGTTTTTTTTGTTTTCGTGTCATTTCGTGGGTTTCGTGGCGATTTTTATCCGAAGTATTTTGCTACATCACGCAGCCGGCTCACCACCCGCGGCTTGCCGATATGGTCAAAGACTTCGAACATGCTCGGGCCCTTGACCTGGCCTGTGATCACCGCCCTGGCGCCGTTGACCAGCACCCCCACCTTTACCCCGAGTTCCTCGGCGAATTCCCGGCAGACCCGCTCCGTTTCATCGTGGCTGAGTTCCGGCAGGGCTTCGAGGCGGTCGGCCAGCCTGGGCAGCCATTCCTTGAGATCCGGGTGTTTCAGCACGTTCTTGGCAAGGGCTGTCTCGTCCATGGCAAAATCATCGGCAAACCAGGCTCGGCCCAGGGAGGCAAAGTCCTTCAAGGTGTGGAACCGTTCCCTGGTCATGTCCAGGGTTTTCAGGAACCAGTCCCGCTTTTCGCCATCGTAGGCGGCATCCCACAGGCCCTCTTTTTCAAAGACAGCTTTAACCAGCGCGCCGAGTTCCTCGATGGGCAGGGTGCGCAGGTAATGGGCATTGATGTTGATTGCCTTGGGATCGGTGAAGAATTTGGGGTCGTCCTTGCGGTAATTGAAGATGGAGTTGGACCGGGTGATGCCGGAAAGATCGAAGGCCTCG
>JBAZSA010000057.1:0-14859 GCA_041662645.1 Desulfurivibrionaceae bacterium
TGTTTGATTACAGGAGCAACCATCTCGGAACAAGCCGGGATGACTATGCCCAGGACAAACTGCCCGCGGCCATGGCCGAGCATCATTATTTTCTGCAATACCACATCTACACCGTGGCCCTGCACCGCTATCTGGGCAGCCGTCTGCCCGGCTATGACTACGAACGGGATTTTGGCGGAGCCTTGTATCTGTTTTTCAAAGGGATGCACCCGGATTCCGGGCCGGAATGCGGGGTGTTTTCCGACCTGCCGCCCCTGGCCCGCATCGAACAGCTCTCGGCGATATTTGAGAGTCTGGCAGGGGAGGGCGCATGATCAGGGAGATTGAACAGCTCATTGCCAGCGGCGCCCTGGACCAGTTCGACCGCTATTTTGCCGGAACCCTCCAGCGGATTGCCCCCACCGCAACCCCCAGAACCCTTGTTCTTGCCGCCCTTGCCCGCAAGGCCGTGGCTAATGGTCATGTCTGCCTCGATTTGCAACGGCTGATGGAAAATCCCCTCCCCTCTGGCGGGGGAGGGTTAGGGAGAGGGGGAACCAGCGATGAGGTAGGCAGCTCGCCACTTCACCTTCCCCTCGGGGAGCCTTCGCTGGCAGACCTGATCGCGGGACTTCAGCAAAGCCCCCTGGTGAGCCATAACGGCACTCTGGCCCCACTGGTGCTCGAAGGTCCGCGCCTCTATCTGCAACGCTACTGGCGTTACGAGGAGGAACTGGTCCGGGAGATTCGGGACAGGGCCGCACACCCGGCAACGGTGCAAGATGATCTGCTCGCATCCTGCCTCTCCCAACTCTTCATCGGCACGGAACAGGATGGTCAGCAGCGCGAAGCCTGCGCCGGAATTTTCCGGGAGCGCCTTGGCCTGATCACCGGCGGGCCCGGCACCGGCAAAACCACCCTGGTCGCGAAATATCTGGCCCTGCTCCTGCTCTACGCCAAGGCATCCGGAGAGCCGGTTCCGCGCATCCTGCTACTTGCCCCCACGGGCAAGGCAGCGGCCCGGCTCACCGAATCCCTGCAGAAAAAAAGGGGGGAGCACTCCCTGCCGCCGGAGTTGTTTGCGGCCATGCCCGCCCAGGCAACGACCATCCATCGCGCTTTAGGCTATCGGCCCGAGAACCCGACCACCTTTCGCCATAACCAGGAGCATCCCTTGCCCTGCGAGGTGGTGGTGGTCGATGAAGCGTCCATGATCGACGTGGCCCTCATGGCCAAGCTCTTTGCGGCGGTGCCGCCTACGGCCCGGCTGGTCCTGCTCGGCGACAAGGACCAGCTTGCCTCGGTGGAGGCAGGGTCCATCCTTGGGGATATCTGCGCGGCGGTCTTGGACGACGCTGGGGCTGGGAACAATCCCCTGGCCCGCTGCGTAATCCGGCTTACGGAGAGCTTCCGTTTTTCCCCGCACGAGGGGATCGGTGCGCTGGCCTCGGCAATACAAGGTGGCAAGGCGGAGGAGGCTGTTTCCCTTGCCCAACAGGGCTCACCAGAGGTAAGCCTGCTGCCTCCGCTGGTGCAGGGTGATCCTACTCACCCCCTGGCAGAAATGATCCTGGCCGGATACCGTCCCTTTCTGGAGGCCGCCGACCCGGTTACAGCCCTGGAGCTGTTTGAACAATTCCGGCTGCTCTGCGCCCACCGGCTCGGGCCGATGGGGGTGTCCTCCCTGAACAGATATGCGGAAAAGGTTCTCGCCCGCCACAGGCTGATCGAGCCGAGCGGGCCGTGGTACAAGGGGCGACCGGTGCTGATTCAGGCCAACTCGTACCCATTGCGCCTTTTTAACGGCGAGACCGGCATCCTCTGGCCTGGGGAAGACGGCGAGGGGCTCAAGGCCTTTTTCTTTTCGGAAGGCAGGGAAGGGGTGCGCGCTTATTCCTTGCGCCAGCTGCCTGCGCACGAAACAGCCTTTGCCATGACCATCCACAAAAGTCAGGGCTCGGAATTTGACCGGGTTGCCCTGGTCCTGCCCGGAGAGGATTCGGCCCTGTTGAGCAGGGAACTTCTCTATACCGGGATCAGCCGAGCCCGGCAGCAGGTCGCCTTGGTCGGGCGGCCACAGGAGATTGAAGCGGCGGTGGCGCGAAGGGTGGAGCGGGCCTCGGGGCTTGGGGGAAAATTGGCAAATCTCCATGCCTCTTTGCTGTAATGTTGGCTAACCTATAACCCGTTGTCTTGAAAGAATAAATTTCTTGTATTGCTCCTTGTTGTCAGGTAGACAGATAACACTTCGGCTATTTTAGCCTGAATTATATAGCTTGCTATATATCAACACTCTACGGTCTGAAAAAGTAGGCATTTAGGGAAAAAGTAACATAATCTCCTCCATATTAGGTGGGTTTGTAGATTAGTAATCAATCGGAAAATTTTAACTCGAGCTAGCTCGATAATAATATTTGTTAGGCTATTAGAAATGCAGAACACAGATATTTGCGTGATCTTGATCTTGGAGATATCGGTCGCTATTTTCGTGTTATGGGCTGCGTATAAAGACCACAGCATCAGAAAAAGCGAACAAGCCGAAGGAATATCACCCGAAATAACTCGTGGTGAAACATCCATGGGCGCGCTGTATACCGTCTACGGAGCAACGATCGCTTCTTTCCTCGTGCTTATCGACAAGACTCTGGGGATTGAGGGACACAAGGTTATCCTGATAATTATTAATTTTTTTTGTGCGACATACCTTTTTTTCTTCAGTACCTGGTTTAGAAATTCGGTATTTTTTCCGCTCGTGCAGCGTGTACGAAAGGATTGAGATAGCCGATAACCATCGGCTCTAGGCGACCCGAAAAAGCGGCTTGGATTTTGTCGCAAACTTAAAATTCTGAAAGACCGCTTTTGTAGTCGCCTGAGCCGAAACGTTAGTACAGTCGAGATGAAATACACTCAAAAAGGCTACGCCATCGCATCTGAAAACTCGGCGAAGCCCCCGTCACAGGCAGCGGCAGCAACCGTAAAGTATATCAGCTCGCTAGAGCCGGTCCACCACATCGTGGACTACGGGTGTGGCAAACTTCGCTATGCGCATCTCCTCGCAGAAAAGTGTGACCTTTTGACATTGGTTGATTCTCCAGCCCAACTTGATCGAACGATAAGATCAAATAGAGAAAAGATATCTATTCGAGATATCGCCACAAATTCATTGGCCCACTGTAACGTAACACCGGTCCGTGATTTCCAGTCAAATCCACCGCAGAATGTTGATCTTGTTTTCTGCGCCAACGTTCTGTCAGCGATACCGTCGAAAGCTGAACGGACAAAAGCCCTGAATGCAATCAGAAATGCAATCTGTGGATGTGGTCGAATTGTTGTCATCAACCAGCATACTAATTCCTTCTACTCAGAGGTGTGTCGACGGAGTGATACTGTTCCACATCTTGATGGCTATATCGTTCCAGGAAAGAATGGCGCATCGTACTATGGGATATTAACGAAGGATAAAACTACGGCGCTTCTCAGGGACGCGGGATTTCATATCCTTGAACACTGGATCGCGGGCCAATCCAACATTGCGATTGCGAGGGCAGAGGCATGAGTATTATCGGTCAGCCTGACAGCTACCAGGATATGCTTAAGCGCATTTTTTACGTGTCCGTTATAACAGGTATTGGTTGCACGGCCGGTATCGCTTTAGCTTCTCCTTCGTTCAAGGCGTTTCTTGATAGTTGGAGCTTAGAGGCCGATCTGGGGCCATTGAAGAGCGTAAAGGCACTATATGTTCTCATCCCATTGGGTATTGCCCTAATCTCAAGAGTATTTCTCCTGCACGACAAACTTCAGAAGATTTTTGGCCTCAGAAAGTTATTTGAGGAAAAGTACATTCTTCAGTCATTGGCTAAGAATGTTGAACTGAGTCTTGATGGGCAACAGAAATACTGGATGGGCGTTAACCGAAATGATCTTTTGTATCAGGCTTTTTACCCCTACGCTAGCTTTAAAGATCCGGTTATCGACCGCCAACTAGTCTATACGGCTGCTGATCGATGGGGATGGTTCTGGGCCGCCATGGAATCTTCATTTATTCTGCTGATCTCAAGTATTATCTTTTTTGCGTTATCTGCATGGCTTGGCCTCGCGATTGCGTTTGGTATTGCGTTACTGCTCATTTTGTTCATGTTTTACCAGTGGACGAATCTAATTGAAAGCGCAGAGGCCCAAGTTAAGGCGATTGGCTTGGACGCACAGAGACAGACGGAGATTGTACGCATCTTCCAAAAACTTTGTGTAGAACCCAAGAAGAACTAGAAAGAATTCCGAGAAAGAATTCCGGGGACATAATACCTAATTATGGTTTGTCTTTCTTCAGCTGATTTCCCTCCAGGCCGATGATCTGAAAACGAAGCTGGGACAGCTTGAATACTCCCAGCTTTTTCTTGGCCTCCTGTATATAAAATATTATATATAAGCATAAGGAAAATAAATTTCCACGATACATCTAAAAACGACCTTAATGCTTTCCTGCACGCCTTCCAGAAAAAGACACAATGAACCGCCAAGGCAGACATAGAATTGGCCAGAAAGCGCTACAAAGAAATCGGGAGGACGCCATGACAGAGACATTCAAGAGCGTATGGGATGCGTTGGAAACCGATCCTGCCGAGCGGGAAAGCATGAAAATCAAAAGCCGTCTTATGATGGATATTGAGGGCTGTATAAAAAAGCAAGGCATGACCCAAAAACAGGCGGCCCAAAAGATGGGCGTTACCCAGCCCCGGATCAGCGATCTGGTGCGCGGAAAAATTAACCGCTTCACCATCGACATGCTGGTGAATATGCTTGCCCGCCTGGGGATGCATGTGGATGTGACTCTTCGGGATGCTGCTTGATTGGTATCGAAGAAATTAGGCGGCCTTCCCCTGTAATTCGTAGGGTTGGATCAGCACCTCGGCTGGCAAATTCAACTTATCCACCAAGCGCCGAATCATCTCCAGCGTCAAGGGGCGAGTGCGGTTCAAAATGTCCGAGACTCGGCCACGGGGGCCGATGCAGGGCGTCAAATCCTTGCGAGTCAGACCGCGGCTTTCCATAACGTGGAGCAGAAACTCAATAGGATCAGGGTCTGGTATCGAGTAGTGCTGACGCTCGTAATCCTCGATCAACATCGCCAGCACGTCCAGTTGGTCGGCTTCGGGCGATTTGGCGGGGGCGTCCCACAGCCGTTCTGCTTCCGCAAGAGCTGTCTGATAATCATTTTTGGTACGGATAGGCTTCAGATCCATACATGCCTCCTTAAATAGTTTCCACGTTGATCGTATCGTACTGACGGTGCGTACCTGCAAAGCGGATATACATCAGGCCCCGGTCGTAGTGCACGGCAACCACCAAACGGTAATCGTTCCCCTTGATATTGAACACCACCCGATTATTTGCAGTGAAACTGGCGTTCCGATAAGCCGCCTTGATGTCGGCTGGAGTCCGCCAGTTAGCCCGACTCGCTTCGGCATACCAATTTCTCAACGGCATTTCGGCGTCCGGATGTTTTTTCCAGAAAAGCCGCAGGGTGGATAGAGCAATAATCCGCATGTGTCACCTTAGCACGATACCAAAATGGTATCAACAAGAAAACAGCAGAAATGAGGGGCAGGGAGGGCAACAAAGAAAAATCCGACAAGTGGAGTGGTGTCGAACCAAGGCAACCAAATTGATTGTGTTTATGAGACCTTTATAATCAAACCCCCTTCAAGTGCAGGTCCTTCACAGGAGCCCGATTTCGCCGAGCATCCCCTTGGCTGCGGCAAACAAGCCATCCTTGCCGGATTCGCTTCTGGCTTCGACGTAAAACCGCACCTTGGGCTCGGTGCCGGACGGCCTGATCATCAGCCAGCTGTTGTCCTCCAAGATCATCTTCCTGCCGTCAATGGAGATTACCTCGGTAATCTTCTTTGCCTCTCCGCCAATATCAAGCACGGTTCCAACCGCATATTTCTCCAGCCCGGCCAGGGTGTCCAGCAGCGCTTTTCCCTGCTGGCTCACCTCGACCCCGCCTCTGGCCGGGTAGTACTGGCCGTATTCCGCCTGAATCTCTCGAAGATACTCGCCCAGGTTCTGCTTCATGGTGAGCATCATGTCCAGGGCGAGAAGCAGGCCGATGTAGGCGTCTTTTTCCGGGGTGTGGCCGATCACCGAGATGCCGTCGGACTCCTCGAAGCAGACCAAGGCCTTGCCGATGGCCGGCTTGAACTCCTTGAATCCGACCCGTGGCTCAAAGATATCCTCATGCAGCCCCTTGGCAATGGCGTTGGCGAAATTGCTGGTTGCCACGGTTTTGGCCACCAGGCCGCGCTTGCCCTTTTTCTCGTGCAGATAATGAAAGGCCATGGCCCCGAACAGGTTCATGTCGATCTCGATGGCGCCGTCGCTGAAACGGATGCGGTCGGCGTCCGGGTCGATGATGACCCCGAGCTTGAGCGGCTCCGGCCTCTTTCGCAGGGTGGCCAGTACCTGCTGCATGTTCTGCGAGGAGGGCTCCGGCGCGACTCCGCCGAAGGTGGGGTCTGCTTGGTCCCGCAAGAGAATGAGCCGGTTAGAGGGCTTATTGCCGAACAGGGCACGCATGTGCACCCGGCTGGCGCCGTGGACGCAGTCAACCGCCACCACGCAGTCCGGGGCGGCATGAAAGGCGGCCATTATGCCGGGGTAATCCAAGCCGTGCAGGGAAGCGCCTCGGGCGACCAGCTCCTGCCAGCAGGCCAGGGCGTCGCATTGTTTCACCAGGGTTGTATCCGGGGCCAGTACCGGGGCTTTTCCCCCGGCGATGAGTTGCCTTCCATTTTCCGTGATGCGGCTGGTAACCTCGGAGGCGGCGGGGCCTGCATCCGCTGCGTTGAACTTGAACCCGGCATATTCCAGCGGGTTGTGGCTGGGGGTGAGATTGATCGAAAAGGCGGCGTCCAGGATGAGAACCGCGGCGGAAAGGGTGCCGGTTGTCGCTTCATGGGCATAGTGCACAAAGATGCCGTTGCTGGTCAGCACCTCGATAACCCGTTGGGCCAGGAGGCTGCCGCCGAACCGGTTGTCAAAGCCGACCACGGCGCCCCGTTGCTGCGCCTCGCTGAAACTGCGCACGCCCAAGGCTTGTGCCAGGGAATCGTCTTGGTCGAGTTCGCGGTACATGGCAACAATGGCCTGGGTAACCAGGGCAACGGAATGCAGGGAGAAATCCTTGCCGATGATCCCCCGCCAGCCCGAGGTGCCAAAGGATAGCTCCTTGGTGGGGGGATTGGTGTTGGTTCGTATTTCATCTTCCACCAAACCATATGCCTTGGCGATGGCCTCGCTTGCCAGCCGGAAGTCCGGGGAGCCCGGAGGAGCGCTGTTTTTCAAGCCCACCAGTTTTTTGATGAGCCCGAAGTAATCGCTGGCCGCATGGTTGTTGGCAGAGAGATGCTCAGCAAAAAGAAGTTCGATATTAGGGTTGCTCATGTGATGCCTTTGATTACAGGGGGTAGAGAGGAAAGGAACAAAAAAACACAGGCATGAATACATTATGATATACTATTGCATATGTGCTGAGCAACGGGTCATTTTTTTGCTGTTTGCTCAGGTTTCGATTGACCCGCAAGACAAGATTCGCTATACATTGCT
Source organism: Desulfurivibrionaceae bacterium (assembly GCA_041662645.1). Taxonomy (GTDB): domain Bacteria; phylum Desulfobacterota; class Desulfobulbia; order Desulfobulbales; family Desulfurivibrionaceae; genus Thiovibrio. The sequence goes on from JBAZSA010000057.1 coordinate 7,585, forward strand.
GGCGTGATGACCGTCGCAAAATCAATGGATTTTTCAGTGCGTTCCACGTCCTGAACTTTTAAATAAATAATTAGGGAGCAGAACACAATGGGTAAACACGATGAGGCTTTTATTCTCTGGTTTGATGATATCGGCATCGAGGATGTACCGCTGGTTGGCGGCAAAAACGCATCTTTGGGCGAAATGCATCAGAAGCTTACCTCAAAGGGTGTTGATGTCCCAAACGGCTTTTCCATCACCGCCTATGCCTATCGGCATCTGCTGAAAACCGCTGGTATCGCCCAGGCCATTGAAGATGCTCTGGCCGATCTTGACACCCATGATCTTCGCAATCTCCAGGCCCGCGGCGAAAAGGCGCGTAATATTATCCGCACTGCCGAGTTCCCCGATGATCTGCGCACCGCGATCCTTGATTCGTACAAGAAGATGGAAGAGATGTACGGCCCCAGCGTTGACGTGGCCGTGCGTTCTTCCGCCACGGCCGAGGATCTGCCGGACGCCTCCTTTGCCGGTCAGCAGGAAACCTACCTGAACATCCGCGGCCCGGAGCAGCTCATTGATGCCTGCCGCCGCTGCTTTGCCAGCCTTTTCACCGATCGGGCCATCTCTTACCGGCACGACAAGGGCTTTGGCCAGTTCGACGTGTATCTTTCCATCGTGGTGCAGAAGATGGCGCGTAGTGACTCTGCCTCCTCCGGTGTCATGTTCTCCATCGATACCGAAAGCGGTTTCGAGGATGCGGTCTTTATCACCGGCGCCTGGGGCTTGGGCGAAACCGTGGTTCAGGGTGCGGTCAATCCCGATGAGTTCTACGTGTTCAAGCCGACCCTCAAACAGGGCAAGCGCCCCATCGTTGGCAAGACCATCGGCAGCAAAGAAATCAAGATGATCTACGACAACGATCCCAAAACCGAAGAGCCGGTAAAGACGATCGACACCACGCCGGAAGAGCGCGGCAAGTACGTGATCAATGACGATGAAATTCTCCAGCTTGCCAAGTGGGCCTGTATCATCGAGGATCATTACGGCAAGGGCATGGATATCGAATGGGCCAAGGACGGCGACGGTGTTAACGTCGGCACCGGCAAGCTGTTCATCGTGCAGGCCCGTCCCGAAACCGTGCATTCCCAGAGCAACAAGGGTTCTATCGAAACCTATAAGCTTCAGGAGAAAGGCAAGGTTTTGGTCGAAGGTTTGGCGGTCGGCACCAAGATTGGTCAGGGCAAGGCCAACGTAATCGCCGCTGTTGCCGACATCCACAGCTTCAAGAAGGGCGAGGTTTTGGTTACCGATATGACCGATCCCGACTGGGAGCCGATCATGAAGATTGCCTCGGCCATTGTTACCAACCGTGGCGGCCGGACCTGTCATGCCGCCATTATCTCCCGTGAGCTGGGCATTCCCTGCGTCATCGGTACCGGCGACGGTTCTAAGAAAATCAAAAACGGTCAGGATATCACGGTTTCCTCGGCCGAGGGCGAGAAGGGGTTGGTATATGAAGGGTTGTTGAAGTTCGAGATCGACCGTCTCGACCTCGCCAATCTGCCCAAGACCAAGACCAAAATCATGATGAACCTGGCTATTCCGGAGAAGGCTTTCTCCGAGTGCCAGATTCCCAACGACGGCGTTGGTCTGGCCCGCGAGGAGTTCGTCATCAACTCCCATATCGGCATTCATCCCTTGGCGCTCTTCAATTACGAGGAGCTGAAGAAATCCTCTGATCCTGAAAAGCAGGCGGTGGTCAAGCTGATCGACAAGAAAACCACTGCCTATGCGGACAAGAAGCAGTTCTTCATCGATAAGGTTGCCGAGGGCGTGGGGCGCATCGCCGCTGGCTTCTATCCCAAAGATGTCATCGTCCGCCTCTCCGACTTCAAGTCCAACGAATACGCCAACCTCACCGGCGGCACTTTTTATGAGCCGCACGAAGAGAACCCGATGATCGGCTGGCGTGGGGCCTCCCGCTATTACGATCCCAAGTACCGGCCGGCCTTCGAGCTGGAGTGTAAGGGCTTGCTCAAGGCTCGTAACGACATGGGCCTCACCAACATCAAGCTGATGGTGCCTTTCTGCCGGACCCCGGAAGAGGGCAAGAAGGTCATTCAGGTCATGAAGGAGTGCGGTCTGGTTCAGGGCGAAAACGGTCTGGAGCTGTATGTGATGTGCGAGATTCCGTCCAACGTCATCCTGGCCGATGCCTTTGCCGACATCTTCGATGGCTTCTCCATCGGTTCCAACGACCTGACCCAGCTCACCTACGGTCTTGATCGCGATTCCGGCTTGCTTGCCGGGCTCGCCGACGAGCGCGATGCAGCAGTGAAGGAGATGATCAAGATGGTCATCGCCACTGCCAAGCGGCGTGGGCGCAAGATCGGCATCTGCGGCCAGGGGCCGTCGGATTTCCCTGAGTTCGCCACCTTCCTGGTCGAGTGTGGAATCGACTCCATGAGTCTGATCCCGGATACTGCGGTCAAGACTCGTCTGGCCGTGGCTGCCAAGGAGAAAGAGATGGGGATTAACCCTTAACCTTTCCTGAAGTCAGAACCATAAAAAAAGGCCCCGCTTTATAGCGGGGCCTTTTTTTATAATGTTTTGCCGTAGTTTCCCCTGTTGCGGGGCATTTGTTATTTCAGATCTTTCAGCCGTTTTTGGGCCATTTCAACCTGCTCGCTTTTGGGGTAATCGGCAAGGAGCTTGTTGTAAACAATCTTGGCCGTCGCTTTTTCCGAGAGCTTTTCAAATGCCTGCCCCTGTTTGAAAAGGGCGGCCGGGGCTTTGTTGCTCTTGGGGTAATCGGCGATCACCTTCTGATACTCAAGGATGGCCAACTCGAATTCTTTTTCTTGAAACAGGCATTCCCCCAGCCAATATCTGGCGTTGGGGGCAAGAGGCGCGGTCCGGTTTTTTTCCAGGTAGCTTGAAAAGGCGTTGTACGCCTCCTTGTATTTATTTGCCTTGTAAGCGGCAAGCCCTTTATTGTAGACGGTGTCGCTGGTGTTTGTTTCCGCGTGCTGGGTGGAGGATTTGTCTGAAGCCGTTTTTGTCGTTTCCTCCGGCCTTGCCGCTTCTTCCGCCTTCCCAGGTTTCTTCTTGGTTTCTTCCGGTTCAATGGTACGGGGGCCGCTGACCATGTCTGCTTTTTTGCGCGCCTCTTCCGCAGCCCTGGAGGCGCGGTCCGCACGCTCCGCCGCTTCCTTGGCGCGGTCTTCCTGGATTTTACTGAAGTCGCCGGAAACGGAAGCAACCTGGGCATTGACGCCACTGACCTTGCCTCCCAGTTCTGCTATCTGGCTGCGCAGTTGCTCGATCTGGCTGTTGGTATTCTGCCTTAAGGCAGCCTGTTCTTCCTGAATTTTTCTTGTCTGGATATTCTTTTCCTCAACCCGTGCTTCAAGCTGCAACAAGCGCGATTTGATCTGTTCGAGCTGATTTGCCAGCTCCGCCTGGGAGCCGCGCTGGTTTTTCAAGGCGGTGACAGTGTTGTCCATTTCCGCGATTTTCATATCCGTGGAGCGGAGCCGCATGTCAAGCCCCCGGACATCTTTTTCCGCGGCGCATTGCATGAGCAAGGGGGAAAGGCATAGGATTAGGGCAAAACTGGTCAGTGATCGTTTCATGGCGCTGCCTCCTGGGGAAAAGCTTACAGTTCCTGACGTGGGGACCATTGCGGGTTGGATTGTGCGCCCTTGAGATTGAAAAGCGGGCGAAGTCCCATGCCGTTTTTAAAGATGGTGCATATTTCCTGTTTGCCGTTACGTTTTCTTGAAAAGACAAGTTGCCGACCATCTGGAGACCAGCTCGGCGATTCATGGTCTCCAGCTGTTTGTGTCAACTGGACAGGAGTGCCACCCTCGGGTTTAGTCAACAGAATCTGGGTGTTGCCGTTCACCCTGCCTGTGTAGGCGATCCAGTCCCCTTTCGGTGACCAGCTGGGGGTGGTGTTTTCATTGCCGACATAGGTAATCCGCTGTACGGACTTGGTGGCTACGTCCATGACATAGATTTGCGGAGAGCCGCTCCTGTCCGAAACAAAGGCCAGTTTTCGCCCATCCGGCGACCAGGTGGGCGATACGTTGACCCCCTCGCCATGTGTCAACCGCCGTAACTCTTTGCCGTTGATATCAATGAGGTAGATATCAGGGTTGGAGGATTTGCTGAGCGTTACGGCGATGACGCTGCCGTCCGGCGCCCAGGCCGGCGACATATTGAGACCTTTCTGGTAGGAGATGGCGCGGGTGCTTTTAAGGGTGCTCAGCGCAGTGATATAGAGATTGGGGTTGTTCCTGTGGTATGAGGTGTAGGCCAGCCATTTGTTGTCAGGGGAGAATTTCGGGGCCACGGCCAGGTATTCATGCCGGGTCACCTGGCGGATATTATCGCCAAGAACATCGGCAAGCCAGATCTCTTTATGCCCGGTGGCTGTTGAAACAAAGGCGATCTGGCTCTGGCTAACCCCGCGTTCCCCGGTGAGCTGGAGGATGACTTCATCGCAGAATTTTTTTATGCTTTCCGGATACATGTTGATGGGGGTCTGGTAGCGCCTGCCCAGGATCATGTGACCTGATTGAATCTCGTTGAGGCGGAGTTCCAGGACAAGGCCGTTGGCGGTCATTTCATACTGGCCAAGGACCGTGAACTCGGTGCCAAGGGATGGCCAGTCCCAGGTTTGGCTGCCGCCGTATGTGGAGGGGTCGATTATGTCCACAAAACCGTGGAAGGCCAAGGCCCGGCCCATGAGATCCGCCATCTTTTTGCCGCCATCGTGCATGACGCCCGGTTGCTTTTTGTCGACAAAATATGGCACCGCGATGTTCACCTTGCGGAAGTTGGCAGAGGTAATATCGAGGTAGACAATGGCCTTTGCCGGCCGGGAAGAGCCAATCAGCAGGGAAAGGCAAACGAGGACCATGCCCAGGGCGCGAATGGCCAAGGCGCGGTTCGGAGTGTGGTATTTAGTTGTTTGAGAGCAGTTGTTTTTCATGAACGCATCCATATTAAAAGACTTCTCCTGGCCTGAATTTCAGACCGATTTCCATTTCTGACTGATTGATGCCGATGGGGAATGGCGGGAGCGGGGAAGAAAGTTTCAGGGTTTTCTCAACAAATTGATTGAAAAACACATTGTCTGATTTCTTCTTAAAAGTGCTTTCAACCACAACGCCGTCGCGTCTGACCCGGATAATGACAATCGCCTCGACGTTTGACTTCCAATTTTGCAGGTCCGGCAACACCCAGTGTTCCTGAATTTGGCTGTTTACAGCAATGAGGTAGCGCCGGAGATTTTCATCAACCGCGATTCCGCCGCTTGAGCCACTGCCCGAGCCGGTGCCGGCTTGATTTGCCACCCCCAGGGATGCTCCCGCCGCTCCAGCCGCGGACTGCTGCCCTGCCATGAGCGCCTTTTTCAAGCTGTCAACTGCGCCTTTCGCCTTTTTGTCCGCATCCGCCCTGGCTTTTTCCGCTGCATCCTTTGCCTGCTTTTCCGCGTTTTCGGCGAGCAGTTTGTTCTGCAGCATCTTTACCTTGTCGATATCGGCTTTTTCCTTCGTTTTTATCGGCTTCAGCGAGATGGCGTCCTTGGCAACCGCTGGCGGTTCGGGCACAGGCTGTGTTTTTTGCGGAGGGGTGGGTTTTGCCGGTGGGGGGGGCGTGACCTGGGACTGCTGTGGTTCAGCCTTGGGGGCAGCGGCAGCCTTCCGGGGGGCTGCCGGAGCTGGCCCGCCAAGATCCTCAACGGAAAAAAGATTAACCGTATACACTTCTGGTATTTTGCGTTGGAAGTGCAGGAGCCTTGGGGCAAAAAGACCAAAGAGCACAAAGCCGACATGCACGGCAATGGTTAAAGAAAGCGATTTCTGCCATTGTTTGTCGGGCAGCTCTGATGTCGGGAGACGGTAAGGCACGGGTGTATGCTATCTTTTGGGTTTATCGATTTCGGGCTGGGTTATCATGCCAAGTTTATCAAAGCCAACGGCCTTGATATCAGACATGAGAGAAACCACTACCCCATAAGGTACTTCCTTGTCCGCCCTGAGCAGGACCGCCTCGTTGGTTCCTTTTTTGGCCATGGCGGCCAGTGATTCCTTGATCGCGGCCTGGGTACCTTTGGTGTTGTTGAGCAAGAACTCCCCTTTTTTCGTGATCGTCACAATGATGGGGGTCTTTTCCTGTTGCAGGGGCTTGGCGGTTGTTTCCGGCAGATTGATGTCAACACCCTGGGTCATCATGGGGGCGGTGATCATGAAAATGATCAGCAGCACGAGCATTACGTCAACCAAGGGGGTGACGTTGATATCCGAAACAAGCCGTTTTTTGCAGTTGCCGTCTTCGACCGGACCCATGGCGAATTCCTGTAGACCGTTGTTTAAAAAATATTATAAGGGTGAAATATCGTAACCGGCATAAGGAGCCGCAACGATTTGTTAGCTCTGGCGGGAAATGAAATCTCGTTCCACGAGGTTGAGAAAGTCAACGGAAAAACTGTGCATCCGGCTTTCGATCTCCGCCATTTGGTTGGAGTAATAGTTGTAGAAAACCACGGCGGGGATGGCCACGGCAAGGCCTGCCGCCGTTACCACCAGGGCCTCGGAGACACCGGGCGCCACAACGGCCAGCGAGGCTGATCCGCGCATGCCTATTTCATGGAAAGAAGTCATGATGCCCCACACCGTACCGAAAAGACCGATAAAGGGAGCGGTGCTGCCGGTGGTGGCCAGGAAGGAGAGAGACTCGGACAGCCGGGCGGATTCGAGATTTTCCGCTTTGCGCAGCGCTCTCTTCAGGGGCTCCATGCCGGCAAGGCGTGTTTCCAATGTTTCGTCCCCGGCGCGGGAGGTGGCGGTTGTTTTACCGAGCTTTTGCAACTCATGGTAGCCGGTCCGGAAAATGTTTGCCTCGGGACACAAGGAGAGGTTGTTGGCGAACCTGACCGCTTCGGAAAGATTTTTACTCTGCCAGAAGGTTTCAAGGAACTCCTCGCTTTCCATCCGCGCTTTTTTGTACAGGGAAAATTTCTGGAAAACAATGAACCACGAGTACAGAGAGAAGCCCAGGAGCATGGTCATGACAAATTTGACCGTGAGTCCGGCGCCCAGGAACATTGAAATAATATTAAGCTCACCCACGTTCAGTTGCCCTCTATTAGGTTAATTTGGTTGAAATCTGAGAAACGCAAAATTCATGCAAGGATGCACATCGGTGAAGCAGCCGGGGCTGGTCCTTGTCGAAAAATGGGATGTGACGCAGTGGCATTCCGGTGGATTGCATCCCCGAATA
>JBAZSA010000058.1:0-14311 GCA_041662645.1 Desulfurivibrionaceae bacterium
CCCTCTCTCCGATCTGGCTTGATGATTGATGCGGAGAGAGGGTTTTCATGGGCAAGAGAAGCTTCGATGATCTGCTCCAGGCGTTTCAGTCGGCTTTGGTCGTTGCACAGGACTCGCTGCGAATACGGCGCGAAGAGGCGATTCGCCGAATGTCCGAGGCAGGTGAGATCGGTGGGGCGTCGCGCTCTTCTTTCTTCACCTTTGCCATTCCGCAGCATGGCGCGGATGGAGACACATACGAGGTGTTGCCTTTGCCTGTTTCAAGTTTCCGTGCACAGCACCGCCCGCGGATATCCATGCTTTCGCTGGAGTTCGAATGCGAATTGACAGAGAAAAGACTTCCCGGTGCATCCCACCGCTATTCACTGGTGATAGTGGCGCGCAATCAAAAAAGGTGGTGGCACAAAAACCGGCGACGGATGCAAATTGTTTTTCATGGAACCGACCACCCCTCCGGCGAAGTCAGGATAGACGGCAAATTGCTTGTGGAAATTCCCCGGTATGGCGGTGCGGGCAAGGGCTGTTCGGCGCCCGAAGCAAAACGATCGATATTTACAAAATTAATACATCTCCTGCGGAACGTAGGGCAATCGCAACGATTCACCATGACGACGGCACAATCGCAAAGAGTCAGGGAAATAGTGGGGCAAGCGGACGCCGAGACCCTGATGCGCGGCGGAAATGCTTCATGGTGGGGCGCAATTTTTTCCAAGTAACTTTATGAGGAGAAAAAATGAACACGTACAGCGTTGTTAAACGAACAATCATGGCCCTTTCGCTTCTGGCGATCATTATCGCCGTATCGTCGTTCGGGTCGGGATGTTCCGCCGGGAGCGCCCCTAGTCTCGACAAAGGTTTTGAGGGTTCGTGGACCGGGGTAGTAAATAGCGCAGTGGTGCATCTCAACCTTCAGCAGACCGGCAAGTCGACATTGACATACGAAACTCCGCGCAGTTGCACTCTCACTGTCAAATTCTTGAAAAATTCCGGAGACAACGGTCAGGAATATTCGATCACCGAGTCAACGGGCGGGTTCTGTGACAAGTTGTTATTGGGCAAGCTCTCATTGAGGAAACAAGAAGACAATAGTCTCTCCTGCGAACTGACCTCCCTGGATGACAAATCCTCAACAAAAATATCGGAGAAAGGCACATTGCGCCGGTCTGGCAAATAGCTCCGTATCGGGGCTGTAAGCCGTTTGGTTTACTCGGTTCGCCTTGACAGGAGAATAATTGAAAAAAGGAGAACACATGGCCAGCAACATACCGCTGAACGATCTGATCGAGGCGTTGGCGGGCGCCGTCATTGAAGCCCAGGACAGTATCGAGCAGCACCAGATTTCCAATCTGCTGGGATATTTTGACAGCCAGAACCGGCCCAAGAGCCTGGTTGTCAGAATGCCGTCAATTCATCCCCAGGCTGAAGAGGGGTCTGAAGACATGTACCGTGCGCCGTTGCTGCCGCTTGTTTCTTCGAACATGCTGAAAATCAAGGATGTCGAAATCACCTTTGACGTGGATCTCGGTCAGCTTACGGAAGAGTCGGCCGGACAGGCGGATAAGGCCAGTACCGAAGACGATCGGCAGGAAAGCGAAGCTTCGAAAAAGAACATCTTTGTCGATATGGCCGGAGGGAAGCAGAGCAAAGCGGGGAGCATCCATGTGGTTTTGCGCGTGGAGGGTTCGGAGCCTACGGAAGGTGCGGCCAGACTGATCAACCACCTGGCGCAAACGCAAGGGGTGTTCAAGACGTTCAAGGTGGAGTAATGGTCGCCTGAAACCGTGCAACACGGGGGACCGATTCGATGAATGCCACCTAAACCAGAGGAGGTGTGCCAATGGCGGTATATAAAAACGGTTCAACCGGAGATGATGTGACGCGTATCCAGAAGGCGCTGAAAGACGCGGGCTTCTACCAGGGGGAGCCGGACGGGGTATTCGGCCCCCAAACCGAGACCGCGCTCAAAAACTTTCAGACCAAATCCGGGCTGGGGGCGGACGGGATTGTGGGTCCCGCTACCTGGGGGAAACTCTTTCCCTCCCCAGCTTCAGCAGCCAAGGAGGTGTCCGGCGATCTGGACTCGCGCTGCCTGGCGCTCACCGGATCTTTCGAGACCGGAAAGTTTTCCCCGGAGTGCTTCGCAACGATGACCGGAAATTTCGACGGCCAGGGCATGAGTTTTGGCGCACTCCAGTGGAATTTCGGGCAGGGGACGCTCCAGACACTCCTGAAGGAGATGTTCACCAATCATCAGGACATCGCCGCGGGGATTTTCGCTGAAAACCTGGGCCCGTTGCAGCAGGCAATCAACGGAGGTAAGGAGGCTGCTTTGTCCTTTGCCGATTCGATTCAGGACAAGGCCAAGCATACCATAACAGATCCCTGGAAACAGATGTTCAGGGCACTTGGGCTCACCCCGGAATTCCAGGCCATCGAGGTGAGAGGGGCGGCAACGTACTACCAAAAAGGCACTCGGCTCTGCCAGGATTATGGACTCTGGTCCGAGCGCGGCAGGGCGCTGATGTTCGATATCTGCGTCCAAAACGGAAGCATTGCGGACGGTGTCAAGGCGTTGATTATGGCGGATTTCGGGAAATTGCCGCAATCAGCCTCGCCGGAAGAAACCGAGCTGGCAAGGATGCGGATCGTGGCGAACCGGCGGGCCGAGGCAGCCAACCCGAAGTTCGTCGAAGACGTGCGGAGGCGCAAGCTCTGCATCGCCGAAGGAAAGGGGGTCGTTCACGGCATCAGCTATGATCTTGCCGCGCAGTTTGGACTGGGGCTGCGAAAAGTGGATTGACCGGCGCCATATGTGTTCTGGCTACTCGTGAACCATAAAAAAAGGTGGGGTTATCACCGGGCAAAATCTTAATTCGTTTTTCTTAAGCTCAAAATTTGCCGAGGCTAGCACATCTGCTCAGCACATCACATAAACCAACCAAGAGGAGTCTCACGATGCTTACAACGTCATTACGGCACGCCCGCATGCTCATCATCGGTTTTGGCCTTTCGTTTTTGGCAGCGAGCCCGGCTTTTGCTGTCACCACCTGCGAAGCGCTCACGCTCTATGGTAATGCCGCCGTGACAGGCTTATGCAGGACCTTAAGCCCTGGAACACAGAATCTATGGGTCTGTGGGCTGACGGATGCGAACCCTGACGTGCATAGCACTTTCAATAGAACAACGCCGCTGCACATTACGGTTCGCACCACCGGTGTATGCGAGGGTGCTTCAGTATTGGCGGGCGCTTGGCCTAATGCTTTGACCCTTGGCGTCGCTCAACCAGTGAATATTTGCAACGTGAATGTGCAAAATTACGTCGCGCGCTTCAATGCAGTACCGCAAACCTATGGCTGCCAAGCGTCTTTTGTGCAGGCCCAGGCACTGGGACGGATTACGCCGGCCATCGCAACCTCCTATATCGACCTTTGTAACGATCCTGCTCTTAATTGCCCATAAAGCTGGGCAGGCCGGGCAAATACTCTATCGTTGTCCTGCATTTATTTGAATTCCATATACTGTCCCTGTAATTCACCTCAAATAAATAGGAGAAATGAAATGAGCTACTTAAGTCAAGATGAGGCTGATCGCATTATTACAACCCAGGAACTTGCCCGGCTGGGACCGATCGTTGAACAAGAAGAACTGGCTATCCGCTGTAATCATGGAAACGAATACACAGGCGGCGATGGTTTTAATCTTGAGAGCGACAATTACAATACTAATATCAAGTATGCGACAGCACTCTATGCATCCGTATGCTTTGCCCAGGATACCATTCATACGAAGATTGACGAATATAGGCTGTTGTTGATGAAAAAATGCTCACTTTCGTCGGGTGAGTCTTACACCTACAATCAGGGCAGCGAAGCATATACAACTCTTCCCAAGTGCCATGGATTGGGAAGCGATGCTGAAGTGGTAAATTCGTGGAATATGAACGACAGTGCAATAATACTATCTAGACAGGTAGTAGAGCAAATTCTATCGGTTTAGCTGGAGCTAATTCGAGATATTAAAACATAACAATCACATCAGCAGACAGCAAAAAAACGGTGCTCCTCGATCCTCGGCGATCTGCTTTTCGCTGCCTTGATGTGAGACTTTATATTAGCAAATGGACACTAAAGAACAGAAAGGAGGATAGAAATGCCTGAACGAGGAAATGCATTTCTGGCAAATCCCACCGTCTTTTTAGCAGCAAATGCCATTGGAGTACAACAGGTCGACGTGGTGTACGCTCCTCCAAATTGGCAGAACGTAGACGACGCTACGTACAATTTTTCCATCCGGGACGCAATGGGAGACAACATCCCGAAGCTCCGAATGGAGAACCCCATCGCTCTATTCGGAGTCGAGGTGGTTGTTGCGAAATGGTGCAATACCAGCCAGGGTGCGCACGCCGGCCGTTACGACGAGATATCTTATTGCGATTTTTCAGCAGCCCCTGCTATGGGCGCGCCCACGGTGGTTTTCACAGGCGCCATGAACGGTTGCGGGTTCGTGGTTGTCACTGCCGTCCCTGCCCTTGCAGGCGGGTATGCCATCCCTGCGCTAGCGGCCGGTCATTTGAGGCTATATCACGACAGGAGGTTGGCGACCTTGGCTGCCTGGGTTGCGGCCGGCTTTACCGTTCAGTTCGCGGCGTATGCCGGAGCACCTCCTCCCGGGGGGATGATGCCGGGCGGGATTAATGTGGCAGACTACAATCCCCACAATTACCCCTGGAATCACAACGATGTAAACGGTGCCCCTCAAATACGCGCGGTCACCAACTTTCTAGCCTACGACGGAGTAAACTGGATTTTCCACAGTCGCCACTTTCACGAAAATGGCATTACTCATGCGCTGAGCGCCGTTGATACACCGCCTGGAGTAGTTGGAGCGAACAGCACACAAGCAATCAATATATAAAGCCGATTATCAGTAATTGTAACCCGTTATAGGCGCGAACAACAATCCGTGGCTCCAAGCCACATGCAATGTGAGGATGATATCATGAACCCTATTATGCCAAGAAGAGTGAAAACAAGTGAACTGACCATGATCAACCCCGTCTGGATAGACATTTTGGCCAATCCGGAGGAATTCACCCAGATCAAGGAGATTGAAGCGTTCAAGGATGTGGTTTTTTTATGGGTCTTACGGGAGGACGGCAAGGTTATCGTCGGCATTGAGGAACCGTGGAGATTCCCCGAAGCCTTTGATCCTTCACTCCATGATACCCTGGAAGAAATGAAAGAATATTTTGAAGAGAATAAAAAGTTTTTTGAAAAGGATGGGAGCGGCGGCCATCCGACGCTTGCCGCATGGTTCGCGGATGATGGCTCATCGTCATGCTATGCTGGCTCGGCCTATGTCGGGGGAGAACTCCGATTCAACAAGAGCTCCGGCAAATGGGAGCTCTCAAATAGATCAGGCCGTTTTGGCAGGATTGATGAAATCAGGGAAGGAACGGTAACCAAAGAGGAGGTCGTTGAAAAAATGACAGAAGCGGCCAATATTATCAAGCAAAGCATAGGGCTAGACGTGACCCTCGATATCTATCCCAAATAATATCCGGCCGCCGGAAATGCAGCAAGAACTGACGAAACGCATCATCTTTTCCTTGCTGTTGCTGGTCGCGGCGGTCAGCTTTGTGGCAGGCATTATTTTGCTTGCCCGTCATCTGACGTACAAACGGGGGGTGATGGAGTCGGCCAAGAGCCGCCTCACCTCCCTGACCCTTCAGGCGACCAGATCAGTTGACCGGGTCGCCCGCGAAGTAATTGACAACGCCAATTCGATCGCGGACCAATTGAGTCGCGGAGAATTGGCCCACAAAGCCGCACCAATAAGGCTTCGGGAGCTTTTGGAGCGTCATCCGCATTTTCTTAGTGCCGCTCTGTCTTACAAACCGTATGCTTTTGATCCGGGCCGCAGACTCTACTCGGTGCTGCATGCGAGGAAGAATGGCCGTATCGAGCGGATTCAACTCGACACGATATACGATTACACCAAGCCTGAATACGACTGGTTCGGCGCCTCAATCGACAATGGTCCGCGGTGGTCGCAACCATTTTACGGCGAAGCCTCCAGCTCTCTTCTGGTCGCATATTCCGTCCCTTTCCATGGCGGGGTGGATGAGGCTGCCGGCCGGCGCTCCGCAAGGGGTGTTGTAACCATCACCATTTCGATAGAGGAGATCGGACGGATCATCGAATCTTTGGACCTGGGGCCGACAGGCTTCGGGGCGCTTGTTTCGCAAGAAGGGGCATACCTTTACCACCCGGACACCGACCTGGTGGTCTTGCGCAAAAAGCTGAGGCAAATTTCACAAGAGCAGAACGACCGGGACAGGCTGATCCTGGCTGAACAGGCAGGCAAACGCGGCTCGGGTGTGCTCGATCACCGGAGCGTAAGCACCGGACTTGAGTCCTGGCTGATCTACGCGCCCATACCGTCCACCGGCTGGTCCATGCAGAATACCTTTGTCAAGGATGATCTGCCTTGGGATGTTGATCTGTTACGACGCCAACTCATACAGGTCATTACCGCTCTGGTGATCTTTTTCTCCTCGGTGGCCGCGCTTTTGTACGGGGTATGCAGCGGTAACCGGACGCGCTTATGGGCTGCGTCGGCGACGATTGCGATCTTTTTTGCGGCGGGTATCGGCGTCTTGTGGAAGATTTCACTTTCCCATAATTCCATAAGCAGGAGTGAAGGTGTCCGGATCAACGACAAAGCGGCGTTGACCCGGATCATGAACTCGTATACCCGGGCAGCATCGGACAGGCATACCGAGGCCCCGGTGTACATCCCGACCGGTATCTTTATTGAATCCGCATCGTTGAATTCTGCCAGTGAACTGATGGTTTCCGGCTACATCTGGCAAAAATACCGGCTGGGTGAACAGGATGCGGTGGGGCGCGGGTTCACGATAGGCGGAGCATCAAGTCTGACAACACAGGAAAATTACAGCACCAAGGAGAAGGGGTTCGAAATCATACGCTGGAATGTGAATTGCACGGTTCCACAGCAGATAGACCATTTGAAATATCCGCTTGAACAGGACAAATTAAGCCTCCAAATATTGCACAAGGATCTGAGCCATAACGTTTTTCTGGTTCCGGATCTTGTTGCGTATAATTTCGTAAATCCGACCGCGCTTCCCGGACTCCAGAAGGGCTTGACTCTGCCGGGCTGGAAGATTGAGCGCAGTTTTTTTGAGTTGCGGGAAAATATCTACAATACCAATTTCGGCTTGGAACGACCGTTGAATAAAGACAGGTTTCCGTCATTATGCTTCAGCTTCGAGATTAAACGGAATTTTACCGACGCCTTTATTTCCAACCTGACTGCTCTCATAATCGTGACGATTCTCCTTTTTACGCTTCTTATGCTCACGAGCAAAGATGAACAGCATCTGAGCGTCATGCAGGCCGGAAGCGGTAGGGTACTCAATATCTGCGCTTCGATGTTTTTGGTTATAGTTTTCAGTCATGTCAACATCAGGCGAACGATTGTGGTGGAACAGGTTTTTTACTTGGAATATTTTTTCTTTCTTACGTATTTCATCATCCTGCTGGTCTCGTGAAATCGGTTTTATATTCTGCGAACGCGAATATTCATCTGATCCAGTACCAGGAAAATTTGATCCCAAGACTCTGTTTCTGGCCTTGTCTTTTTGCCCTGCTATTCACAATCACCGTATTTACTTCTTACTGATCCTTTGTCTCTGATTTGCCGTAATTTTTCGTCTCAAGTTTGCCTGTTGTGGTGTCCGGAATTATCAAACAGGGAAGGAGTGGCTCCATGAAGTCGCGTGCATTCAAATTCATTAAAGGATTCAGCGTCTTGACTGTTTTTACGGGATTACTGGCAGTTGCTCCTTCCTTGCATGCCATGCCGCTGGACCAGAGCAAACCCTACGTCCTCTCCGTCGTTTCCGGCTACACCGGCCACGCGGATTCGGCAGGGCTTGCGGAAGAGATCTGCGTGACAATCGTTAATGGCGACGAACTGATTGATGAGGCGCGGCAAAATAACAAAAATATCATTCTTTTTTTTGATCGAATGCCGTTGAAGGAGGTGTATCCCCAATCATATGTTATCAACAGCGACAAAGACGACCTGCGTTTTTTCATCGGCCACACTGCCGCCCCGATTGCGCTGTGGGATAATTTTATCTCCTCGCGCAAGACCGGGCAGTTTTTCAGCCGCAAGGTTTCAGTCAGCGTGGGGCTCGAAGATCAAACGCCGATCCCGACCTTGGTGGAGAAGGAAAAATCATTCACCCTTATTTTGGTAAATAAGACATGGTTCACCGTCAGCATCGTTATCATCGTGGCGCTTATTCTTCTTTTCCTGCTCCTTGCCGCAAAGACCAACATCCTTCGCGATGTCGGTCCGAATCCCGAGGTTGGGAGAAAGCCTTACAGCCTCGCGCTCGTGCAGATGGCCGTCTGGTTTTTCGCCATCATGACGGCATGGCTGCTGCTCTATGTCGTAAGGCACAGCTTTAACACGATTTCCGACACGCTTGTTCTTCTGATGGGCATCAGTGCAGGCACTGGGATCGGAGGGGTGGCTATCGATACGAACAGGTCGAGACCTGCGAAACAATCGCAGGGTTTCATAAAGGATATCGTTTCAGACGACTACGGAGTCAGTTTTCACCGGTTCCAGATCTTTGCCTGGACAATCGTATTGGTCGCGGTATTTGTGCGACAGGTAACTGCATACTTGACCATGCCGGAGTTCAATTCTTCCCTTCTCGTTCTGATGGGGATAAGCTCCGGAACCTACCTGGGAGTTAAGGTGACAGAAAAACCGGCAGAAAACGCGGGATAAAAAGGCGTTCGTGAACTCAGTGGAGGGCTGACATGTGCACCCCCCTGCCCAGGCTCATAAAGTCGGGTTGCGGAGCGTAGAGGCCTTGGAAATCTTTTAGTACGGCAACGCGTTCTGCTGCCCTCCGCGCGCGGTCGGTTCAAGCCGGGAAACGCCCATGGGCCGAGGGAACAAGCACTGTGGGCGCTTGTCGAGTTTCCGCTTTGAATGGCGATGGCGTTTGCTGAACATCTGTAAATCCTTCTTGTCTCCTGGTATAAAAAAAACTTGACGCTTCCGGGAAAAAACGCAAAGGTCCCTCTTTACTTCAGGCAACATATCCCTGGAACAGGCCAAGAACAGGTATGACGAAAACAATCAGTCAGCTTTCCCCCAAAAAGATCCTGATCCGCTCCACCAACTGGATCGGCGACGCCATCATGACCACCCCGGCGGTGCGGACCATCCGGGAAAATTTCCCTGCCGCCGAGATAACCATTTTGGCCTACCCTTGGGTGGCGGATATCTTCGTGGCCAGTCCCCATGTGGACCGGGTCATGCTCTATGAGAAAAAGGGCAGGCATAAGGGATTGGCCGGGATGTGGCGGCTGGGGCGCGAGCTTGCTGTCCAGCGCTTTGATCTGGCCATCCTGTTGCAGAATGCCTTTTCCGCCGCAATGCTTGCCCTGCTCGCCGGAATACCGGTCCGGGCCGGGTACCGGAGAGATGGCCGCGGGTTGTTGTTGAGCCATGGAGTCACCATTAAAAAAAGCACCAGGACTCGGCATCAGGTCTATTATTACCAGGAGATGCTCAAGGATCTTGGCCTGATGTGCTCCCCCCAGGAGCTGTTCCTTGCCTTGCCGGATTCCGCCAATGCCTGGGCCAGGGATTTCTTGGCGGCCAAGGCGAAAAAGCCGGTGGTGGGCTTGAATCCAGGAGCTGCCTATGGCCCGGCCAAGCGCTGGCCAGCAGAGAGGTATGCCGGGTTGGCCAAGCAGTTGGCCGAGAAGCTGGGCGCCACCCTGCTGGTTTTTGGCACCTCTGCGGATAACGAGGCCGCCGCGGAGATCGGCGCGGCAGCACCTGGGCAGGTGCATGATCTCACGGGCAAGACCACTCTGGCCCAGGCCATGGCCCTGATCGGGATGTGCGATGCCTTTGTCACCAACGATTCGGGTTTGATGCATGTGGCTGCCGCCCAGAAAACCCCGCTGGTCGCCATCTTCGGCTCCACCGACAGCGTGGCCACCGGGCCATTCTCCCCCAAGGTGGAGGTGGTGAACAAAAATCTGCCCTGCAGCCCGTGCCTGAAAACCCATTGCCCCCAAAACGATTTCGCCTGCATGCTGGAGATCGGGGTGGACGAGGTGTACGCGGCAACCTGCAGGCTTCTGGAAGCCAAGGAGGGATGAGTATGCGACCGGCCGTGTTTCTCGACAGGGATGGCACCATCAACGAACAGATGGGCTACATCAACCATATTTCCCGGTTTGTCATGCTGCCGCGGGCTGCGGCCGGAATCCGCCTGCTTAACGAACAGGGCATTCCGGTGGTGGTGGTCTCCAACCAATCCGGTCTGGCTAGGGGCTATTTCCCAGAAAGCCTGATCGGAGAGGTGCATGCCAAGATGAACAACTCGCTGGCCGAGGCCGGAGCGCATGTGGATGGGATTTATTACTGTCCCCATCATCCCGAGGCCAAGGAAGAGCGCTTCCGCCTCGCCTGCGACTGCCGGAAGCCAAAGCCGGGGCTGTTTCTCCAGGCGGCTGCAGAGCTGGATCTTGATCTTGAACGATCCTACGTGGTGGGCGACCGCTGGTCGGATCTCAAGGCTGCTGCGGCGGTGCAGGCCAAGGGAGTTCTGGTGCTCACCGGCTATGGGCGGGGGGATTATGAGTACATCGGCCCGGCGCAGTCCGTGCAACCGGCGTATGTTGCGGAGGATCTCTATGCGGCGGTGCAGTGGATTGTGCGGGATATGGCAGGGTAAGAGACTGGGGGAGGTAGAGTCCCTATTCGTGCCGCTTCTTCTTCTCGGGGAATTCGTAGATAACCTCATTCTTCTTAATGAGGCCGAATTGCCGGCGCGCCACTTCTTCCAGATAAACCGGGTCTTTTTTCAGCTTGTTGATTTCCTGCCGCAAGGCGGTATTGGCCTCGCGCAGCTGTTCGTTCTGGGTCGAAATCTCGTTCAACTCGTTTGCAACTCCGTAATACTTCAATGCCCCGTATGGTCCGAATATAGACCAGACCCCGACCACTGTGACAATGAGCACGCTGTACAGCAGCACTTTCTTCCGGTCATTCTCTGAAAGGTTCGCTAGCATGGCCACCCATTGCAAAATGGTTTTTCCCGATTGAGCCTGGGATTTGACTAATTTTTTCTCTTATTATTTCTGTTAGATAGCATATATGCGCAGTTCATGCAATCGGCGAGTTGCGCATGCGGCAAAAGGGGTGCGAAGAGGAAACGGTCGATATCTTCCCAAATGGGTGTGAATATCTGAAACTCTGATTTTACTCCTTGCTGTTTGCGGGCGACTTGTCAATTCCGTTGGCAACGCGGCTGGCCGCATTTTCCGTTGCCTTCGCGCCCCGCTCGACTCCGTGGGCTGCTGTCTTGACGCCATGTTTGATTCCGTTGGCGGTAGCCGCCGCTCCGCGTTCCACCCCGCTGGCTACTGTTTTTACCCCATGCTCGATCCAGCTGGCAGTAGCCCGGGCGCCGTGTTCGATTGCTTTCCCTACCTTGACAGCTACGCCGGGTTCGCTGCTGCTCGCGGTTGATTCGGCAGCGTTTTCCGGGGCGGCTTCGGCGGGGTTCAATAGGATAAGCACCAAGAAAAGCGTCAGCACAGTTTTAGGAATTGTATTCATGTGAGCACCTCAATCGTTTGAATTCAGCGGCGCTGGCTGGACTGTTTGTGGCCTACGCGATCCGCAGCAGCTTCAGCACAATGATCCCCACCTCGTACAGCATGTAGAGGGGCACGCCCATGAGCAGCATGTTGAAGATATCAGGGGTCGGGGTAAGGAGGGCGGCGATAACGCTGATGACCAGGGCGGCGTAGCGGCGGTTTTTTTCAAAGAACGATCTGGGCAGGATTTTTATCTTGGCCATGAAGATCATGAAGATGGGCAGCTCAAAGATCACCCCGAAGGCGAGAACAAAAATCGAGACAAAAGAAACAAATTCGCTGATGGAGATAACCGGCCGGAGCTGTTCCGTCTGGAAATCCAAGAGGAAATTGATGCCAAAAGGCAGGGTGATGAAGTAGCAGAAGGCGGCTCCGCTGTAGAACAGGAAACAGGAGAAGACCACGAACCAGAAGACCAGGGAGCGGGACAGGCTAAAGGGCTTGGCCAAAGCGCGCCAGAGAAAGTAGCTGAGCATGGGCATGATGGTGAACAGGGTCATGGCCAGGGAGACGGTGACATGGGCGAGAAAGGGTTCGGCCACCGTGAAGAAGGCGAGTTTTTGATGGAGATGGCTCTGGATTACGGTCAGCAGCTGACGGGAGATGCTGTAGAAGCCAAGGCAGCCCAAGAGCAGGGCTAGCCCCATAGCCAGGACGGCTCTCCGCAGGTCTTTGATGATGATGGCGAGACGTTGGGTGGTGTTCACGGGCGGGCCAGGGCTATTGCGGGGTGTTGGGGTTGGTTGGGGGGCTGCCGTGAATTTCCTTGTCCAAGCGTTTGAAAAAGATCTCCATGAACTCATGCCGCTCGGCAGCCAGCCGTTTTCCTTCCGGGGTGAGCATCTTGTCCTTGATCTTGCAGAGTTTTACCAGGAATTCCCGATAGGCCGTGTCTTCGGTGGAGTAGGATCTGGTTTTCGTCACGTCCACCCCCCGGTTGTGCAGCCGGGCTCCGACCTGGCCGGCAAAGAGAAAGGCCCGGCCAATGCCGATGGCGCCGATGGAGTCGAGCTTGTCCGCGTCAAAAAGGATCTTGGCTTCCAGTGTTTCCGGAATCTTGTTGTTGCGGTAGCGGTGCGCTTCGATGCAGTGAATGATTGCGTCCTGCATTTCCTGGGAAAATTCCAGACCCTTGAGAATGGTGCGGGACATCTCCGCGCCCTTGGTGGCATGGCAGATCTTACCTCTGGACAGCATTTCGTGGCTGCGGCCGATGTCGTGGAGCAGGGCCGCGGCGCTCAAGATATCCAGGCGTGCGTTCATCAGCCGGCCGATGTGGAGGGCCAGGTTGTGCACCCGTTCGGTGTGGTCCGGGCCGTGGCAGCCGCCTTCGGCCTGGCAGTATTCGTGGGAAATGGCCAGCAGCCGTTCGGTAAGCTCCCGGCCCAGGGGCGGTTCGCCTTGCAGCTGCCGGGAAGAGAGGCAGGCTAGGTTATTGTCAGTGCTGGGAGAGGACATGGTTCAACCACCTGATGCCGAGACGGAGCAGGGCAAGATCTGCCGTGGCAACTTCTTTTAGTTCCCTATCCGTAACGGATATGGGCAGGGCGATATTGCCGTCGAGGAGCAGGTTCCTGAAAGTATCCAGGGTGTACAGGGAGAGGAATATCTCCACCTCCCGCGGTTCCGGCTGATGACCAGCTTTGAGGCGGGGATGGTGGAGGATGGGCAGCAGCTCATCGTTTATGGCGTTGTACAAGGCCAGATCCTGATCTTTTTGCCAGGCAGCGATGTCTTGTTGATCGTCCTCGCTGAACCCTTTGCAGTGGGGTTCGGTGAGGAGGACATGCATCTCGTGCCGGGTGCCGTCCGGGGTGGTGAAGGCCCCGCGTCCCAGGGGATAGGTCCGGCAGGCGCCGGGACGGTCAGCATAGACGCTGCAGCCGGAGGCGGTTACAAACGGGCAGCTTGCCCGGCCGTCATCCACCATGCCCAGGAAAACCAGAGGAAAGCCGCCGTCCTCTGCCTGCTCGACGAGCGCGTACCGGTCAAGAAAGGCCGAGGGGGCAAGGCCCAGATGTTTGCTCAACCGGAGCACATCGTAGGGGCTGAGGGCAAGGTCCAGTTGCCGGCAGCAGTCGGTAAAGCAGGCAACGCCGGGATGGCAGCTGAACCGGAAGGTCTCGTCCGGGGTCAGGGGACGGACATGCTCTGGGGCGAGATCGGGGCGCATGGGCTACGCGGTTTTGCCCCGGTGCCAGAGGGTGAGCAGCGGGCTGGCCACGAAGACCGAGGAGTAGGTGCCCACCATGACCCCCACCAGCAGGGCAAAGGAAAAATCGTGGATTACCGAGCCGCCCAGGGCGTAGAGGGCAACGAGAACCAGAAACACGGTGAGCGAGGTGACGATGGAGCGGCTCAACACCTCGTTGGTGCTGGTGTTGATCAGGGCGTCGGTGATGTTTTCCGGGTCTTCGCTCTTGCGCTGGTTTTCACGGATCCGGTCGAAGATGATGACCGTGTCGTTTAAGGAATACCCTGCCAGGGTCAGGAGCGCGGTGACGGTGAGCAGGGTGATCTCCATGTTGAGCAGCCAGATGAGACCGAGCACCGCCAGAACGTCATGGAGCGTGGCCAGG
>JBAZSA010000059.1:0-14082 GCA_041662645.1 Desulfurivibrionaceae bacterium
GGGCCGCCTCGTCCAGACTTTTCAGCGCCTTGCGGCCATGCGCCCGGTCCACCGGGATATACCCGGCCAGATGCATGGCCTTGCCGAATATGGGAATCTTGAAGAGCTCCAGCTTGGCCAGCCAGCGGAAATCGCAGCCCAGATAGCCCTGGAGCGCAAAGATGTCGAACTGGCTCTGATGATTGGCGGCAAAAATGTAGGGCCTCCCCTGCTCAAGAAGAGCAGCGCCGGTCATGCTGACCGAAACCCCGCTCAGCCGGGCAACAATCCTGCCCAGGCCGCGGGGCAGGAACTGCACATCCGCCGCCGACCGCCGGAAGACGAGAATCATGATGATGGCCGCGATGCTGACCATCCCGGTGAGCATGGGAGCAAGCACCAGGACCAGAATGCCTCGTAAAAAAGTAAGCACGTTGAATTCCCCAATCTACTTGTGGTATCGTGTCGAAAAAAATGGCTGTTTTTTTTTGTTTTTGTTTTCCCTTAGACTTGGCATCTTAGCATTCCTTCCTGCTCCTGCCAAGCACTGACCTCATACGCCGGGCAACTGCCCTCTGGTCGAATGATGATACGCATTACCGATACGCCAAAACCCAAAGACAGAATCGGCTCCATCCCCATCCGCGATGGCAAGCAGGCAAACAGCTCCCTGTATGGGGTGCATCTGCCCCGGCAGCCGGAAAATTTTTTTCTCTGGACCTGGCTGAAGCGAATCGTGGGGTTTCTGCTCGGGATGGCCATCCTCCTGGGGGTCGGCAGCCCTCTGCTGGTGCCCTATCTGGCCACCTCCATTCTGCCAAAACAGCTCACCTCCGCCCTGAACCGCCCGGCAACCATTGCCCGGGCTGAATTCAACCCGCTCAACGGCACCATGACCCTGCGCCAGCTCATTGTCGGGCCGGAACTTTCCCTGCCCGATGATCCGGTGGACCCCCTGCTCTCCGCCGGGAAGATCTCCATTGCCCTTGACCCGAAACGGCTGCTGGATGGCGAGGTTGCCTGCAATCTGAGCGCTGAGCACTTCTTTCTGCATCTGGTCCGCCAGAAGGATGGCGGCTACAACCTCGGCCAGATCATGGACGATCTTCTGCCCACCATGCCGGTACTCCCGCTGCGATTTTCCTGGAAGGCCATGAGCCTTAAAAACAGCCGCCTTGTTTTTGACGATGCGCAGACCGGCAAAACCCATCTGGTAGAGAATCTCGCCCTGACCCTCTCCTCGGACCAAGCCGCCCCCTGGGGTTTGCAGGCCTTGATCAACGGCATCCCGGTCACCCTGCCCGGCACCACCAGTTCCGCCCAAGACCCCACCACGGCCAAGCCTGGGTCCGGAGCAACTCCCAACGATCCAGGCATGACCGATGCCACCGTAAAAACAGCGGAGGCGATCGCCCTGGCTCAGCACCTTAGCCAGACCGCCAGAGAGTATCTCCAACAAACCGCCACCTCGCCAGACGAGCGTCGGCCTTCCCTTGCCCCCTGACCCGGATTTCGCCCATGCTCCGCCCCCCCTATACCAATTACAGCCGCCTCTACACCTATCATCTCGACCTCAAGGATCTCCCGGCCATCGACGACCCGGATCTCATCGGCACCTGGATCGAGGACGATACCGCCATCCTCTTTTTCCACCGGCCCAAGGAACGGCTGGTCAAAAGTCTCTGCGAGGCCTCTGGGGCCACGGTTATCTATGAGGCGGACCTGGATTATACGGATTGGGAAGCGGGCAGGGAAATCGGAGCATTCACGGTGGGCGGTCTGACCGTAGCGCCGGTCTGGGAACAGACAGCGGCGGATATCGTGCTTGACCCAAGCGTCATCTTCGGGAGCGGCTTCCACCCCTCCACCCGCCTCTGCCTGGAAGGGCTGCTCAAGTACGCCGCCAGTCCGGAAATTACCATCAACACCGCCCTGGATCTGGGGTGCGGCACCGGGCTGTTAGCCATTGCCGCGGCCAAACAAGGAGTGGGCCGGATTACCGCCTGCGACAACAACCGGCTGGCCTGCGAGGTGGCCCGCGCCAACTGCCACGCCAATGGAGTGGAGGATCGGGTCACGGTGCTCGAAGCCGACCTCCGCCGCCAATGCCCGGACACCAAGGTGGACCTGGTGATGGCCAATCTCTATAAAGGGTTGATGCTTGAGCTTTTCGAGAACCCTGATTTCTGGCAGGCACGGCTCTACCTGCTCTCCGGTTTCATCTCCGGCATGGAAGAGGACTTATTGGCAGCCCTGCCGCAGAAGGGGATCAACTTTCTGGAACGGAGGCGAAACGACCGTTGGTGCCGCTGGGTTCTGTTACGGCAATGAGCAGGGAGTTCCCCTGACCTTCAGCGGGACTCCCTGCCGCGCCGCAGATACACCGGGCATTGCGCGCGTTTTTCCCCTGTGCACTCGGCAACCTCCCAGCAAGGCGCATAGTGCAGCAGCTTGCCGATGGCGGCGATGGTGATCCCTCCGTGGATCATGCCAAAAAGGCACCTGATCCAGGCAATATCATCGGCGCTGTAATACCGCCATTTCCCCTTGCGGCTCGGGGTGACAAGCCCGGCTTTTTCGTAGTTGCGCAAGGTGCGCGGATGCAGGGCCAGCATATCGGCCGCAGCGGAAATCCGGTAGATCGAAGGGTGGGGTTGGCATCGCATGGGCAATCCTTCTTATTCTCTCTAAAGTGTGCAAACCGGGTTCACTCACCCTTCAAGGGGAAACTGAACGTTATCGTGCTATGTTTTCCTTCTTCCCCACTGACCACCATAAGACCGCCGTGCTCCTCGACAATCCGGCGGCAGTCAGCAAACATCCGCCCCCATCTTCGGGAAGATGACGACGGGCCTTGCCCGGAATCAGGCATGTCCGGCGGAATCACCGCGCCGAACTCCTTGATGCTGATCGTAAATACCCGCCCCTGACCATTCTCCGCCATGGTCTGCGTGGTAATGCTGAGTTTCTTCCGCGGGTCCCGCCCTGCCAGCCTCTCGGCCAGAGCAGTCCGGATGCTGCCCAGAACGTTCAAGAAAACCTGCTGCATATGCTGGGCATGCACCGGCACCACCGGCGGCACAGCCTCCAGATCGGTCTCCAACCCGATGCCCTCGCTTTTCAGGTGATAGCCGATGAGCAGCAAGGCATCCTCCAGCACGGCGGCCACGGGCAGAAACTCCCCCGCCACCGGGTCACCCTCTTCGTGACCATAGAAAATGAACTTGCGGACTATCTCCGCAATGCGTTCGCCTGCCTCGATGATCTTGACCACCAGTTCGTTTTCCGGCTGGCCTGGGTTCTTGAACTGCTCCTCGTCGGCCAGCACCTGGGCATAGTTGATCAGACCGTTGCTGAGATCGCTCACCTCGTGCGACACGCCGCTGGCCAGGGAGGCGATCATTTCCAAGCGCAACCCCGCTTCGTGACCGCCGACACCTTCCTGCTTGACCAGGGGATATCCCACCAGAATCAACCGTTCCGGTTCCCCGCCCATCTCCCGGTCAGAGACGGCCCGGCACAAAAAGCGCTGGGTGTGCGCACCCCCGGAAAACACCAGATGGGCGCCCTCGGCAGAACGCAGTTTTTCGAGCAACCCACCACCGTCACTGGCCAGATCCGGCTGAACCGGAGCCAAAAAATCACGCCAACCCCGGCCCGGGAGCTGATCGGCATCGCAGCCTGCCAGTCTTGCAAAAATCGAGTTCGCGCCAAGGATAGCCCCGGACGGGGAGACGATCACTTGAATTACCCCCATGGCCTCAAAAAGCTGCGCATGCAGATTCTCCCTGCTGACCAGATGCTGCTGCCCTTCAATGGTGTGCAGCGCCAGGCCGAGATCGCCGGCCAGTCCTTCAAGCAGCTCCATTTCCTTGGTGTCAAAATCCGAAGAAGAGAGGGCATAGATGGAAAGCACGCCGTACGCGGTGTTCTGCCAAACAATCGGCAAAGCGGCGCAGGCCGCCTGTCCATCGGCCAGGGGGGTTCCCTTGAGCAACCCCTTGGGAATCCCGTTCAGGATATCCATTCTCACCACCGGCGCCTTGGAACGCAGGGCCAGGGCCGCCGGATTGTGCTCAAGCCCCTTTTCCTCCGCCTCGGTGAGAAGTACAGCCATGCAGGCTTCGCATTCCTTGTTGCTCATGGATGTCGCGCCATCCGCGGTCACCGGCATGATCTCCCCGGCCTCGTCGGCCTGGCCTATCCAGACCAGGCAATACTCGTGGTTGGCGAGCAACGCCCGGCACACCTCCTTGAACAGGGACGTCCTGTTTCTCGCTCTGGATATCGCCAGCTGCGCGCCTTTAACCGCCGAGGCCACCCGCTGAAACTTTGCCAAGCCCTGGGCCGTGATATCGCGGGCCATCAAAAGATCGTGGAAGGAATAGGCCAGCTCGGAGATCTCCCCGCTTCTCCCGGCAATGGACAGACCGGGCCGGGAGCCTGCTGCCACCTCCTTCACCTGTTGAACAAGATCCAGCAAGGGGGCAATCAGCCGCCTCTGAAAAAAAAGGAGCAGGACAATGATCAGGCTGACCACCATGGCCAAGGCGCCGATCACCACATTCTGAAAGCTGATCAGCTCGCGCTTGCCATGCTCGACCAGCACCCGGTCGAAGAGCATGAGCCGTTCTCCCAGGGTGCGCATTTCCGTATTGAGTTGCCGCAGATGTTCAGGTCTGACCGGACCTGCGCTGATTTTTTGCACCAGCAGAACGAGGCCGGGCAGGTCAATGGCGTTTGCCAGGGTGAGCTTATAATGATCGTCTATGAACCGGTTTCCGATAACAGAAGCCAGATTGCGGTTGAGCTCCTCCAGCTCCGTGCCCACCGAGGCCAGACCGGCATACTGGCCTTCCAGCAGGTTTTCGGTCACATGTTCCCGGATGATGGAGAACTGAAAGATGAGTTTTTCGGTCTGCTGGCTGACCTCGACATGATTGCGGTACAGTTGGTACTGCCTGATACCCAGACACAACAGGGCCACAAGAATCAAAGAAACCGAGACTGCGGTGGCATGGATTGTTTTCTTCAAAGGAAATGCCATTTCTCTCAGTCCGGAGTTGCGGCAGGGCCGGGGTTCCGGCCCTGCCTTTTTTCATCACTGACCTTGTCTTACTTCTTTTCCTTCCAGGTATAGAGAATCGGCATCCTGGCCAGAACCGCCCGGTAGACCACGATATATGTGGCATAAACAGTGATGACTATCACCAGTTCGCGCCAATGGGGGATTTCCCGATACAGCTGCCAGTTGAAGGCAATGAGCGCCGTATTCAACCGGTTCAAGGCGATACCAAACACCGCAAGAATGGCGGCGAAACGGGCCAGGGAGGCGTTGCTGTTCCGCACGGCCATGGTGTAGAAAATCAGCGGCAGAATAACGCCCACCAATATCTCGAACATGTACCACTGCCCCCAGCCGGTGAGCAGATACGCCCAGTTGTTATCATGGGCGATGCCGATGATCTTGATGACCAGATAGGTGATCAAGGCCATGGAAGCGCCCTTGGCCAGGCCCAGGGTCAACTTGCTCAGGTTGTTCAGATAATTTTCATCACACCGCCAGCGCATGAACCATTTAGTGAGGGTGCTGACCACAATGAGCATGGACAACCCGGCAAACACCGCGGAAACGAAAAAATGCAGCCATTGAAAGGGCGAGGAATACCAGAGCGGATGCACCTTGCCCGGGGCATAGGTGAACAACGCCCCCAGCGCCCCCTGATGCAGGGTGGAAAGGATGATGCCGGCAATGGTCAGGCCGAGCACGATGCTCTTGATGAACTTCTTGGCCTTGGGAAAGCCCATCCACTCGGAGAATGCCGGAACCAGCTCCGCCACCTGACAAGAAAGATAGGTCGCCACATGCCAGGCCACGAGAAAGAGAACCGCCGCCGGCCCAAGGGAGACGAACATGGGGTAGATCAGACGCCAGGGCTGGCCCAGATCCACCTGCAAAAACATGACTGCGAACAGATACCCCAGAAGCCCGTTCAGCAACCCGAGCCGCTCGATGGGCTTGAAGTCCTTGCGGCCAAAAAGCTCCACCGTGGTGCCCATCATGAAGCCGGACGCGGAAAGCGGCACCATGGTGAACAACCCCCAGCCCAGAAACAGTCCCCATGGATAGTCATAGGAGGAATGCGTGACCCAGCCCAGGCCGAAGATAAAACGGCCCACCAAAATCGGCAGTCCCACGGCATAGATAACCCAGAGCACCCAGTTGAACGGGTTGCGGCGCTGAACCGCCCAGTACTCCTTGGGGCTCAGCCCCAGCATGATCTTCTCTTTTACGGTCCACTCGCTCCCATCTTTTTTGAGATGGGAGACAACAGGGGCGAACCCTTGTGATTTTAAACTATTCATCGTCGTCCACCTCTCCTCAGCTTTTATTATCTTCGTTTTTCAGTGCGTCCTTCCGGTTGCTCAGCAAATGGAACCCGGTGAAAAGCGCAGGCCAGATGGTAAGAACCATCGGCACCATGCCAAGGAACTCCTTGACATAACTGATGATCGGCTCCTTGCCCAGATGGGTGTCATAGCCGATCTTCTCAAAGGGCACGTCGGAGAGATACATCCAGGCGGTGCCGCCGACCTCGGTTTCACCGTACACATGATCAATGTATGCATCCGGCTTTTCACTGATCCGCTGATGGGCCAGCTTGAGGAGATCCTTGCGCTTGCCAAAGGTCATGACTTCCTGGGGGCAAGCCTCGACACAGGCCGGCGGCCTGCCGAACTTGAGGCGGGTGTCGTAGCACATGATGCATTTTTTTATCACCGGATTGGTGGGGCTGGAATAGCTGTAGGCCGGGATGTAGAAAGGACAGGCCACCATGCAGGTCCGGCAGCCCACGCACACGGTCTTATCATAGATAACCGCGCCTTCCGGCGTTTTCTTGTAGGCATTGACAAAGCAGGAGGTCAGACAGGCGGGCTCGTTGCAATGGTTGCATTGCACCTTGCGGAACAGCGGATGTTCCCGGCCCGGGACGTCATACTTCTGCACCACGGTGTAGGCCTTTTCCGAGGTACGGCGCGGCAGCCCTCCTTCGCGTTTCTCTTCAAACACCGAAGGGTCGTCAAAGGGTTTGTCCGGCACGGGCAACCCCTGCTCCTTGTTGCAGGCGGCTTCGCAGGTGCGGCAGCCGACACATTTGGTAAGATCGACAAGCACGCCCATGCTGTCCGGGTAACCGCCAAAATTATGCGTTCCGGCAGCGGCCTGTTTGCTTGTCCCGACGGCGGCGATGGCAGCGCCACCGGCCAGCCCGCCTTTCAAGAAACTTCTGCGGTTTAACTTTTTCATAGTGTAACCCTCTGATATCGTTTCAGCGTAATTCCCAAGCCTCGGTGATTTTCAATCAATGCCCGCCTTCATGCCCGGCGGAAGCGGATGGAGCCGGGGCATATTTACCGGAATTGAAAAAAGCGTCTCCCTTGTCGTTGCGGGTATGGCAATCCTGGCAGCCGGTTGGTCCGCCCATGGTAGTGTGGCAGCCAAGACACTTCTGGTGATAGGCTCCCTTCAGGCCGGGCTTACCCTTGTGGTACAGCTGCGGATTGCCCTCGATTTTCGCCAGATTTTCCGCGGAAAACCGCTGGTCGGAATGGCAGCTCTTGCAGGCAACGCTGCTCGTCTGTTCTCCGGCTTTATGACACCGGGCGCAGCTCGGATTCGTGGGCGCGAGCCCGGTTGTGTGATGATGACAGTCAGCGCAGCTTGCCGCCACACCGGTATGCATGGCATGGTCAAAGGTTACTGGGGAATAATAATTCGCCAGGCTGCCAAGCTCCACCGTGCCGGGGCCTTCCGCTGCCCAACTCTGCGCAGCCAGCGGGGCGGTCAGGAGCATAAGCGCCGCCATCCCCAAAAGTGTCTTCTTTCTTCCTCCCATGTTGGTCTCCTTCTAAAAAAAGTAGTCTCGTAATAAAAACAAACTCCGTTTGCATTATCCGTGCGCCAAGGGGACTCCCTCTGCCAAGGCCTCTATCTGCAACCCAATTCAAGCCAGGCTCAGAGGGATTCCGGAATCTGTTTAAGCACATCCTGTGCCAAGCATTGCCGCAGAGCGCATGCACAGCTGACGCCACACTCTGGAATAGAAATCCATGGCCAACGCCAGCGGGGATATCCACGGAAAAAGTGCGGGAAGAAGGGGCTGCCGATAAAAAACAATCTTAGTGGAGAGTTGCGGAACGGGAGGGTTTGCCCAGAGAGAGACAAAAAAAATGCGGCGGGCTGTATTTTACTATGCGCTGGCCATATGCGATGCGACGGAGAAGTGTTGCATGCAACACTTCTGTTGCGCCACATGTGTTGCATGCAACAGGTGGCGCAACAGAACGAATATGCCTACCGGGACAACCCGGTTTGCGCTTTGTTTTCCTCGGTCAACTTGGGGCAGGTCACGATGATGTCAACCTCTTCCGCGTCAATGGTCTCATTGAGCAGAAGCACCTCGGCCAGCTTGTGCAAAAAGGTGATTCTCCCCTCAAGGACAATGATCGCCTCCTGATAGCACTCCGCGATGATCCGGTTGACCTCCTCATCGATCGCCCTGGCGATCTCTTCGCTGTAAGGACGCTGCCGCGAACCGTTGCCGAGAAAACCCTTATCGGGGGTGACAAAGGCCCGTGGCCCCATCCGTTCGCTCATGCCAAACTCGCAGACCATGCGGGTGGCGATGTCCGTGGCCGCCTGCAAATCGTTGCTGGCTCCGGTGGAAAATTCATTAAAAATGATTTCCTCCGCCGTTCTGCCGCCAAGAAGGATGGTGATCCGGTTGGTCAGATACTCCTTGGAATAGGCGTGGCGATCGTCAATGGGCACCTGCTGCGTAACGCCCATGGCCTGCCCTCTTGGAATGATGGTGATCTTGTGCACCGGGTCGGTGTTGGGCAGAACCTTGGCAAGGATCGCATGCCCGGCTTCATGGTACGCCGTGACCCTGCGTTGCTGGTCGCTGATGACCAGCCCCGTCCGTTCCGCGCCCATGAGGATCTTGTCCTTGGCATCCTCGATGTCGCTGAGCTGGATGCCCGTCTTGCCCTTGCGCGCCGCCATCAGGGCCGATTCATTGATGAGGTTGGCAAGTTCGGCGCCGGTGAACCCCGGTGTGGACTGGGCTACAACCTGCAGGTCAACGTCCGCGTCCATCATCACGTTACGGGAGTGCACCTCCAGAATCTTGCGCCGCCCCTTGACATCCGGGGGCATGATGGTGACCTGGCGGTCGAATCGCCCCGGCCGCATCAAGGCGGGGTCCAGGACATCCGGCCTGTTGGTCGCCGCGACAATGATGACGGTTTGGTCGCTCTGGAAACCATCCATCTCGACCAGCAGTGCGTTGAGGGTCTGCTCCCGTTCGTCTTGGCCGCCCATGGCCCCGGCAGCCCCACGGCTGCGGCCCACCGCGTCTATTTCATCGATAAAGATGATGCAGGGCGCGCTTTTCTTGGCCTGGGCAAAAAGATCCCGCACCCGTGAGGCGCCGACCCCGACAAACATCTCGACAAAATCAGAGCCGCTGATGCTGAAGAAGGGAACCCCTGCCTCCCCGGCAATGGCCTTGGCAAGCAGGGTTTTTCCGGTTCCCGGGGGGCCTTGCAACAACACCCCCTTGGGAATCTTGCCGCCAAGCCGGGTGATCTTCTTGGAATCCTTCAGAAAATCCACGATTTCGACCAACTCCTCCTTTGCCTCTGGAATGCCTGCCACATCGGCAAAAGTCACCCGCCGGGCCTTGTCCGGATCCATGGCGATCTTTTTCTTGCCAAAGCCGCCGCTACCGCCTTTCTGGCTGCGGAGCATGAAAAACATCCAGCCGCCCATGAGCAGAAGAACCGGAAAGGTGGAAGACCAAAAAGGGGAAACCGCGCGGGGCTTGCCGGCGGAAATATGGACATTCTTCCCCTCAAGCCTGGGAAGAAGCTGTTGCACATCCGGGGCATAGATAGCGAAGGATTGGCCATAACTGTCGGTGGCGGTAATCTCCTGACCCTGTATCCGCGCCGCCTGGATCTCATTTTTTTCCAGCTTGGCAAGAAAGGCAGAATAATCAAGCATGGGTTCCCGATTTTCCACGAGCCAGACGTTGTACCCGACAACGCCCAGAGTTGCCACAAACATGAGCAGCAGATAGTTTCTTACATATTTGGCCACGATTCTTCCTCCCGACAGTTGAAGGCAATACAGAGCGGATGCGTTGCACCGCTGGACAAATTGTGTTGCAACATCCGGACCATTCCCGCCTACCACCTTGTCTGACAAATCAGAGAAAAACCAAGATGGTTAGCGGTTCAGCAGTGCCCCAGATGCGCGGAAGAGGCCGGCGAAGTGTGCTTTTGCACACGAGCCGGCTGATGACAGCTAAGCGAGCTTAGCGAGACTGCGAAGCAGATGGGGTGCTGCTGAACCGCTAAAAAAAAGCCCGGGCGAACCCGGGCTTAGAGGGAGGTACTGCAAGGTTAGCCGTTAAAGCGGCATCAGGGGCCGTAACGGATGCCTCAAAGAGCAAGGCATCCGCACGGCTCCTAATCAGCGTTGGCCGGGAACCGTAACCTTCGGGGTGTTGACATACTTGAAAAATACCGGGAAGGCGGCGAAGAAAGCGAGACAGACCAGGTACTCAATGCCCTTGATGTGGGTGTAAAAATCCACCAGGGTGGCCTGCTCGCTGATCAAGCCGATGGCCACCATGTACTGCCGGATCACCTCACTCAAACCAGCCTTGGAGAGGCTGAAAGTCAGCGCGGCAAGCGCCCACAACCCAATTGCCCCGCCGATACCGCCCATGATTGCCATGAAAATTCCAGCGCCCTTCTTTTCCGTCATTGTCTTTTCCATGATGTTTCTCCTTGTAAAGTTTTGTTTATAGCTAAATGATCCAGAATGATCGTTGCTTTGTCATTTCAGCCTGCTTATACCCCGGTCACTGCGGCCAGCCAGCTGCGGCCCAGCTCCATGACGCCACCCATGGTGCTCACCCCGCCGATCAGGCAGGCAATGCCCCATACGCCGATCAAAGCAGCCAGGGTAAGGATGACAGCCACGCCTGCCTGGGAAACTCCCTCGCCGATTGCTTCCTGATCAAGTTCGCCAAGACCGAGTCCTTGTTTCTGCAATGTGTTCTTCATGGTGAGCCTCCTATGATTTTGTTTTTTCGTTCTTATCACGATGTTGATCTCGTTTGATCAGGAGACATTGCACGGGGTGTGCCAATCCAGCACGGGAAACAGGGGGGAATTTTCCAATCCACAGCTGCAACTTATTGATTATAAAGGAAATAAAAAATCATTTTCTTTATGGACAGCAGGAGGCGGGCGAAGCGGCGCAGAGACAATAAAATCTTTTTATATCAATGCGTTATAGTGAAATAGCAGGCGTAAACACAGGAGGTTCACAACAGAGGCGGAACAGGGGAAAAGCAGAGAGCGGAAAAACAAAAAGTGTGGCGCCGCGGAGTGTGGCGCCACACTTTTGCTGTTGTATGTGTGGCAGAGTGTTGCAGGCGCAACACTTGTAACTATTCCAAGCCGTAGGCCTTCATCTTCCGGTACAGGGTACTGCGGTCAATGCCAAGCAGCCTGGCAGCCTTGGCCTTGTTGCCGTCGGTCTGGGCGATAATGCTCAAAAGATGCGCCTTCTCGCTCTCCTGGGAAACACGGGCGGCTCCAGGGGCATCGGCGGCCGCAACGGGTTCAGCCCCGGCAGCGCCGGGTGTTGCAACAGCACCACGGCCGCCGCTGCGCACCTCTTCCGGAAGATTGGAGGTGGTGATCGTGTCGTCGGTGCACAACACGCAGGCCCGCTCCACCACATGCTCCAGCTCCCGGACATTTCCCGGCCAGCGGTAGGCGGCAAGCAGCTGCAAGGCCTGATCGGAGATGCCGGTGATATTTTTGTTCAACCGTTTACTGAACCGGGCCAGGAACAGCTCCACCAGAATGGGCATATCCCCCTGCCGCTCTCGCAACGGCGGCAAGGTGATGTCAATCACCCGCAGCCGGTAATACAGATCCTCGCGAAACTCTCCCCGCTGGACCTTCTGTTTCAGATCGGCATTGGTGGCGGCCACCACCCGGACATCCACGGTGACGGGCCTGTCCTCGCCCACCGGATAGAAGGTGCGCTCCTGGAGAAAACGCAGCAAGCGCAGCTGCATGAGCGGCGAGATATCGCCTATCTCATCGAGAAACAGGGTGCCGCCGTCCGCCTGCAAAATCCGCCCTTCCCGGTTGCGGTCCGCCCCGGTGAAGGCGCCCTTCTTGTGGCCGAACAGCTCCGACTCCATGAGGTTTTCCGGGATGGAGGTGCAGTCGAACTTCACCAGGGGCATGTCCCGGCGCGGGCTTTCCGCATGCAGGGCCTCGGCCACCAATTCCTTGCCGGTGCCCGATTCCCCGGTGATCAGCACCGAGGTGTCCACCTGGCCCACGTTTTCGATGAGGGTGTACACGGTCTGCATGGCCCGGCTCACCCCGGCCAGCCGGTGAAAATAGGTGCGCTTGCCCCGCTTTTCCAAATCCTCCAGCCGGCTCACGTCGCGAAACACCAGCACCACCCCGAGAAAACCCTTGTCCTGCTGGCTTTCCAGGGGCGCCGCGCTGATGCGGAACACGACATGGCCGCCGCTCTCCAGATTGACCTCAATGCGATGCTCGCTCACCGCTTCCCGGCATTCCAGAACCTTCTGCACGTCCGTGGCGAACACGGCAAAGGAATCAGCCACCTCCTCCAGGCTGGCGCCGATGGCAAGGCCGGGCATGTGCGTGGCCGCCCAGTTTTTGGCCTGGTCATTCATCTGCACCACCCGCAGATCATGGTCCACGGTGATGATCATGTCCCGCACGCTGCGGAAGATCGTTTCAAGATACTGCTGGTAGCGCTCCTTTTCCCCGCTCAGCCGCTCCTTCTCCTTCCAGAGGCTATACTGCTGCAGGGCCATGCGCGCGGTGCGCAGCAGGTCGGCCTTTTTCACCGGCTTGGCAAGATAGTCGAAAGCCCCCAACCGCACCGCTTCGGAAGCGGTATTGATGTTGGGATAGCCGGTGACCATGACCACCGGACACTCCAACCCCAACTCCCGGACCCGCCGCAGCAGATCGATACCGGAGGCCCCCTCCATGACGATGTCACTGATGATCAGATCAAAGGTCTGCTGCTCGATGAACCCCAGGGCTTCCTCAAAGGTCGAGGCGGTCAGCACCGGCCCGTAGCCCTCGCGGCCAAGAAACATCTGGAAGGTCAGCCGCAGGCTTTCCTCGTCGTCAACCACCAGTATCCTGGTTTCTGATTTATCCAAATCGATCATTACTGCTCCTCTGGCAAGCCAATGCCCAACAAATTACACGGTTCACTCTTCATATGCAGGCAGATCAACGGTCATGGTGGTGTGCTCGCCCAACACACTCTCCACCCTGAGCTCCCCTTTAAAATCCCTGACCAGCCCGGCGCTGATGGACAACCCCAGGCCGGTCCCTTCCCCGGGTTTCTTGGAGGAAAAAAACGGCTCAAAGATTTGGGTCAGCAGCTCCGGCGGGATTCCGGCGCCGTAATCGGTGATTTCCGTTCGCACCTTGGTTCGCCCCTGGCTCTGCACGCTCCGGCAGCGGATCTCCACCTTTTTGCCGGGGTCCCGGCCGGGATAGCGTTGGTTAAGGGCATACCGGGCGTTGCTGAGCAGATTGAGAAAAACCTGCTGCAACTGCTGCGGATGCACCTTGATGGCAGGCAGCCCCTCGGAAATATCGGTATGGATGATCACCCCGTCTTTCTGGAGCTGATGCTTGATCAGAGAGAGGGAGTCGTGGATGATCGCCTCAATTGCGACCACCTCCGCTTCCTCCTCCCGCTGGCGGGCAAAAAAGAGGAGGTTGCGCACGATATAGGCGATCCGTTCCCCTTCCTTGATGATCCGGTCGAGCATCTCCCGCTGGACCGGATGGTGAGCCTCGCCTTCCAGCGACACCTGGCTTGAGTCGTCAAGCAGCACTTGGGCGTAATTAATGATGCCGTTGATGGGGTTGTTGATCTCGTGGGCCACCCCGGCGGCCAGTTCGCCGATGGAGGCAAGCGGCCCGGCCCGCATGGTTTCGGCC
>JBAZSA010000060.1:0-706 GCA_041662645.1 Desulfurivibrionaceae bacterium
ATTCCGGATACTGGAAACAGATTGAGGCCTATCTCAGCGCCCATGCGGACGTGACTTTCAGTCACGGCATCTGTCCAGAGTGCGCGAAAAAGCTCTATGGGGACTTCATCGATGTGGATGAGGCGCTGAAGAATACGTGATCAGCGACGGGAAAAAATCGTGAAGGTGTACGGCTCCGGTCCTTCCACCCGTTCTTGTGAGATCGCGCGGAACTGGTTGGGGTCAAACTCGGGAAAGAGGATGTCGCCTTCCACCTCCCGGTCGAGCACGGTCAGGTAGATGGCCTCGGCCAGGGGCAGGGCCTCCCGGTAGATCTCGCCACCTCCGGCAATGAAGATTGTTTCTGTCTCGGGGCAGAGGGCGATGGCCGCAGTCAGGCTTTGGGCCACAGAGCAGCCTGCGGCGCGATATTCCGGGTTGCGGGTGATGATCACGGTTTTCCGGCCCGGCAGGGGACGACCGATGGACTCGAAGGTTTTTCTCCCCATGATCAGGGTGTGGCCCATGGTCATACCCTTGAAGCGCTGTTGCTCGCCGGGGATGTGCCAGGGGATGGCGTTATCCCTGCCGATCATCCGGTTTTTGGCCATGGCGGCGATGAGGATGATCTTCATCGGTATGACCCCCTCAAGGCAGAGGTATTTCTTTTCCGGTTGCAAAAGCCGCTCCTGCATCCAGCATAATTTCGCCGCAATGACTAGGGTCG
>JBAZSA010000060.1:716-13877 GCA_041662645.1 Desulfurivibrionaceae bacterium
CCTCGCCAGCCTTGACCGCCTCAAGCGTTTCCCAGCGTCCATAGGCCTTTTTCAGTTCCTGCTCCAAGTCTTCCAGCCGTTTTTGTATTTGGGGGATGGCGGAGGGTTCTTTCTGGTACAGGGCCGGATCACCCAGCTGTTGGTGCAGTTCTTCCAGTTTTGCTTCCATCTCCTCAAGCCGCTGGGGCAGCGCCTCCAGCTCCCGCTCTTCCTTGTAGGAGAGTTTTTTGGCCGCACTCTTTTTGGGTGGTTCTTTTTTCTCGTTTTTCCCGGGCTTGGCGGCCGGGGCCTGGACTTGGGCCCGCTGCAAAAGCCAGTCGTCGTAGCCGCCTGCGTATTCCTCCACCCGGCCTTGGCCTTCAAAGACCAGGGTGGAGGTGACCACGTTGTTCAGGAAGGCACGGTCATGGCTGACCAGGAGCAGGGTTCCCTGGTAATCCAGCAGCAGCTCTTCCAGCAACTCCAGG
Source organism: Desulfurivibrionaceae bacterium (assembly GCA_041662645.1). Lineage (GTDB taxonomy): Bacteria > Desulfobacterota > Desulfobulbia > Desulfobulbales > Desulfurivibrionaceae > Thiovibrio. The sequence goes on from JBAZSA010000060.1 coordinate 1,184, forward strand.
GTTTCCACGTCAAGGTCGTTGGTGGGCTCGTCCATCACCAGCACGTTGAAGGGCTGGGTGAAGAGCTTGGCCAACAGGAGCCGGTTTTTTTCCCCGCCGGAGAGCACGCGCACCGGCGAACGGGTCCGGTCCGGGGCAAAGAGGAAATCCTGCAGATAGCTGATGATATGGCGGGGCTGGCCGCCCACCAGCACGGTGTCCCCGCCGTCGGTGACGTTTTCGGCCACGGTCTTTTCAGGATCGAGCTGTTCGCGGTTCTGGTCGAAATAGCACGATTCGATGCGGGTGCCCAGGCTGATGGTCCCCTCGGTGGGCGCAAGCTGGCCGAGGATGAGCTTGAGCAGGGTGGACTTGCCTGCGCCGTTGGGGCCGATGATGCCCACCTTGTCGCCGCGCATGATGGTGGCGGAAAGATTTTTGATGATGGGAACGGAGTCGTAATAAAACGAGACATCCTTGAGCGAGGCCACCAGCTTGCCGGAGCGTTCGGCGTCCTGCATCTGGATACGGGCCTTGCCGGCCTGATTCCTGCGTTCGGAGCGTTCCTTGCGCAGGTCGATCAGGGCCCGTACCCTGCCTTCGTTGCGGGTGCGGCGGGCCTTGATCCCCTGGCGAATCCAGGCCTCTTCCTGGGCCAGCTTCTTGTCGAACTTGTGGCTCTGGCTCGCTTCGGCATCCAGGGCGTCCTGCTTGCGCTGGAGATAGGTGGCAAAGTTGCCTGGCCAGCTGGTGAGCCGTCCCCGGTCCAGCTCCACGATCCGGGTGGCGATCTTCTGGAGCAGCATGCGGTCATGGGTGACAAAGAGCAGGGTGGAGGAAAAACCCAGGAGGAACTCCTCCAGCCAGTTGATGGCCTCGATGTCCAGATGGTTGGTGGGCTCGTCGAGCAGCAACAGGTCCGGTTCGCTGACCAGGGCCCGGGCCAGCAGGACGCGACGTTTGAGCCCGCCGGAAAGGGAGGTGAATTCCTGGTCCGGCGGGAGTTGCAGGCGGGAAAGCACGGTTTCTACCCGCTGCTGGGCCTGCCAGCCGTGCGCCGCATCCAGGGCGTGCTGGGCCTCTTCCAGCTCGGCCAGGACTGCCTCGGAATGGTCGGTCTGGAGCAGGTGGCTCACCGCGTGGTAACGGGAAAGCAGGGCGAACATCTCGCCTAACCCAGCCGCCACCACTTCGTAGACGGTCCCGGTCATGCCGACCGGCACTTCCTGGGTGAGCCGGGCAACGCGCAGCCCCTTTTGCCGGGTGATCTCGCCCCGGTCCGGTTCGATCTCTCCGGCCAGGATCTTCATGAGCGAGGATTTGCCTTCGCCGTTGCGTCCCACCAGGCAGAGACGCTCGCCGGGTTCGATCTGCAAGTCGATGCCGTTGAGCAGGGGCAGGCCGCCGAAGCTCAGGGCGATGTCCTTCAGGGTAATAGTAGCCATGATTGATCAGGTGGAGCTTTTTGTTCTCGGCCGGCTCGAAGACGGTCTTTTCCCGCCGGGGCGGGGTCTGCTGCTGCCGGGGCGGCTGCCACCCGGCCGGCCGTGGGGCGCGGAGGAGGGTTCCCTTTTGGGCGCGGGTCGGGAAGGGGGCGGCGTTGAGAGCCATTCCAGATCGGGCTGGATGCAGGGCAGCTTGGCCCCGATGAACTCCTCGATATCAGGCAACTGGAAGGAATCGGATTCGTCGGCAAAGCTCACCGAGGTGCCCAGGGCGCCTGCCCGGCCGGTTCTCCCGATGCGGTGCACATAATCCTCGGGGTCATGGGGCAGGGTGTAGTTGATGACATGGCTCACCCCGTCCACATGAATGCCCCGGCCGGCCACATCGGTGGCCACCAGCACCCGGATCTTGCCTGCCCGGAAGTTTTCCAGGGTCTTGGTGCGGGTGTGCTGGGGCACGTCGCCCGAGAGGATGGCGCACTGGATGTCGTAGCGGCCCAGTTTCTCGGCGAGGTGGCGGGTTTCGTCCTTGCGGTTGCAGAAGATCATCACCCGTTCCAGGTTTTGGCGGGTGATGATGTTGTAGAGCAGGGGGAATTTTTCCCGGCTGCTGACCAGATAGACCAGTTGCTCCACGGTTTCGGTCACCACCTGCTCGGGCTCGATCTCCACGGTTACCGGGTTCGTGGTCCACTGGGAGGCAAGACTGATGACCTGCGGGGTCAGGGTGGCGGAAAAGAGCAAGGTCTGGCGTTTGTCTTTGTTGGGGGTGGAGTGGACGATCTGGCGGACATCCGGGATAAAGCCCATGTCCAGCATGCGGTCCGCCTCGTCGATGACCAGGATCTCCACCTGATCGAGGTGGACGTACTGCTGGCGCTTGAAATCAAGCAACCGGCCCGGCGTGGCCACGACGATGTCCACCTGCTGCCCGGTAATCTGGCGCTGCTGCTTCTGGTAGTCCATGCCGCCCAAAACCGCCACGGTGATAACATTGCAGTACTGGGTGAGCTCGCGGGCGTCCGCGACAATCTGAAGGACCAGTTCGCGGGTTGGCGCCAGGATCAGGGCGCGGGGTGAGCCGTTGCGCCGCTTGCCCGGAGGGGCGGTGCGCAGCAAGCGGGTGAAGATGGTGGTCAGGAAGGCGGCGGTTTTGCCGGTGCCGGTCTGGGCCTTGCCGCTGGCATCCTTGCCGGCCAGGGTGGCGGGCAGGATCTGGGCCTGGATGGGGGTGCAGTAGGAGAAGCCCAGGTCGGAGATGGCATGCATGATCTCGCTGGGCAGGTCAAGATCGTGGAAGCGGGTTTTGCCCTCCACCTTGGGAACCAGAAACTGCGAAGCATCCCAGGGCGGGGTTGGATCTGCCTCGGGGAGCGCTGTCTGCGGCCGGAGACTCTCCGGGATGTGGGGAGGCCGGGGCTCCTTTTTTTTGCCCCGCCGCCGGGAAGGCCGTTGCATTTCCTCGGAGAGGGGCTGACCCTGTTGGGCAGCAAGGTCGCTGGCTTTGGCCCGGCCGGTGATGATTTTTTTCAGTTTGTCTCGGAAGCGATTGATGATTTTTCTTACCAAAATATCCTCTCAGTGGAAATGGCAAATTATGACGCATTTACGGATGGTTGTTCGGGAACCATGGCATGTTTTGGGGAGAATGCAAAAGGTTTTCCGCAGGAGAACCATCGAAAAAAATATACCTTGCCAGGCCGCTTGAGAAACTTTTTCTGGGGCAGGGCAGGATAAACGGTCATGGGAGAAAAGGCGGGGCGGGCGAACACGCTGGTTGTGCGGTTCGCCGTGGGTTTCATGAGAAAAGATGGTGGGCCGTCGGGGGCTCGAACCCCAAACCTACTGATTAAGAGTCAGTTGCTCTACCAGTTGAGCTAACGGCCCTTCTCTTTATGTCGTGGCAAGATATACACCTTCCGTTTTGCCTTGTCAACAATGATGCGCTACTTCTTGCGTAATCTTTTTGGTGGCGCAGCAGAGCTATTTTTTTGCCGGTGATTCAGCCAGACAGGTGCAAAACGAGAGGGTTTCAGGTATAGTGACCCGGTTAGATTTGGTTTTTTCCGGCGTGGGCCGAAAGCATGGCAGGGCAAAGGGAAAGGAGAAGATTCATGAGCAAGGTGTTGATAATCGGGGCCGGCGGGGTCGGCAGTGTGGTGGTTCACAAGTGCGCGCAGGTACCGGGGGTTTTTTCGGAGATCTGCCTTGCCAGCCGGACCCTTTCCCGGTGTGAGAATATCCAGAAATCCGTCAAGGAGCGGACCGGGCGCGACATCGAGATCGCCCGGGTCGATGCCGACAACGTCGCCGAGACCGTGGCCCTGATCAAAAGGGTGCAGCCCAAGCTGGTGCTCAATCTGGCCCTGCCCTACCAGGATCTGCACATCATGGATGCCTGCCTGGAAACCGGGGTCGATTACCTGGATACCGCCAACTACGAGCCGCCGGACGAGGCGAAGTTTTGCTACAAGTGGCAGTGGGACTATCAGGCCCGTTTCAAGGAAAAGGGGCTCATGGCTCTCCTGGGCAGCGGCTTTGATCCGGGGGTCACCAATGTGTACTGCGCCCACGCGGCCAAGCACCATTTCGACGAAATCCATTATGTGGACATCCTCGACGCCAATGCCGGGGACCACGGCCACCCCTTTGCCACCAACTTCAACCCCGAGATCAATATCCGCGAGGTTACGGCCAAGGGCAAGTACTGGGAGAACGGCTCCTGGGTCGAGACCGCGCCGCTCTCCATCAAGCAGAGTTACGATTTTCCGGTGATCGGCCCCAAGAACGCCTATCTCATGTACCACGAGGAGCTGGAATCCCTGGCCAAAAACATCAAGGGGCTCAAGCGGATCCGGTTCTGGATGACCTTTTCCGACAACTATCTCAAGCATCTTGAGGTGTTGCAGAATGTGGGCATGACCGGAATCGAGCCGGTCATGTTCGAGGGGCGCGAGATCATCCCCCTCCAGTTTCTCAAGGCCCTGCTGCCCGATCCCGCCTCCCTGGGGCCGCGGACCAAGGGCAAAACCTGCATCGGCTGCGAGATGGAGGGGATCAAGAACGGCAAGCACCGCAAGATGTTCATCTACAATGTCTGCGACCATGAGGAGTGCTACCGCGAGGTGGGCTCCCAGGCCATCTCCTACACCACCGGGGTGCCGGCCATGATCGGGGCGATGATGATGCTCACCGGCAAGTGGCGGGGCGCCGGGGTGTTCAACATGGAGGAGCTGGACCCCGATCCCTTCATGGAGAAGCTCAATATCCACGGCCTGCCGTGGCTTGAGAAAATAATCAGCTAAAGAAAATAATGAGCCACAAGGTAATCAATATCGACTGTGACGTCAGTCAGGTCCCAACCCCCAGCTACGTTTGCGACCGGGCCAGCCTGGCCCGCAATCTGGCCATCCTCGACCGGGTTCAACAGCGTACCGGCTGCAGGATCCTCCTGGCCCTCAAGGGGTTTGCCATGTTCAGTCTGTTTGGCCAGATCCGCGAGGTGCTCTATGGCGCCTCGGCCAGCTCACTCAGTGAGGCGCGTTTGGCCGCGGAGGAGTTCGGCAAGGAGGTGCATGTCTATGCCCCGGCCTACGGAGATGAGGAGTTTACCGAGATTCTCGGGTGCGCCGACCATCTGGTTTTCAATTCCTTCCGGCAATGGGCCCATTTCAAGGAGCGGGTGGCTGGGGCAGGCAAAAAAATTTCCTGCGGCATCCGGGTCAACCCGCAGTACTCCGAGGTGGATGTGGATCTCTACAACCCCTGCGGCCGATTTTCGCGCCTTGGCGTGGTGCGCGACCAGTTTCACCCCGAGCTGCTGGAGGGCATCGAAGGGCTGCATTTCCATGCCCTGTGCGAGCAGGATGCCGATGCCCTGGAGCACACGGTTGCTGCTTTTGAGGAGAAATTCGGCGCGTTTCTCCATGGGATGCAGTGGGTCAATTTCGGGGGCGGCCATCACATCACCCGTGAGGGCTATGATGTCGACCGCTTATGCGCCACCATCAGCCGGATTCAGGAAAAATACGGGGTGCAGGTCTATCTGGAGCCTGGCGAGGCCATCGGCCTCAACATCGGGGTGCTGGTGACCCAGGTGATGGATATCGTGGAAAACGAGATGAGCACCGCCATCCTCGACACCTCGGCCACAGCCCACATGCCCGATGTCTTGGAGATGCCCTACCGGCCTGTGCTTTTCGGCGCGGGCGAGCCCGGTGAATTTGCCCATACCTACCGCTTAGGCGGGCTCTCCTGTCTGGCCGGCGACGTGATCGGCGATTATTCCTTTCCCGAGCCGCTGCGGATCGGCCAGCGGCTGGTATTCGGCGACATGGCCCATTACACCATGGTCAAAACCACCACCTTCAACGGGGTGCGGCTGCCGAGCATCGTGGTCTGCGATTCGCGCACCGGCGAGTCCAGGGTGGTGCGCTCCTTTGGCTACGAGGATTATAAATCCCGGCTTTCCTGAGCTGGTCCTTCTTCCGGCTCCGGTTGTGCTTCCTCCTGGCCTTTGGGTGCAGGGGTGATATGGAACAGCCGGTAGCCGTCCCCATCCAGAATCAATCTGTTCAGTCCCTGTCCGGTTTCGCCGGAAAGCAGCTCCCTTACTACCGCCCCGCCACCAAGAAGCCACTCCGCCCGCACGTTGACCAAAGCCGGTTCCGTGTGTTCGTTCATCAGGCCCAGGAGGTAGCCGTCCGTGGTCCGGCGCAGGTCGGCGAGGACATACGTGGCCCCAGGGCCCGTGAGTTCGATCCGGGGTTGCATGCCGAAGAAATTCTTGTAGATCGCGGTCAGCCAGGTTGTTCGGGTATCCCAGGCAAAGGTGGGCGCACCGCCTGGGTTGTTCAATAAAATGTCCGGGGCTATGAAGTCGCCCAGCCCAAAGGTGTTGAGCGCGGTGCGCGCGGCAGCATGCTCCTTGGTAACCAGCGCCGCGCCCAGGCGCAGGGTGGATTCGTTTTCGCTCCATACCTGGGCAGTGCCCCCCGAGGCCGGGCGGACCCCGTGCCAGTATTTCCAGGTCCGGATTGTTTGGGGCTGGGTTTGGCCGAGAATGCCCGTTGGTACAGGGCTGAGAAGCAGGGGGGCGTAGCCGGAGCTCCAGTCCGCCCCTGGTTTTACCCCGGTATCCCAGGCAGGCCTGGCCTGGCTCACGTCAATCCCGAAGACCTTGGCCATGGTCATGGTCCAGCCGGGGTTGTCCCGATGGTTGGCGTCGAACTGGCCGGGCAGATCGAGGTTGGCGTGGATATGCATGGGGTGGTCGAGCAGTTTGGCGAGGGCGGCAAGATCATCCGGGTGCATCTGGAAATTTCTCGGCAGGAGCAGGCTCTTGGCATCCAACTCCCTCGTGGTCAGCCCGGCAAGGGGGGTACTGATGAGTTTTGGCTTGAATCCCAGGCGGCGCAGCCCGCCCCAGAGGGAGGCGGTCTCCTCGTTGGCCCGGTTCCAGCCCAGGTCGATCTCCTTGGGCCAGTAGACGAGGATGTCCGGTTCAGGCGGTTGCGACCCGGCAAGGTGCCGCGCCAGGTCCAGCTCCTCCATCTGTTGGAACATGGCGCGTACTGCCTCGTATACCTTGGGCTTTGGCCTCCGTTCCTGATCCACCACCCCGAATCCCGCCTCCCTCGGGTACGGCGTGGCGAGGAAGTTGTTGCGGTCGCTCCAGTGGAAGAGATGCACACCCATGGCCCCGGAGAGCATAGCCTCCCAGGTGGAGCTGACAATGGCTTCGGTCTGGCGTCCAGCTGCGCCGGGGAACAGGGTTTCTGTGGAGCTGTGGCCGGTCTCGGTAATCAGCACCGGGATGTCCAGGAGATCGCGGAACTTGGCGATGCCGAAATCCAGGGAGCGCAGCTCGTGCCCGGCCAGGGCCCAGGAGTAGAGGTTGAGGGAGATAAAATCCAGGGGCGCGCCCGCACCCTTGCAGCGTTCGGTGATGGTCTGCGGATCCTCGGCGGTGTAATTGGGGTCCAATCCGTTGAAGATGCCTGCCACCATGGAATAGGAGATCAGCTGGTTGGGCGCACCATTCTTTGCCGCCCTGGCGCCTGCGGCGACAAAGTCAGCGATGGTCTGTTTGCGCCACTGGATGAGGTCGTGGTAGCCGGAGTTGCGGATGGCCTCATGGTCGGCCCGGTCCTCCGGGTAGGCGCGGGCCATGGGTACCTCGGCAAAGTCGCGGAAGGCAGTGCCCCAGGCGGAGTTGAGCCGCGCAATGCTCCCCCCGTAGGTTTGGGCCAGAAAAGCACGGTAGGCAGGCAGGCTGACCTGCTCGTCGTAGCCCACCTGATTCTTGATTGGGGTATTCTCCCAGAGATCATAAAAGGCGAACTCGTTGCCGAGAATCCAGCCGCCAATGGCCGGGCTTGCCTTGTAGCGGTCGCAGACCGCACCGATGAAACGGGCAAAGGATTCCTTGGCCTGCGGGTGGCTGTAATTCAGCAGGGGGCTCGGGCCGTTTACGGTGTGGGCCATGGCCTGGGGGTAATGGCTGGCGAACCACGAGGGCGGATACTGATAGCCGATGAGGATGAAGAGCTTGAGCCCGAGCTGCTCGGCCTTCTTGACCAGATGGTCGGCTTGGTCCCAGCGGAACATGCCTTCTTGTGGTTCCACGCTTTCCCAGACCAACTCAACCCGCAGGGAGTTGGCATGGGCCTGTTGCATACCCTCCAGGTCGTAGTCCACCTCCGCCAGGGTCTGGGTGGCGAAAACCGGCGGGTTCCATACCTGGTAGGCGAAGCCGTGGGGGATGAAGACCTCTTGGCGTTCGGTGTCCCAGAAATAGCCTTGGCGGATGGTCAGCCCGGCTGTGGCCGCCTGGGGAGGAAGGCAGAAGGCGAGGAGGAGCAGGAGGATGGCGGCGGCTAAAAAGGTGCTGCGGCGTTTTGATCTGCGGGAAGAAAGTGTCTGTTTCGACGGCATGGAGAAGAGGCCCCTTGGGAAAGAGATGGATATGGACTGATGTTTGGGGCATTGTATCACCAGCGGGCTGGTGTTGTCCTGAACAAAAGAAAGCCGGGCACCCATAGGGGCCCGGCTTTTTGATATCTTGTAATATGTATAATGGTGAAAAGTGCTGCTCAGCGTTCCGCCATCCCGTATCCGGATTCGCCATGGAGGGACATGTCCAACCCCTCAAGTTCGCCCTGCGGATCGATTCGGAAGCCCACGGTTTTTTCAACGATTATGCAGATCAGGATCGTGGCGGAAGCGGCTAGGGCGATGGTTACCCCCATGCCGAGAAGCTGTACCTGCAGCTGATCAAAGGCGGTCCACGACCGTCCGGCTGCGGCGGAGGCCTTTGCCATCCAGGAGTCGCGGATGAAAAAGGAGAGCAGCAACACGCCCAGTCCGCTGCCCACCCCGTGGATGCCGAAGCAGTCCAGGCTGTCGTCGTAGCCCAGGCGCATCTTCATGAGCAGGGCAAAGTAGCAGACCAAGGATGAGGCCGCGCCGAGGGTGAGGGCGCCGATGGGTTGGACCACCCCGGCTGCCGGGGTGATCACCACCAGGCCGGCCAGGATGCCGGAGACAAAGCCAAGGGAGGTTGCCTTGCGGAAGGCGATGGCCTCGATGATCAGCCAGGTCAGCGCTCCGCTTGCCGCCGAGATCTGGGTCATTGTCAGCGCCCTGGCGGTTTCCAGGCCGCTCTGCACGGTGGAGCCGGCATTGAAGCCGTACCAGCCGACCCAGAGAAGCCCTGCGCCCATCATGGTCATGACCAGATTGTTCGGGTGCATGGCGGTTTTCGGGTATCCCCGGCGCGGGCCGAGGTACAGGGCGGCGACCAGGGCGCTGACTCCAGCGGAAACATGGATCACCAGTCCGCCGGCCAGGTCGATAACCCCATTGGCACCGGCGTTGAACAGCCAGCCGTCCGGGGCCCAGATCCAGTGGCACAGGGGGCTGTAAACAAAGAGAAACCAGAGAACAATAAAGAGGATGTAGCCCCGGAAGTAGACCCGTTCGGCGATGGCGCCGCTGATCAGGGCCGGGGTGATGATGGCGAATTTGCCTTGGAACATGGCCAGGACATACTCGGGCACGCCGTTGGTGATGGTCTCGTCGATGCCCTTGAGCAGGAAGTAGTCCGGGTTCCAGCCGATGATGCCGCCAAGAATCCCCTTGCCGAAGGTGAGGCTGTAGCCGCACACCACCCAGAGCACCCCGATCACGGCCATGGAGACAAAGCTGTGCATCATGGTGCCCAGGACATTCTTGGTGCGGACCAGGCCGCCGTAAAACATGGCCAGACCCGGGACCATCAATAAGACCAGGGCCGTTGAGATCAGCATCCAGGCCGTGGTGCCGCTGTCTACGCATTGGCTGTCGGTAGCCAGGGCAAGGCCGGGAAAGAGCGCAAGGCCAAGGGTGGTGCAGGGGATGGTGAGAAAACGAAAGCGCATAGCATCTCCTTATCGATGTGGTTTAGTAACCCCTCAACGGTCTGCGAGAATCGTGCCATCGGCGCATGGACTTACTTCTTGCTGAATGTGCGTTGTTTTATGGTCTGTGGGGATGATGGGGCTGGGTTAATTGTATGAACAAAAATGTAAAGTTCATATTTATTTTCACATATTTGTAGCAGTTTTTTGTGGATGTCTAGGCCGCACAGGGAAAGCCGGGAGCTGTGGAAATGGATGTTCTGCTACTCGTATTTTTTAGGGGTTGACCTGGAGGGTAGAATAATGGGATATCCATATGCATTGAGCAATATGTCTCAACTGGGGGAGTTCGGGGGGAACTGCCCGATGATTTTGCAGGCGGAAGGAGAGGGGGATGCGCAGGTTTGTGGTGAAATTCAAGGTCGGAGGGCCTGAACTTTGGCGTAACGCTGCAATCGAAAAAACAACGGTCGATGCCCAGAACGTGGCCATGGCCATGTATGAATTCCACCGGAAACACGCGCGGGCCAGTGAGAAGATGATCGTTACCGAGGTGTATGAAGAGGGATAGGGCATATCGCATCGCGTACATATTGATGTAATAAAAAAAGAGGGGCGGCGAGAGCCGCCCCTCTTTTTTTATTACAAGTGGGCGGTTGCCAGAGATGGCCTTGTTCCGTTCATCAGGCATCTGGGTTTGAAGAGGGGAATGTTACTCTGGAGAATAGTACCCATTCTTGCCGGCGGTTTTTTGTAGGTAGCATTTAGCGAAAAGAAGAGGGGACGTGTGCTGAATGTGCTGCGTCATGGAGAAATACTGCGTTTAACCTTATTTTGTCCTGTTTGAAAATAATGGGTAGTAGTCAGTATTTTTTTATTGCGACAATATGCCTCAAGTGGTAATCAAACTTATTGTTGGGTAATTTTACCATGACTCTTTGGGGTGCGCCTTGCTCTTGTTTGCGTGGATTGAGGCTTATAGCCCCATCACCAAAGTCGCCAAGAGAGAGGAGGTGAGGCGCAGGGGGAGGTAGTAAAAAAAGAGGGAATAATGTTTTTTGTAAAAAAAACAAGGGGAGAACTGTATGAAGAAATTTTTATTTGCGACATCCGCACTGGCAATCCTGTGCGGAGCCACGCAGGCCCAAGCGGTGGTTCTGCCGGCTCATGCGGGGATCACGTCCTACAACGGGCCGTCGACCTGTATAGCCTGCCATCCGACACAGGCCTCGGACATGCTCAACAGCCTGCATATGCAATGGAAAGGCGCCACGCCGGAGTTGACCAACGCGCCGAATCAAACGCTGGGCAAGGCGGTAAAAGGCATCAACACCTTTTGCACCTATGCCATGTCTTCCGGCGGCGCCTGCTTCAACTGTCATGTCCGGGCAGACGGCAATGCGCCGCATGCGCCTTCCCAGAATGATATCGACTGTCTGATGTGCCATAACGACACTTACCAAAGGAAAACAACCCCTGACCCGTCCACGGCCATGCAGGTCACCGATTATCTTGGCCAGATCAAGACCTATATCTTCGGTCTGCGGGACGCGCAGGGCAACTATTTCACCGAGCCTGATTACGCCCTGATGCCGGCGGGCACCACCATGGTGGACATTGCCAAGAACGTGCACATGCCCACCCGGAAATCCTGCCTGCGGTGCCATGCCAAGGCCGGTGGCGGGGACTGGACCAAGCGCGGCGACATGGGTGTCAATACGGCAGCGCCCACCGATACTCAGGATGTGCATATGTCTCCAACCCGGGGGAATCTCACCTGCGCGGATTGTCATGCCGTAAGCGGCCACAAGATCTCTGGCCGTGGCATCGACCTGCGTCAAACCGAGGCGCCTGATCCGAAATGTCAGGATTGTCATGGCACCGCACCGCATAAAACCACTACCACCGGCGTCAAGATGAACCGGCATGCCACGGGCCGGGTAGCCTGTCAGACCTGCCATATCAAGACCTTCGCCAAGGGCGGAGCCACCGAGATGTCCCGCGACTGGACCCAGCCGGTGTGGAATCCGACCTTCTGTAACGGTCAGGGCGGGTATGTTGGCCACGAGGTCAAGCTCTCCAACGTGACCCCGGAGTACCGCTGGTTTGATGGCACCTCCTATGTGTACAACGTGGGCGAGACCATTGCCAAGAACGCCGATGGCTCCATCACCATGGCCAAGGCTAACGGCAAGATCTTTGACGGCAAGTCCAAGATCGTGCCCATCAAGAACCATGTGAGCGTGGTCATGCCGTTGCTCGCCGATGGCCGCGTCGTGCCGCCCGCGATCATGTGGATGTTTATGACCGGCGACTTCAACCAGGCGGTGCAGAAGGGCATGCAGGATCAGGGCATGACCGGCAGCTATTCCCTGGTCAAGGCCAATGCCGAGATGCTCATCACCCACGGGGTTGAGCCCAAGACCATGGCCCCGGCCTGCGCCACCTGTCACGGGACCTTGAAGGGTCACAACAACTTGATGCTTCCCTTTACCACCTTGGGGTATCATCAGCTGCCGACCTCGGCCAAGGCCTGCACCATGTGCCACAGCAAGAAGACCTTGAGCTGGGAAGGCACCCACGACAAACATCGGAGTAAGCTGGCGTGCAACACGTGCCACAGCGCCACCCCGATCGGCCTGAAGAGCCCCACCTCCACGCTGTGCAAGACCTGCCACAGTCTGGAGTCCGCAAGTTCTGCAAGCGTGCACAAGAAGCATCTGCCCAAGGGCTATGCGTGCACGACCTGCCATGTGATGCCTGCATCATAAGCAGTACCGCGGCGCAATAGGAAGAAGGGGAGGTTCCCGGTTTGCCGGGGCCTCCCCTTTTTTTTGTTGCGGTGAAATGCAACAGGTGTTAATAATTCCC
>JBAZSA010000061.1:0-13669 GCA_041662645.1 Desulfurivibrionaceae bacterium
TAAAGAGAATATTGGCTAGTTATCTAGGACAGCCCCAAAAAAAATGAGGCGATGATGCGTACTGTTTTTACTGTCAGTCTTGGCTGTCCCAAAAATCTGGTGGATACGGAACTCATGCTGGGGTTGCTGGTCGAGGCTGGCTACGCTCCCTGCGAGGAGGCCGAGGAGGCTGATCTGCTGCTGGTCAATACCTGTGGCTTTATCCAGTCCGCCGTGGAAGAGGGGATCGAGGAGATCCTGGCCCTGGTGGAGGTCAAGGAGCAGTACCCTGAAAAAAAACTGGTGGTGGTCGGCTGCATGGTGCAACGCTATGGCGCGGACCTTGCCAAGGAGCTCCCCGAGGTCGATCTCTTCATCGGCACCGAGGGAACCCAGGAGATCGTCAGGCGGCTGCAGGAGCTTGATCAGGCGGATGAACCGCTGGTGCACCTTGCCCCGCCGACTTTTTTGCTGGACTCCACCTGGCCGCGGCGGCTTTCTTCACCGGCGCATCGCGCCTACATGAAAGTGACCGAAGGCTGCTCCAACCGGTGCGCCTACTGCCTGATCCCCTCCCTGCGCGGCGATCTGCGCAGCCGTCACCTTGGTGATCTGGTCAATGAGGCGAAGATGCTGGCGGAAAATGGGGTGCGGGAGTTGACCTTGGTGGCCCAGGATCTTACCGCCTATGGCCTTGACCTCGGCCCCGGCGCCCCCCGGCTGGTGGATTTGCTCCGCGCAATGCTCGCAGCCTGCGATATCCCCTGGTTTCGCCTCCTCTATCTCTATCCCACCCGGGTCAATGCCAAGCTCCTTGAGTTCATGGCCGCCAATCCCCGAATTGTGCCGTATCTGGATATCCCGCTCCAGCATGTGTCGGACTCGGTACTGAAGGGGATGAACCGGCCCTATGGCCGCAAGCAGATCGAATCGCTTCTGGGAAAGATCCGTTCTATCCTGCCCCAGGTCGCCATCCGGACCACCTTTATGGTGGGCTTTCCAGGCGAAACCGAGGCGGATGTGCTCCAGCTCGCCGAGTTCATGCAGGAGCAAAAACTGGCGCATGTCGGAATCTTTGGCTACTCAAACGAAGAGGGCTGCGCAGCCTACAATCTGGACGGGCAATGCAGCGAAGAGGAAAAGAGCGAGCGCCGACAGCGGCTCATGGCGCTGCAGGGCGGCATCTCCCTTGCCGCAAATCAGGCAATGGTTGGCAGGGTGGAAAAGGTGCTGGTCGAAGGCTGGAGCCGGGAAACCGATCTCCTGCTGGAGGGCAGGACCCGTTTTCAGGCCCCGGAGATAGATGGCTGTGTCTACATCAATGATGGGGTGGCGAATCCGGGAGACATCGTGGATGTCCGGATCACCGAAGCCCACCCCTACGATCTTGTGGGTGAGATTGTAGAGTCTGGGCAGGAGTGCGGCGACTAATCAGCCGATTCGTTGACCCGTTCCTTCAATTCCTTGCCGACCTTGAAAAAGGGCAGTTTCTTCGGCTTGACCTTGATTTTCTCTCCGGTTTTCGGGTTGCGGCCGAAGTACGAGTCGTACTCCTTGACCACAAAGCTGCCAAACCCCCGGATTTCTATACTCTCGCCATTTGCCAGGGCATCAGTCATGGCATCAAGGATGGTAGTCACGGCTGAACTTGCGTCCCGCAAGGGAATATGCATCTCCTCAGCAAGTGCTTCGATCAACTCCGATTTGTTCATCGTCCTTACTCCGATGTGCTGCCGTTAAAAAAAACAATATTAAATACAGGGAGATAAAACATCTTAAACAGCTAAGTGTCCAATTGTAAAGAAGATTTTTTTTGAGAAAAAATAAGGGCCAGATCCGCAGGGGTGAGGCGCCGGTATTTGCCCGTGGGCAAACCGCCAAGCCGCAACCCTCCGTAGGCGATGCGCTTGAGCGCGAGAACCCTGTGGCCAATGGCCGCAAACATCATGCGGACCTGCCGTTTTCGTCCCTCGTGGATGGTGATTTCCATGGTGGTTGTTGTGGGTTCCTTGGCAATGACGCGAACCTTGGCCGGCCAGGTTTTTTTCCCCTCAAGCTCGAACCCCTCTTTAAGCATCCGGATTTTTCCAGGCGTTGGCAAGCCGCGCACTTCTGCCTGGTAGGTTCGTTCTATCTCAAAACGCGGGTGGAGAATGCTTTCGGCAAAATCGCCGTCATTGGTCAGGATGAGGGCGCCTTCGGTGTCGAAATCAAGGCGGCCCACGGGAAAGACCCGGCTGGTGATGCCGGTGAGCAGGGAGGAGACAATGGGTCTTCCCTGGGGGTCATGGAGGGTGGTGACGTAGCCCCGGGGTTTGTTGAGCAGCAGATATATTTTTTCTTCCTCCAGGCGTAAGGGACGCCCTTCAAAGGCGACCACCTGTATGTCCGGGTCTACCCGGCAGCCCATCTCGGTGACGACCTTGCCGTCCACCGTCACTTTGCCCTGGCGGATCAGCTCTTCGGCATTGCGGCGGGAGGCGATCCCTGCCTTGGCCAGGATTTTTTGCAGCCGTTCTTCGGGCATGGAAATGTGCTTTGGGATCAGACGCGGGAATCCGCGGCAGGGATGCTGCGGGGAAACAGGTTCTTACGGGTGGGACATCCGGGAAAGGAGTGTTGCGGTTCAGGCATGGTAGTCGCCGCGCCGCAGTTTGGTGGCCTCGACATACGAGGCGGTGGCGACCCGCTCAAGCAGGGCGGAGAGGGGGTTGTTCTCTGGGAGTTGATTTTTCAGGGTAACCAGGGCTGCGGTTTCGTCTTCCAGGGCAGCGGCAAAGGGCTCGAGATCCTGGGCGGAAAAAGCAGGATTGCCCAGGGCCGCGCCGAATTGTTCCAGGGTGTTGATGGTCTCTTCAGTCAGTGAGATCCCGTCCAGCCGGAGAGCGGCGGGGATTGACGCCGCCGCGGAAGTGGCGGCCGTGGCTGGGGTGGCCTGGCTTTTGGCTACAGCCAGTTCCCGGGCGAGGATATCCTGAAAAGAGACTCCCGCGGTCGAGGCGGAGTTCTTGCCGATGGTTGCAACATCCTGCTGGCCAGGGGTAATCGCGGTGATCTTCATGGACACCCTCCATGGTTATTAATTATCTGCTTATACCATAGCTATTCGGCAGGAGGCTCGTCAATCTTTAACAGAAAGACGGCGTAAAATTTTTAAGGGTCAGCGATAGCGGGGCGGCAGGATATCGCTGATCTTTCCGTCCACCAGACGGCGGGTTTTTTCGTCCACCTCAAGAACCTCCGGATACCACGGTTTCAAGCGGCAGTCAAAGATGATGGGCGGGGTCAGGGTGGGGTGGAAGCGGCGCAATTCGGTGGCGGCCGCATGGATATCCGCCGCCGGTTCGAAGCGGGTGAAAAGGGTCCAGAGAAATTCCTGGAGATTCTCCGTGGCCGCCTTCGCGTCGTCAACCAGCACCACCACCTGCCAGTCGGCCAGGGCCGGGCAGTGGGCCAGCCGGGCCGGGAGATCCTGCTGCGCGGTATAGCCTTCCCCCTGCACCACCAGGGTGCCGGGAAGAAAGACCTCTGTCCGGCCGCAGCCCTGGGGCAATTCGCCGTGGAAGGACTCGGGCAGGATGCGGCGGGGTTCCTTGCCCAGTCCCATCATCATCGCCTTGGAGCCGTTGTTCACCGAGGGGCCGGTGTAATCCAGGGTGTCCTGGGAGACATTGGCAAAGACGAAGAGATCGGTCTGCCAGTTGATCCGCTCCAGCACATGGATCCACAGCTTTTTAAAGTCGGTCACCTCGACCTTGCCGTCGGTGAGGATAAGGAACTTGGTGAGGGAGAGCTGTCCTTCGCCCAGGATGCGCAGGCCTGCGGCAAAGGCCTCGCGGGGGTAGCGGTTGGTGACCTTGGCCGCGGCCAGGCAGTGGAAGCCGGTCTCGCCAAAGGTCTTGAGCTGGCGCACCCCGTTCATCACCAGGGGGAAGAGCGGGGAGAGCAGATCCTGGAGATAGTCGCCGATGTAAAAATCTTCCTGCCTGGGGCGGCCCACCACGGTGGCTGGATAGATGGCGTCTCGGCGATGGTACAACCGTTCCACATGGAAAACCGGGTAGTCGTGGGTGAGCGAGTTGTACCCATAATGGTCGCCAAAGGGGCCCTCTGGCCGCCGCATGTGGGGCGGGACAAAGCCCTTGGCCGCGAATTCGGCGTGGGCGACCAGGGCGTGACCGCCTGCCGGATCGCGGGTTACTGGCAGCTTTTCGCCAAGCAGCAGGGAGGCCAGCATCAGCTCCGGGATGTTTTCCGGCAGGGGGGCAATGGCGGCCAGCATCAGGGCTGGCGGCCCCCCGATGAACAGGGTCATGGGCAGGGCCTCGTTGCGGCTTTCGGCGGCATGGTAGTGGTAGCCGCCGCCCTTGTGGATCTGCCAGTGGATGCCGGTGGTGCGGTCATCAAAGCGCTGGATGCGGTACATGCCCAGATTGTGGCCCCGTCCGTCCGGGTGCTCGGTGTAGACCAGGGGCAGGGTGACAAAGGCGCCGCCGTCCGTGGCCCAGGAGGTGAGCAGGGGCAACTCGCCTAGCCGGGCCGGGGTCTGGCAGACCTCCAGAATGGGGGCCTTGGCCGACGGGACCTTTTTTAGGCCCACCTTGGTGGCCTGACCCAGCAGGGAGCGCATCTCCCAGATCTTGCCAAGGCTTGGCGGCATCAGGGTTTCCGCCGTTCTGACCAGATCGGCCACGAACTGTTGGGGGCGTTTGCCAAAGGCCAGTTCAAGCCTGCGGGCAGTGCCGAAGAGGTTGGTGACCACCGGAAAATCGCTGCCCTTGACATTGGTGAACAGCAGGGCCGGCCCGCCCTGGGCGATCACCCTGCGATGGATCTCGGCAATCTCCAGATATGGGTCAACCGGAGCGGAAACCTCAAGCAGGGAATTTTCCCTCCGCAGGATTTCGAGAAAGGCCCGGAGATCTTTGATAATATTCTGGCTCACCTTTGCGCGCTCCTTGATGATATGCTAATTTGTGAGTATAAATGGATGGTTAATGCGTGATGGATTCTTACGGAATCCACCGTCCTGCTCAGGGTGTTCAGGAACACTTCGATAATCCCGCGACAGGAGCCCGGCGGTTTTGTGTTGTTCAATCCTTGAGAAACAGACGGTGGTACTCCTTTTCGCTACAATGCTTATGCATCAGGCGGGAAAGAAAATCAAGGAGCGAGGTGATTTCTCCTGCCTCCAGGCGGGGAATGAGAGTCTGCAGGAACTCATGCTCGGCGAAGCGCTGCAGAAATGCCTCCAGGGAACGCTCGTCGGTTTCCCGGTTCAGGCCAAAACAGATGTTTGCTGCCTTGAGAGGGGCGGGGTGTATCTTTCGAGTGTTCATGGCGGCGTCCGGTAATTTTGGGTTAAAAAATGATCGCGTTTAAAAGCAATGACGGAAAAATATCAGAGCAGTGGATTACCTCGGAAAACGGGACGCAATCCACCGAGTCCCATGAGCTGATCCGCATGGCCCTTGACCGGCTGCGGGACAAAAGGGAGCTCGTTTCCCTGGTGCATGCAGGCTATCAGTCTCCCAAAACGGTCATCGTCAATTACGATGACCAGATGCTTGAGATTGACAAGCCCATCGATTGGCCAGCAACCCGGGAGATTATACACATCCTGTTCAAGGATGAGGCCATGGTCTGGAACAAGGTGCGGGTCCAGGTGACGCGCACCACCGAGAGCAGCATCTTTACCGAGTTTCCCTCAATCCTGTTTCGCCTTCAGCGCCGGTCCAATTACCGGGTTGGCGTGCCCAACGGCAGCACGGTTATGTTCATGCATAAAAATGAAATGCGTCAGGGGTTCCAGGTCATTGATGTCAGCGCCAACGGTATTTTTGTCTCTACGGAAAAGTTTGCTCCCCTTGAGCCGGGGGATGTTCTTCTTGATCTGGCCGTGTTTTTTCCAGGGGCTGGAACCGGATTGAGCGCAGGCACCTATATGAACATCAGCAAGGCAAAGGTAATGCGGGCAAGCCGGGGAGACAATAAAAAATATTGTTACGGTATCCTTTTTGATCTGACCAAGGGCGAAGAGGAAGCGTTGCTCCAGTATGTGCGGTTGCGGGAACGGGAGCTGTTGCGCAAAGGGATGTTTTGATTTTTGCGTTCCTGGGCAAGAGCGGTTAGGTGATGCGCCACAAGAGCTTGCGGGAACGGGGCCCGTCAAACTCGCAGAAGAAGATTTTCTGCCAAGTGCCCAGCTGCAACCGGCCATTTTCAATAAAGACCGTTACCGAGCTGCCGACAAGCGAGGCCATGACATGGGCCCGAGAGTTGCCTTCCTGGTGTTGGTAAGGAAGCTGCGGCACGATTTTTTGCAGCGCGGCAAGGATATCGGTCTGCACGTCGGGGTCTGCCCCTTCGTTTATGGTCAGCCCCGCAGTGGTATGTGGGTTGTACACATGGCAGACGCCATCAACAATGGTGCTTGCGGTTACGGCCTTTTGGATCTGGGCGGTGATGTCGGAAAACTGCATGGCCGTCGAGGTGGAAACGGCAAGGGTTCCTGCTGGCATGGAAAACCTCCTTGGTAAAGCGAAGGGGCACAGGGTAAGCCGCCATGTGCAAATAATCATGCCGTCACGAGGCAAGAGCGGCGCCTAAGTTCTGCAAGAAAATTGTACGGTTATGACTATAATAGATTGCGGAACGTGTCAAATTGATTATAGAGCGGATTGGGTAAAAATATGGAAGGGTGGCTATGGTAGAGAACGTTTTTAAAAATCTTCGCTGGCTCGGTCATGACGCTTTTCTGCTGCGGGCCGGGGGTAAGAGTATCTATTTCGACCCCTTTAAGCTTGGTCCGGGTCTGCCGCCCGCCGATATCATCTGTATCTCCCATGCGCATTACGACCACTGCTCTCCCGCCGATGTGCTCACGATCCAGCAGCCTTCCACCCTCATTGCTACCGAGCCGCAGGCTGCGGCAAAACTTACGGGGAAGATCATAGCCCTTGCCCCGGGCGAGCGGCGCGAGGTGGAGGGCATCACCATCGAGACGGTTCCCGCGTACAACACCAACAAGCAGTTTCATCCCCAGGCCAACCGCTGGCTGGGGTTTATCCTCACCGTTGACGGCGTGCGGGTGTACCATGCCGGGGACACCGATTATACCCCGGAGATGAGCAATGTCCGGGCGGATATCGCCCTGCTGCCGGTTTCCGGCACCTATGTGATGACCGCCGAGGAAGCGGCGCAGGCGGCCATTGCCATCGGACCTAAAATCGCGGTGCCCATGCATTATGGCGCCGTGGTCGGGACAAGCGATGATGCGAATCGCTTTGCCGCAGCGCTTGCCGGCAAGGTACGGGTGGAAATCCTTGGCCGCGGATAATTCGCAATATTTCCCGGTGTGCCTCAAGATTGCCGGGCGGCAATGTGTGGTCATCGGCGGCGGCCGGGTCGGCGAGCGCAAGGTGCAAGGGCTGCTGGCCCATGGCGCGTTGGTCCGGGTGATCAGCCCCGAGTTGAGCGAAGCGCTTTCCGCCCTGCTGCGGGCCGGGACGATTGACTGGCTGGACCGCTCGTATCAGGAAGGGGATTTGGCCGGGGCTTTTCTGGTTATTGCCGCCACCGATGATCCGGCGGTGCAGGAGCGGATTCACGCCGAGGCCGAAGCGCGCAACATCCTGCTCAATGTGGCGGATGTGCCGAAATGGTGTAATTTTATCCTTCCGGCCACGGCGCGGCGGGGAGACCTGTCCATTTCCGTCTCCACCGCCGGAAAAAGCCCGGCTCTGGCCAGCGCTCTGCGTCAGGCGCTGGAGGTCCAGTTTGGCCCGGAATATGGGGCCTTGGTGAATATCCTCGGTGCCTTGCGGGACACCGTGCTGGCCAGCGGCAGACCGCATGCGGAAAACAAGGTGATCTTTGCCCGGCTGGCCGACCCCGAGATGGCGGTCTGGATTAAAGCTGGCCTCTGGCAAAAGCTTGCCCAGCATATTCAGGACGTCTTGGGCCCTGATGTGCCCCTTGACTGCCTAGAGGCGGCCCGGCAGGAATACCAGCAATTTTCAGGAGCGACGCGATGACCCTGCTTTTTCAACTCACCCTGTATCTGTACCTCCTGGCCACCGCAGTGTATGTGGTCCATTTCCTCTCCCAGCACAAACAGGTGCGGGCCGTTGCCCGGGGGATTCTTCTTGCCGGCGGCATCCTGCATACCGTCTATTTTGTTGCCCGGTATGTCGCCGCAGGGCATACCCCGCTGACCAGCAACCATGAAGCGGTTTCTTTTTTTGCCTGGTCCATAACCTGGGCTTTTCTGTCTTTCTGGTGGCGGTACCGGGTGAAAAACTTTGGCGTTTTTGTTTCGCCGCTCATTTCCCTGCTGATGCTCATTGCCACCTTTTCTTCCCAGGAGATGGCGCCCTTGCCCCCGGCCCTCAAGAGCAACTGGCTGCCGGTGCATGCCAGTCTTGCCATCATGGCCAATGGTTTCATGGCCATGGCCTTTTGTGGCGGGGTGATGTACCTGATCCAGGAGCGGGAGATCAAGAAGAAGAAATTCGGAATCTTTTACAGCCGTCTGCCATCCCTGGAGGCGCTTGACAATCTCAATCAGCATTGCCTGGCCCTGGGTTTTCTGCTGTTGACCCTGGGGATCATCACCGGTTCCGTTTGGGCAAAGCAGGCGTGGGGAGCATACTGGCAGTGGGATCCCAAGGAAACCTGGTCGCTGATCACCTGGCTTATCTATGCGGCCATCCTGCACCAGCGGCTCACCGTGGGCTGGCGGCGCAGGCGGGCGGCTATCATGGCCATTGCCGGGTTTGGCGCGGTTCTTTTTACCCTTTGGGGGGTAACCTATCTGCTGGGGGGAGTGCATTCCTATGTTGGCTGAGAGCATCGTCATCATCGGCGTGAATCATAAGACCGCTCCTGTGGCGGTACGAGAGAAGCTCGCCTTTTCCGGGGATTGTGCCGGGCCGCTGCTAACGTTGATGAACATTGAGGGATGCAGGGAGTGCTGTTTTCTTTCAACCTGCAACCGCGTGGAGGTTATCTTTGTGGCCAGCGACCCGGCTGCGGCGGCGGTGGCCGTGCGCGGTTTTCTTTTTGCCAAGAGCGGCCTTGCCGACGCCGAAGCCCAGCAGTACAGCTATATCTATCAGGGCAAGAACGCGGTTGAGCATCTCTACCATGTGGCGGCCAGCCTTGATTCCATGGTGGTGGGCGAGCCGCAGATTCTGGGGCAACTGAAGCAGGCCTACCGCGAAGCGACGGAACAGAAAACCACCGGCGTCATCCTGAACCGGCTGCTGCACAAATCTTTTTCCGTGGCCAAAAGGGTGCGCACCGAGACCAACATCGGCGGCAGCGCGGTCTCCATCAGCTACGCGGCGGTGCAGCTGGCCAAGAAGATCTTCGGCAGCCTGCGGGACAAGTCCGTGCTTTTGGTGGGGGCCGGGGAGATGGCCGAGCTGGCGGCCGAGCATCTGGTCAAGCAGGGGATCGGCCGGGTCGTGGTGGCCAACCGGACCCTGGAGCGGGCGGCCAAACTGGCTCGTCAGTTTAACGGCACCGCCGTGGGCTTGGCCGAGTTGACCACCCAGTTGGCGGAGGTTGATATCCTGATCAGTTCCACCGGGGCCACCGACCTGATTCTCCGCAAGGATGAGGTGAAGCCCCTCATGCGGCAGCGGAAAAATAGGCCGCTCTTTCTGATCGATATCGCGGTGCCGCGCGATCTTGACCCTGAACTCAATGACTTGGACAATGTCTACCTTTATGATATCGACGACC
Source organism: Desulfurivibrionaceae bacterium (assembly GCA_041662645.1). Classification (GTDB taxonomy): domain Bacteria; phylum Desulfobacterota; class Desulfobulbia; order Desulfobulbales; family Desulfurivibrionaceae; genus Thiovibrio. The sequence continues at coordinate 9,730 of JBAZSA010000061.1, forward strand.
TGAAAAACGTGGTCGATGTGAACAAAGCGGAGCGGGAAAAAGAGGCGTTGCGGGCGGAAGGCATTGTTGCCGAGGAAGTGGTCAAGTTCGGGCAATGGCTGGAAGGCATGGAGCTTTCTCCCACCATCACGGCCATAAGGCAAAAGGCCAACACTATTCGCGAGGCCGAGGTGGCAAAAACCTTGAGTGTTCTGAAATCTCTTTCGGAAAACGAGCGGCGGTCGGTGGAGATGTTGGCCAACGCCATTGTCAACAAGTTGCTGCATGAACCCATGGTGTTCCTGAAAAACAGCACCCCCCACGACAACCCGCAGCTCAAGCTGGCTTTTGTCCGGCAGTTGTTCGGGCTGGATAAGGAATCTCCGGATCAGCAGCCGCCTCGGGAAAATGTTTGACATGTCGCATGGCTCTGAGTAATATAGCGAGCTTTATTGCTGGGCGGATTTTTACGCTTTCGAGACCGGTTCTATAAAGATGCGTAACGCAAGCGCCAGCTGCTGCAAGACAGCAAAATGTGAAGGAAGGCCAGCGAGAGGCCGTAACAGAAGAGAAAAAGGAAGACGATCATGAGCAAGAGAACTTTTCAACCCAGCAACCTTAAAAGGCACCGCACCCATGGCTTCCGGGCCAGAATGCAGACAAAAAACGGGCGGGCCGTCATCAATCGTCGCCGGGCCAAGGGCCGCAAGCGGCTGACCGCGTAGTTTCCTGCCGGACGAAAAACGCCGCTCGCGCAACATGAAGGCCCATGCCCTTTCCAAGGCCATGTTGCTGGTCAAGCCCTGGCAGTACAGGTTTGTTTACGACCAGGGAAAAAGGGTGCGTGGCCAGAACTTCACTCTGATCCATGTGCCGAACAGCAGCACGGGCAGCAGGTTGGGTATAAGCGTCCACGGAGTACGGCAGGCTGTCCAGCGGAACAGGATCAAGAGGATAATCCGGGAATTTTTCCGTCATAACCAAGCGTTCATCGAGCCTTTTTCAGACGTGGTCTTTGCCGTGCGACCCGGGTTTGTCCCCAATTCTCCGCAAGAGGTCGAGGCGGCGGTTCAAGCGCTTCTCAACCGGCATAAGGCTGGCAAGAAAGGCGCAGGTTTGGGCGCCGTGGCATTGCAGGTCTCGTGATCTCCTCATGCCCGCCATGTTTTCTGGCTGCCGCAGGGGTTCCCCCAGAAAAGGGATTGATGTGAAAAGAATTTTCATTGCCCTGATACGGTGCTACCAGCTGTGTATCTCCCCTTTTTTCGCGCCGAGCTGCCGTTTTTCTCCCACCTGTTCACAGTATGCCATCGAGGCTCTTGCCCTCCACGGGACCGCGCGTGGCCTGTACCTTACCCTGCGCCGCCTTCTCCGCTGCCATCCCTTTCATCCCGGCGGGTATGATCCGGTGGACAAATCTTTTTGAGGCAACAGCAGTTGGCGTTGTCCGGGTGCTCCAGGTTTGCATCCAACTTAATAGAGCCTGACGAGGATTGATTGCATGGACACACAGAGAATGTTTTTGGCCATTTTCCTTTCGTTGGCCATCTTGCTTGGGTATCAGTATTTTTTTGTCCCCACCCCTCCTCCGGTCGCGGAAAACACTGCCGCATCCTCCCCACAAAACGGCAAGAACGTGGAGAAAAGTATTGCTAAGGCGCCAGCTCCCGTTTCCGCGGCAAGCCTGTTGGCGCCCCAGTCTGCTGCTGGCGCTCCCGTAAGAGAAGGGCGCGAAATCCCGGTGACCACCAGCCTGTACTCGGCGGTGGTGACGGAATCGGGCGGCATGATAAAAAGTTTTCGCTTGAAGGATTACCGGGAGGCCCTTGCCAAGGACTCCGGCAATAAGGAGCTTCTCCGGCCAAAGGAAGGCGACAGCCTCCCCCTGAATTTTTCTTGGGGCATCGAGCCGGGCAGCATCCCTCCGGTGGTGTATGAGGCTGCCCCGATCAAGGAAGAGCAGGATGGTGCCACCGTGACCATGCGGGGCAAGTTGCCCTCCGGCCTTGAGATTGTCCGCACCATGCGTTTTCTTGATCAACAGTATCTTGTGGACTTGACCATTGAGGTGGTCAACAACACCGCCACCCCCCTGCAGGGCGCTCCGTATCTGACCCTTGACAACCGGCCGTTTTCCAAAGAAAACGGGATGGTCTCGGTCGGTCCCGCGGTATTGCGCGACGGGGTGCTGGAGGAGATCAAGGCGGACGATCTGAAAAAGGGGAGCAAAAGCTTTACCGGCAAGATCAGCTGGGCGGCCTACGAGGATAATTACTTTCTCTGCGGCATTGTTCCGGGCACCGGCGAGCAGCACACCGCCCATTATTCCCTGCAGGATGAAAACAGGGTGACTACGGTTTTGGCCGGGGCCAGCGATGTTATCCAGCCAGGCCAGCGTCAGCAGTACACCTACTCGGTGTATTTCGGCCCCAAGACCATGGGGGCGCTCAAGGCGGCTGGCCATGAGCTGGAGCGCAGCATCAATTTCGGCTGGTTCGACGTGATGGCCAAGCCGACCCTCTATCTTCTCAATTTTCTCCATAAATATGTGGGCAATTACGGCGTGGCCATCATTTTGGTGACGGTGCTCATCAAGCTGCTTTTCTGGCCGGTGAGCCAGAAGGGCATGAAGTCCATGAAAACCATGCAGAAGCTGCAGCCCAAGATGGCCAAGCTGCGCGAGAAATATAAAGACGACAAGCAGCTGCAGCAGCAGGAGATGATCAAGCTGTACCAGACCTACAAGGTGAATCCGGTGGGCGGCTGCTTGCCCATGATCATTCAGATTCCGGTATTCTTTGCCCTGTACAAGGTGCTGCTCCAGACCATTGAGCTGCGGCATGCGCCTTTTTTCCTCTGGATTACCGATCTGGCCGCGCCGGACCGGTTGCCGATCGGCTTTGATATCCCGTTTCTTGGCGGGATACCGGTGTTGACCCTGCTCATGGGGGCAACCATGTTTTTGCAGCAGAAGATGACCCCGGCCACCGGGGATCCCACCCAGCAGAAGGTCATGATGTTCATGCCGGTCATCTTTACCTTCATGTTCCTCAATTTTGCTTCCGGGCTGGTTTTGTACTGGTTTGTCAATAACCTGCTGTCCATCGGGCAGCAGTATCTCGTGAACCGGCAAGAGGCCGCGTAACGCGGGTTGAATTACGAGCACGCACGAGGCGGCCTGGGCCACGGTTGTCAAGAGAAGACGCCGGGTTGCCAGAGAATGGTCTGAGAGAGAGGAGTCACACGATGTCGTCTGCCAAGATGGAATATAAGGGAACGGATGTTGAAGAGGCGATCGGCAATGCCTGCGCTGCTCTGAATGTGGCGCGGGAAGAGCTTGATATCCGCATAATCTCCACCGGCTCCACCGGGATTTTCGGCTTGGGCCGGAAAAAGGCGGCGGTGCAGGTCTCTCTGAAAAAAGAGGGCGGGCAGGAGCAGAAGCGTCCGGCTGCGGAGAAAAAAGCGCATGCGCCAAAAGCCAGGCCAGAGCGTCCGGCTGCGGAGAAAAAACCGAGTGCGCCAAAGCCAAAAGCCAGGGTTGAACAGTCTGGTGGCAACGAGGAACCGGAGGAGGTGGTGGGAGATCCTGTTTCTCCCGAGGAGATGGAGACGATCCGGGCCGATGTCGCCAAGATTTTGGAACTCATGGGTTGCCCGTCGGAAGTCGGTGTGGAGCAGGACCAGAACAACAAGGTTCATGCCAAGATCACCGGCGAGTTTGTCGATACCCTTGTCGGGCCGGAGGGCCAGACCCTTGACGGCTTGCAGTATGTGATGCGCAAGATTATCACCAGGAAATTTCCCCAGAAGGTTCTTTTCGCCCTCGATGCCGGGGGATTCCGCGAGAACCGGATGGGTGAGCTTCAGGCCCGGGCCCTGCGTCTAGCCCAGGAAGTCAAGGAAACCGGCAAGACCAGAACCCTTCCCGCCATCAATCCCGCGGAGCGGAGCAAGGTGA
>JBAZSA010000062.1:0-13509 GCA_041662645.1 Desulfurivibrionaceae bacterium
GGCGCTGGATGACGAGCCGATCGCCACCATCGACGATCTGAAGATCATCCTGCTTGGCAAGGAAACCGGTAAGCAGGTGACGGTAAAGATCAAGCGAAAATCAGGATTCTTGTTCAAGCAGGAGTCGGCGCTTTCCATCCCGGTGGGGTTGTAGCAGGGTTCAGATCGGCCGAAACCCAGAAAGTTCCCTCCCCCCTGGCGGGGGAGGGGGATTCAATTTGAAAGAGGCAAGAGCCTCACCCATCTTTTCTTTTGGCCTTCCCCCTGCTCCGGGCTATAATGGGCAAAAATCAAGGACTGCCCATGACAACGCCCGACGAAAACTACACCACAGCCCCACCGATCCCAGCCCAGGCCGCCGTGGAATTTCTCCAGGAGGTCCGCCAGCTCGTCGCCTTCCACCAGGCAATCGGCATCGAGGGCTACCCCCGCACCCCGGAGCTTGCGCAATTTCTTGCCGGGCCGCAGCCACCGACACCACCGGCCCGGCCGCAAACAAAAACCGCTTCCAGGCCGGAGACGATCCGCACCCCATCCGCCCAACGCCAGACCACGACGGCAGCCATGCCAAACACCACCCTGACCGAGCTCTATGCCGAAATGCAGGCCTGCCAACGCTGCCAGCGACACCAGAGCCGAAGCAAGGCAATCACCGGTGAGGGCACGACCGGGGTCAAGCTGTTGATCATCACCGATGCGCCCTCTGTAGAGGACGATTGTTCCGGCCTGGTCATGAGCGGGGAACCGGGCCAGCTCCTCGACAAGATGCTGGGGGCCATCGGCCTGAGCCGGGCAGAAGTCCACCTGAGCCTACTCACCAGATGCCATGCGCCGGAACCGCCGGGAAAGGAGGCGGTGGACGCCTGCCTGCCCTTCCTGCTCAAGGAAATCATGCTCGTCGCCCCCACAATCATCTGCGCCATGGGGGTGCTTACCGCCCAGAAGCTGCTCCACACCAACAAACCCCTGAGCCAATTACGCGGCAGGTTCCACGATTTCCAGGGCATTCCGCTCATCCCCAGCTTTTCGCCGGAGTTTCTTTTGAAAAATCCGGAGATGAAAAAGGCGACCTGGCTGGATTTGCAGATGATTCAGAAGAAGATTCTAGTCGCTTAGTCCCGCATCTCAGGCAAGATTTTAAAGAGAAAAACATGTCAGGATTCTGTTTCGCTACGATTAATAGAAGGCCATACCCAGTTCTATTGACAGGGTAAAATGTATTATCCGGATAATATGAAGGCTCAAAAATGGAAACATTGGAAGAAATCAGGAACACAATAAGTACTGAAATTACATCTGATGATGCAGAGATTCGAGCAGAATATTTTAAACACTTTAAACCAGATATCGAAAAATTTATCGATGCAATGGCCCGGGCTTTTCTTGAATGGAGAGCGCTTGACAACAATATTCATGCCGATGAAAGGCGAGCATACGTATCTGGGTTAGTACATACTTCTATAACACTTCACCTCCTATCATTGAAACTATTCGTGTCTGGTAACACTGTTGCAGCTGGCAACTTAATGCGTCAAGTACTTGAATCAATCGCGCTTGCCTTGCTTTGTGCAGGCAAAAATCTTGGCATTTTAGAAAAATTCATGGATGGAACTTATAGAACTAACAATGCAATCCGTGATGTGAAAGTACACTCAAATTTTCTTATGCTTAAACCAGATGGAGTAGCGGCGCTTGCCGATTCACAAAATTTCTACCACCAGTACAGCCACCCTACGTTGCTTACTTTGGCAGCAGGAATATCATGGACAGAAAAAGGTCTTTATGTGGGCGCATCATTCGATGAAGGAAAATTAGAGGCGTACTCAAAAGAGATAAATAGTCGTGTTGGCTTAGCAGAGGTTTTCGTAAATTTTATTCATGCAGTTAATGCTAACCTCTATAAATGGTGAATCATACTTAACCCAAACACTTGAGTGGATGCAGAGAATTTCGGCGCACTGCCCAACTTAACATTCCTGCAGCAACCAAGAAAAATCCCCCTACAGCCCCTCCGACGTGAAAGCCACCACCTGATCAATGTTGTCCGCATCGGCAAAGAGCATAACCAGTCGGTCCACCCCCAGAGCAATCCCCGCAGCCTGCGGCATCCCTTCTAACTCGGCAAGAAACGACTCCGGCATGGGACCCGAATCACGACCCTGCCGCCGGATAACCTCCTGCTCCGCCAGAAACCGAGCCCGCTGCTCAATAGGATCAACCAGCTCGGAAAAGCCGTTGGCCAATTCCAGCCCGGCCACGTAAAGCTCGAAGCGCTCGGCCACTGCTGGATCGGTCGGCGACAGCCGGGCCAAGGCGCCCAACGCAGCCGGGTAGTCGCAGAGGAAGGTGGGAGTGGCCATGCCCAGATGCGGCTCCACAAACTCCACCAGCAGTTCATCGAACCGGTCCTGCGCCAGCGCCTCCTCCACCGTGCAGGGCGCATAGCGGCGGAAGGCCTCGGCTACGGTAATCCGCTCCCACTCCGGGGCAAGATCGATCCTGCGCCCCTGCCATTCCAGCACCCCATCCTTGCCCATGGACGCAGCCAGATGGCGCAACAACGCCTCGCAATCCTCCATCAGGTCGCGGTAATCGGTTTGGGCCGCGTACCACTCCAGCATGGTGAACTCGGGCAGGTGGCGGTCGCCGCGCTCGCCTTTGCGGAAGCATTTGCAGAGCTGGAATATCTTGGGGATGCCTGCGGCCAGCAGCCGTTTCATGCAGAGCTCCGGCGAGGTTTGCAGAAACCAGCCTTCGCTGGTCAGGGGCACGATGTAGGCTTCCGGGGCAGGAGCAGGGATACGGATGGGGGTTTCGACCTCGAGATAGCCTCGGTCGACGAAGAAGGTGCGCAGGGCTTGAATGAGAACGGCCCGCAAATGCAGGCCGTGAGTAGGGATCATAGTAGTTGTCGATGCGGTATCGGGGCATCCGCCCCTTGGTTATTCATAATCATTCGCCAAAAACGAAACCATGAACTCCCCCACTGGAATGTAAACGTTCAGCAGTGCCGCAGATGCGCGGAAGAGGTCTGCGAAGTGTGCTATTGCACATGAGCAGGCCGATGACAAAGCAGATGCAGTGCTGCTGGGCGTTTACAGCTTACTCCTTGACCCGGGTCACATACACCCCGGTGCGAGTGTCGATCTGCAGCTTGTCGCCTTCTTCGATAAAAGGCGGCACCTGGACCACATAGCCGGTTTCCAGGGTTACGGGCTTGGAATCGCTGCCACTGGTGTCGCCCTTGACCCACGGGTCGGACTGGGTGACCTTGAGATTAACGAAGTTGGGCAGGGTAACACCGATGGGGCGGCCGTTGTACTGCAGCACCTCCACATCCATGTTGTCGGTGAGAAAATTGATGGCATCGCCCAGTTGCGCCTTGGAGATCTCCAGCTGCTCGAAGGAAACGTTGTCCATGAAGGTATAGTCCTCTCCCTGGCAGTAGAGATACTGCATGGTCCGCTCCTCAAGGGCGGCCTTTTCCAGCTTATCGTTGGAGCGGAAGGTCTTTTCAAAGGCGTTGCCAGTGATCATGTTCCGCAAGCGGGCGCGGTACAGGGCCTGACCCTTGCCGGGTTTGGAAAATGAAAAATCCGTCATGATATACGGTTCGCCGTCGATCTGAACCTTTAACCCTTTGCGAAAATCAGAAGCGGAATACATACTTGCTATCTCCCTGTTCAATCAAAATCAAAAAAACACTGTGCGGCACCTTACTAACCGGATTCCCGCATTTTTGCAAGGGTGAAGTTGAGAGTTTCCCCTTAAACAAATCAGGCCAGCATGACTTCCTTTTTACCGATGGCCTCGGACTTAATCCGGTCGAGCAGATCGCCCAGCACCGGTTTCACATTCTCCCGGATATCGCCGGCCACGATGATGAACAACAGGTCGTCGCCGGGCTGGAATCTGCCGCTCTTGGCCTCGATCACGATGTCGAAGATCCCCGGTTTTTTCAAGAATTCCTGGCGGATCGCCTCGACCTTTTTCTGATCCGGGGTGACCTCAAGGGCGGTGACCTCTTCCCTGGTCTTGCGCGACCAGGCCCGGACCACACCGTTGTGGACCAGGACCATGCCAACGTTCTCGGCAAAGGCAGGGTTCTTTTTCATTTCCGCAATCGTTTTTGAAATGTCCATGCGCGCACCTCGTTATCTGTTGGTGTAAAAAATTCGTTTCACCCTAGACTCTTACTCACCACCTCATACACATCCCGGGACAATGATTTATTGGCAACAATCCGCTCAAGCTGACCCCGCATCAGGCCTCGCCGGGTTTCATCATAGCGCGCTCCCCGCCCGAGCCGGGCGGCAAGACGGGCGGCAACCTGCGGGTTGAGCGGATCAAGGGCAAGGATCTGCTCGGCCAGAAAGACATAGCCCCAGCCGGAGGCCTCGTGAAAACAGATGGGGTTGCTTGCGGCAAAGGAACCAAGCAGGGCGCGGACCTTGTTGGGGTTCTTCAATTGAAAGGCCGGATGAGCCATGAGTGCTTGCACCTCACCCAGGGTTTCCGGCAGCGGCGCCGTGGCCTGCACCGCAAACCACTTGTCCAGCACCAGGGGATCACCCTGCCATTGCTGGTAAAAATCAGCGATAATCTGGTGCCGCTCCGGTCGGCCGGAATGGGCCAAGGCCGCAAAGGCGGCCATCTGGTCGGTCATGTTATCGGACTTGGCAAACTGGGCAAGGGCCATCTGGACCGCGCCATCATCCTCGAGACTCACCAGATAGGTAAGGCAAAGATTGCGCAACGCCCTTTGCCCTGCCAGCTTGGGCTCGTAGCAATATGGACCGGCGGCTTGGTTGGCCTGATACGTCTGCTCCCACAAGGGACGCAGGGAGCGGGCCAGGGTCTGCCGGGCAAAGGCGCGAGCCGCGTGGATTGCCTCGACATCCACCACCGCCATCTGCTCGGCCAGATACTCCTCCGAAGGCAGGGTGAGCAACAGGGTGAGGAATGCCTTATCCCCCAGAACTTCTTCCCCAAGCAACCCGCCACAGGCCTCGACAAACCTTTGGTCCAGAACCAGGGGGCGGTTATGCCGGAAATCCTCCGCCAGCCCCAAGAGCAAGCGGCTAGCCAAGCACTGCCCTGCTTCCCAGCGATTGAAGGGGTCCTGATCATACCGGAAGAGAAAGAGCAACTCTTCCGCATCGCAGGCGTATTCCACCTTGAGCGGCGCGGAGAAATTGCGCAGGATCGAGAGACGCGGTTTTTCCAGCACCGCATTGAATCGGATGGTCTCCTGGGCTCCGTGCAGCTCAAACAGGCCGCGCTCCGCTTCCGCTTGCCGCTCCGGGCAGGACAGCTCGATCTCCCTGCCCTGGCCATCAAGCAACCCAAGGGCCACAGGGATATGCAGCGGCGCTTTTTCCGGCTGGCCCGGGGTCGGCGGGGTGCTTTGCTCCAAGGTCAGGGTATAGGTCTGCGCCTGATTGTCATACTCGCCCTGCACACCCAGGCGCGGGGTGCCGGCCTGGGTATACCACCGCTTGAACTGGGTCAGATCGCGGCCCGAAACCTCACCCATGGCCTGGACAAAATCATCGGTTGTGGCAGCTTGGCCGTCATGGCGCGTGAGATAGAGGGCCAGCCCCTGCCGGAACAGCTCTTGGCCCAGCAGGGTGTGCAGCATGCGGATGATCTCGGCCCCTTTCTCGTAGATGGTGACGGTGTAAAAGTTGTTGATCTCCATGAAGGAATCGGGCCGCACCGGATGGGCCATGGGTCCGTTGTCCTCGGGAAACTGCACGTTGCGCAGGAGCCGGACATCGTGGATCCGTTTGACCGGAGCAGAGACCTGATCCGCGGTGAACTGCTGGTCGCGGAACACGGTGAGCCCTTCCTTGAGGCTCAACTGGAACCAATCGCGGCAGGTAACCCGGTTGCCGGTCCAGTTGTGGAAATATTCGTGGGCAATGACCGCCTCGATCCCCTCGTAGTCACCGTCCGTGGCGGTATCTGGCCGGGCCAGCACATACTTGGAGTTGAAAACATTGAGCCCCTTGTTTTCCATGGCGCCCATGTTGAAATCGTCCACCGCCACGATCATGTACTGGTCAAGATCGTATTCCAGGCCAAAGGTTTCCTCGTCCCATGCCATGGCCTTTTTGAGCGAAGCCATGGCATGATCGCATTTATCCCGGTTGTGCGGCTGCACATAGATCTCCAGGGCAACCGTGCGGCCGGAGCGGGTGGTGAAGGTGTCACCGATCTTGACCAGATTACCGGCAACCATGGCGAAAAGGTACGACGGCTTAGGAAAGGGGTCTTGCCAGCGCGCGTAATGGCGGCCTTGGGGCAGCACCCCGGCGTCGACCCGATTGCCGTTGGCCAGCAGCACCGGATAGCGCTCTTGCTCCGCGCTGATGGTGACCTCGTAACGGGCCAGCACATCGGGCCGGTCGAGGAAATAGGTGATTTTGCGGAATCCCTCGGCCTCGCACTGGGTGCAGAAATTACCGCTGGAGCGGTACAGACCATCGAGAGAGGTATTGTTCTGGGGATAGAGTTCGGTTTCGACTTCAAGCACGAAGCGCTCCGGCACCGCCGGGATGGTGAGGGTTTCGGCATCGAAATGATATTGATCCGGTGTAAGGGCAACGCCGTCGAGAGTAATACCCTTGAGCACCAGCTTCCTCCCCTGGAGCACAAGGGGGGCGTCGGGAGGAGCCGGGGCGTTGCGGCGGCAAACAAGACGGGAACACACCTGCGCCCGCTCCTCGAACAGGTCAACCCCGAGCGCCACCTCTTCGATCAGATACGCAGGCGGACGATAATCCTTGAGCAGGATGGTTTTGGGCTGGGTATCCATGGGGCTCAGTCCAGGCAGCGATCAGCGGATCGATTCAACATGGGGCACCACCAACCGCAACCCCGGTTTCAGCTGGGCGAAGTTCACGGAGGGATTGTATTTTTTAATCAGCCAGAAAGGCAGCTCGAATTCGTTCTGACAGAGGGCCCAGATGGTGTCTCCCTGCTTCACCCGGTAGCTGCGGGTGCCTTCCATCAGCCGGTAGGCGGCGAAGAAATCCTCCACCATCTCCTTGTGGAACTCATAGCGCTGGGCCTCAAACCGCTCCTTGCTCCCCTTGGCAAGGGGTATTTTGACCGGCTGGTTCACCGCCAGAGCCTGTTCGTAGCGCAAGCCGTTCAACCGGCGCAGATCCCAGGCCCGAATCCCGAGCCAGCGGGCATAATGCCCCAGGGTTTCCTCGGCCTCCACCCGGATGATGCCATAGGTCTTGCCCTGCTTCTTGGTGATCTTTTCCACCCCGAGATTGCCCAGAACCTTGGCCGGAGTAAGGGGCGGGCACTGAGCGCCCTTGGCCATCCTCGGCTCCGGCGCTTTCTCCGTGGCCGTCTCCGAACCCGGCGCACCCGCCAGTTTCACCATGGACACAACCTCGCCCCCATGCTGCGGTACCGGCTTTTCGCCGGACACCACCGGCGTCAGGCCGGTTGGGCGCGGAGGCTCCGCTCTTCTTATACCCAACGCAGCCAGCTGCGCTCCCCGCTCGCCCGCGCCTGGAATGCGCAGGTTCTGCCCAGGGCAGAGCACCGCCTGCGCATCAAGCCCATTGCCCCGCAGGAGGTTCGCCACGGTAATCCCATGGGTCAAGGCGATGGAATAGGCGGTATCCCCCTGGCGCACCTGATACATCGTGGTTTGCGCCTGGTCTTCCTTGAGAATCTGCGGAGGGATATTGTCCGCCAGCCGCACAGCCTTGCCTTGCTGCGGAACCCGGACCTCGTAGCCCTTGGGAATCAGTTTCTGGCCGAGGTACACCGGCTCGCGCAGGGCCGGATTCAAGGCCTTGAAGGTGTCCAGGTCAACCTTGAGATGCTTGACCAGATCGTCCACCAGGGCATAGTTGGGCAAAACCACACCCTTGCTGTTGACCGGCGGCTCAATAGGGAGCGGGCCGAAGTACGCCTTATAATTTTTGGCAACCTCCCTGGCGGCGAGAAACTCCGAATAGAAATTCCGCGAGGCAAACTTGAACAACTCGCTCTCATGCTCCTGGAAGATTTTTTCATAGTCCCCCTTGGCCGCCTTGGCCCGCATCATGCCGTTGATCCCGTGGTTATAGGCGGTTACCGCCAAAGGCCAGGTGCCGAGCAACTCGTAGTTATGCCGCAGCATTCTTGCCGCGGCATGGGTGGCCTTGAGCGGATCGCGGCGCTCGTCAATGGCATAGCCCACGTCCAGCTTGAACTGCTTGCCAGAGGATTCGGTGAACTGCCAGATCCCGGCCGCGCCGAACTTGCTGTACGCCTTGTAGTTGAAGGATGATTCCACATGGGGCAGATAGGCGAGATCCTCTGGCACTCCGTAACTTGCCATGATCTGCTTGATCTCCTCCAGATAGGCGCCGGAACGGATCAACCCTTTCCGGAAATTATCCTTCTGCCCGGACTGGAAACGGATATTGTCCTGGGCCAGCCTGAAATCCTCGCTCGTGGCCCTGGGACCGAAAAACCCGGCCACCCGCTTTTCCTCCCTGGTCCGGGGAGGAGTTCCTTCGGCCAAGGATCTGAGAATTTCCAGATACCGTTCCTTGGCCGTTTCTATCCTCCGCCGGTCCCGTTCCCGGGCGCCGGTTTCCCAAACGCCCTCGACATCCAGAACCTCATAGATGATGCTCAGATCCCGCTTGTCGTGGAGCACCCCCTTGGTGGAGGGATACTTGCCATAAATGTCGCGCCAGAAAGCCACATTGGGCGTTATGCAATCATACAGGGGAAAGGGGTCCTGGGCCGCCCGCACAGGGGAGAAACTCCCGCCCAGCGCGCAAAAAAACAAGGCCGACACCAGCAATACACGAAGAGGGACCATAACAACTCCCATGAAATTCTTTTTTGTACGCAATATTCACAACGGATGAGCTACGCAATATACTCGTTCCTGCCACGATACGCCCCTAAAATCAACGGACGCGCGCAGGCTGGCCGCCGGCTCACCCGGGGATCAACCGGCAAGCGTGCTGTATTTTTCCTCAAGATAGGCGAGAAAAGGCTGCGCCAAAAGCGGTGCCCCCGTTACCCGCACCAGCAGCTCACGGGGCTGATAGACGCTGCCGTGGCCGTGGATCTCCCGGACCAGCCACTCCCTGACCTTTGCCAGGTTTCCGGCGCCAAGGGTCTGGCTGAAACCTGGATCGTACCTTTTATACGCCTCCCAGATCTGGGCTGCGGCCAAGTTGCCGATGGTGTAGGTGGGGAAATAACCGAAGCTGCCGTGGGCCCAGTGGATGTCCTGCAAAACCCCGTCGGCGTCGGATTCGACCTCCACCCCGAGGTACTGCCGATACTTATCCCGCCAAATCCGAGGCAGCTCCGCAACCTCCAGGCTCCCCTCGATCAGCCCCTTTTCAATCTCGAACCGGATCAGGACATGGAGGTTGTAGGTCAGCTCGTCGGCGTCCACCCGGATCAACCCCGGAGTCACCGCGTTTATGCCCCGGACAAAATCATCGAGTCCTGTTTGGGCAAACTGGGCAGAAAAGGCCTGCTGCAGTTCCGGGAAGAAGCGCTGCCAAAATGAGTGGCTTCGGCCCACGACATTTTCCCAGAACCTGGATTGCGACTCATGTATCCCCAGGGAAACCCCGTCATCAAGGTGGCTGTTGGCCAAGCGCTCATCAATGCCCTGCTCGTAGATGGCGTGGCCGCCTTCGTGCAAGGCGCCAAAGATAAAATCCAGGCTCTTGGGGGCATAGCGGTTGGTGATGCGCCGGTCGTGGTGCCCCAGGGTGGTGGTGAAGGGATGGGGTGAACGGGCCAGGCAGCCCCGGGAAAAATCAAAGCCCATGGCCACCAGGAGATGTTCGGCAAACTGCTCCTGGCCGGACAAACCAAAGGGCTCGCCAAAGGCCAGGGGGGGCAGACGACCGGCAAACCTTTTTACCAACCCAACCAACGGCGCTTGCAGCTCACCGAACATGCTTTCGACCTGGGCGGTGGTGAGGCCTTCCTCGTACAGGTCGAGCAGCGCGTCATAGGGGTGGGCTGTATAGCCCAGATATTCGGCCTGCTGCCGGACCATGACCACCAGCCGTTCCAGCAGGGGCTGAAAAATGGCGAAGTCGGATTGTTCCCGGGCCTCGAGCCAGGCCATCTGGGCCTGGGAGGTAAGGCGGGAAAACCCGGCGACAAACTCCTCGGGCAGCTTGGTATTCTGATCATAGCTCCGGCGCATGACCCGCACCAGGGCGCTGTCCTCCACGGACAAGACCTCTTTGTGCGCCTCGGCCTCAGCCAGCAGAACGCCCAGCTCCGGAGCCACCTCCCGGCGATGCACCAGACCGCTCAGGGTGGCAAACTGCCCGGCCCTCCCTTCCGCGGCGCGGCGCGGCATCCGCACCTCCTGATCCCACTGCATGAGGGCCAGGGTATGGTGCAGATCAACCAGTTCGGCGGAATATTTTTTCAGCTCTGTGAGGGTGTGCATTGAGTCTCCCTTTGTTTCCGGCCGGAATCCCGGCTACCCCTTAAGCGCCTTCACCAACAGGGCAAGCCCGCTGCCCAACAAAATCATGCTCACCAGCCGGACAAACGCCGCATGGCTGATCCGCAGATGCACCTTGCCGCCCAACCAGAGGGCCAAGGCGACAACAGGCGTAATCCCCGCGAAAAGCGCCATGATCCGCAGGGTATAAAAACCGCTCAAAGAAAATCCCACGATCCGGCACAGCCCGTCGATCACAAAAATCGTGGCGATGGTGGTGCGGAACTCGGTTTTATCGAGCTGCCGCAGGGTAATATAGATCACATAAAACGGCCCCCCGGTGCCGAAAAGCGCGCCCACCGTGCCCCCCAGCAATCCAGCGGGTCCGGCCAGCCACCGCCCGCCGTGCAGGGGAGGAAACGGCAGCAAGGCATAGGCCGCGTAGAGCATGATAAAGATGGCGAGGGCGAAGAGCAGACTGGCCGGGGCCAGAATGGTATGCAGATAGAGGCCGGTGGAAACGCCCAGCGCGGTAAAGGGCAGAAGCGGCAACAGATCGGGCCACCGGATGAGCCGCCGGTTGGGCAGCCCCTGGCTGATCGAGGCCAGCCAGTCCAGCAGCCCGATCAGGGGCACCACCTGGGAAACCGGAAAAAAAAGGGCCAGCAGGGGCACGGAAATAAGCGCCGAACCGAACCCGGCAATCCCTCGGATAAAATAGGCGAAAAACAGCACGCCAGCGGCAAAGACAATCTCGGGTTGCACCATCGGAATACCAGTCATGCCGGGTCAACACCCCTTTTTGAGCCGCTTAAGGATTGACGGCCTCGCAACAACTGCCCTTCGACAGGCTCAGCACGAACGGAAACTGTCTTAACGCACTGATATTCCGTTCGTGCTGAGCCTGTCGAAGCACCTGGTTGCAGCAAATTCCAAGTTGTTACGAATTCACCAAGATTCCAGCAACAAAACCTACACCGCTTCTTTGTACGGAAAATCCGGATGATCGATAAGCTTCACCATCCGCTGCTTGGTCTCGGTGTGGGCGTCGTGGAACTCCACCAGCTCGGCCACCGCAGCCAGTACCCCCTGTTCGTCGAGATCCCGCAGAACCCTTCGGCCAACCTTTGGGCTTGGGCCGCCCTTGCCGCCCACATAAAAATCAAAGCCCTTGCGGGTGGCCATGATGCCGATGTCCGTGGTCAGCACCCCCGGGCACCCAAGGGTGCAGCCGGAGATGGCTATTTTGAATTTCTGCTTGGTTTTCTCCCTCCCCTTGAATTTCTCCAAGATCAGGGCGGAAATCCGCTCCGGGTCGCCGATGCCCATGGAGCAATCGCGAACGCCGATGCAGACCCTGGGGATCGGGAACTTGCCAGGCCCCTTGAACTGGGCGCCCAGTGCGGCCAGCTCCCCGCGGATTGCGGGCAGGTCCTCTTCCCTGATCCCCATGAGCCGCAGATTCTGGGCGGTGCTCAGGTAAATCTCCAGGTGGTATTTTTGGGCCAGTTCATTGGCCTTATCCATGAGCGCCAGGGGCAGACGGCCAGCGGGCAACAGAATGGTCAAGCGTGTTGAAGCAATCGCGGGTTTCATTTTTTCCCTCAAATTTCACAGCAAAAATCAACGTTCAAGACTGAAAAGCAGTCATCATCTTTCCGCTGTTTCATAAAACATTTTTTCCCGAATGCAAGAATTCTCTTATCTTTACCCTTTCCCTTTATGGAATTTTCCGTTTTTTAACGTAAATTCATTCCACAATATTCGGCACAGGCGCGGGAGAAGAGAGCAATGGGCAGTCACAGCAGACCTCACAACGACACGGCAGGTGGAGCGATCGACCGCAAACGCGAGCGCGAGCGGCGGTATATGATGCAAATGCTCTACAAGAACGCGGATGAGCTGGCAACCAAGATGGTGCAGCGTCTGCTGGACAAAAAGATCGTCGAGATCACCGACGAAACCGCGATCAGGAAACTCTTCCATGAGCTGTTTGAAAAGCTCTCCAACATGGAAGAATTTGACATGCTGTACAAGATCGCCCCGCTGCGGCAGCTGGTGGTTGACCCCAACTTTTTGAGTCTCTATGTGACCCAGTACATCTGCGAGGATCTCGTGGAAAACGACAAGGTTCAGGACGTGTTTGGCGACGACCTTGAAATCTACCAGGTCGTTGAATCCGTGCTCAAGGTTCTCCGCCCCAAGGATTGAGGGCAGGATAGAGGCTGAAGGTCAAAGGCTGAAGGCTGAAGTAAAGCATAAAAGCCAAAAATCGCCCTTGCGCCCATCCCGTGACCTGCCCTGTATCCTTCAGCCTTCAGTCTTCAGCCTTTCACCTTCATCCCTACCCCTTCTTCCGCACCTTCTTGAGGTCCAGGTAGGTGTACCCCTTCAGCCCCTTCTCATACTCGCCCAGAAGCCGCATGGCCTCATTGGGCCGCAGCCTGTCTTCCTTGATGGCGCTGTCCACCTGACTCTTCATCTTCCGCTTCAGATCGGTGCCGGTGTACTGGACCAGGGCCAGCACCTTTTCCATGGTGGTGCCCTCGATGGTCTCCTCGATGTAGTACCCGGAATCCTCATCCTCATCCAGAAAGACATGGGCCTCGTTCACCCGGCCGAAGAGGTTGTGCAGGTCACCCATGATATCCTGGTAGGCGCCGGTAAGAAATACCCCGAGATAATAGGGTTTGCCGTTGAGATCATGGAGCGGCAGGGTGTCCACCCCTTCCTCGTACAGGTTGATGAACTTGGAGACCGTGCCGTCGGAATCGCAGGTAATGTCGGCCAGGGTTCCCCGCCGCTGGGGCTCTTCGTTCAACCGGTGCAGGGGCATGATCGGGAAGAGCTGGCCGTAGCCCCAATGGTCGAGCAATGACTGGAACACGCTGAAGTTGCAGAGATACTGGTCGGAAAACTTGCTTTCCAGCTCGACGATATCGTCGGGCTTGTACTCGGCATCCTTGAAATGCTCCAGCACCCTGGCGCCGGTGAGCCAGAAAAGCTTCTCCACCTCCGCCTTGACCTCAAGGCCGATGAGGCCCAGCTCGAAA
>JBAZSA010000063.1:0-13438 GCA_041662645.1 Desulfurivibrionaceae bacterium
CCCTTTTCCACAATGGGCGCCAGCCAGAGGGCGATGAGGAAGCCGATGACCACCGAGGGGATCGAGGCCATGATCTCCACCACCGGTTTGACGGTTTTCTTAAAGGTGGCGGTGCTGAACTGGCTGGTGTAGACCGCGCCGAAGATGGCAAGCGGCACGGCAAAGATCATGGCGTACAGGGTGCCCTTGATGGTGCCGAACAGCAGCGGCACCAGGCTGAACTTCGGTTCGAAATCATCGGAGGCGGACGAGGACTGCCAGACATACTCCGGCTTGTCGTAGCTTTCGTACCAGACCTTGCCGAACAGGGTTTTTAGGCTGATTTCCGGGTGCGGGGCATCGACCCTCCAGACGGTGAGGTTGTTGGCCGCATCAAGGCCGATCAGGCCGTTGCCCTGGCCGGAGATGCCCGCCATGCTCAGGGTGGGGGCAAGGTCCAGCAGATGTTTTTCGCTGGTCATATGATCAAAATGGGTCTTGCCGTCAGCCCCGAGGCTGACCAGGGATTTGGAGCGGCGGGAGGGGATGATGCGCTCCACCGGGCTCTGGTGGCTGGTCAGGGTGTGGGTTTTGCGAAGCCTCCGCACCCGGTCGTTTCCTTCCCCGGTCCAGATCTGGCTCCAAGTGGCAAGGGTGCCATCGGCGGCGCCCACTGCCACGGAGATATCGCCAAAAACCAGGGCCAGGGCGGTGACGCCTTTATTTCCCTGTACTGCCACCACATTGTCGGTGCGCTCGGCACTCTCGTTTTCCTGGAGATCCCACCGCAACAGGCTGCCGGTATCGGTGCCGGCAAACAGGGCAAGGCCTTTTTCATCCAAGGTGAAGGCGGTGATCTTGCCCGGCAGCTCTTCATTGAGCAGAAAAGAAAATGCCTCTTTCTTCTCCTCGCCCAAGATATTGGTGGTGACGATTTCGTGATCTATCTGAAACCGGTTGTTCGCCAGGAGCGCCACCTGGGTCAGCCGTCCATCCTGGTTGCGGACCATCAGGCTCTTGACCGGAGCCGGATAGCTCCGGGGGGGATATTCTCCCATCCGGGTGATCTCCGGCTGGACGGTCCGTTGGCCGGACTGGTCATAGAGCAGCCGGAAATCCACCTGTGCGACGGTGACGCTGTTGTCGTTCCACAGAAGGGTAAAGACGTTGTTCTTGTTGCTCTCAACGGATTGGACCTTGGCCTTTTTGGCGGAGGCCGGGGCGGTGAAGAAGGTCTTGCCGGAGGCGAGATTGTAAAAGGAAAAAAGTCCGGTGTTGTCCAGGGTAAAGCCCACCTCCTGGGTATCGTCCATGCCCACGGCAAGAACAGGAGCATGCCCGGAGGCAACGGCCACGCGGTGGATGACCTCGGCGCTGGCCGGCTGAAACAGCGGCAGGGTCACGCGGACGATGAGAACCAGGATGGCGATGACACTGGCGATGACCAGCAGGCCGCCCACGGTGATGGCTCGGGTGGCGAACCGGTCCTGCCTCCGCACCTTTTTGATGAATTGTTTGTCGAGTTTCTGCATGGGGTTCCTTGCTGTTGCAAAATCTTGCTGCTACCGGGGGCTTCTACCTGAGAAGCCCCCGGGAAGGCCTGCCCGTCGGCGTTGGCCTTCCCGGGGGCCGGGAGGTGAGCGTATGTCCGGCTTGAGCCGGGGAGGGATTACTTGTTGAACTCGCAAGAAAAGCCGCGATTACAACGGTTATTGCTTCGCCGCTTCGCGGCTGTAACTCCTTGATCTTGTGTTGCGGACCCGTGGCCTTTTTTCCATTGTTGCGAGTTCATCATTACTTGAGCTTGGCCAGCTCTTTTTCCACCACCTTGGCAGGCAGGGGCAGGAAGCCGTCTTTCACCACGATCTCCTGGCCGGCCTTGGAGAGGATGTACTTGAGGAACTCGGCGGTCTGGGCGGGCATGGGCTTGTTCGGCTCCTTGGCCACATAGATGTACAGGGTTCTGGAAAGCGGGTAGCTGCCGTTCATCACGTTTTCAAAACTGGCCTCATGGGACTTCTCCCCTTTCTTCTTGCTCAGGGCGACGGCCTTGACCCCGGAGGTCTTGTAGCCGATGCCGGAGTAGCCGATGCCGTTCTTATCCTCGGTGATGCCCATGACCACCGAAGCGGAGCCGGGCTGTTCCTTGACGGTATCCTTATAGTCACCCTTGAACAGGGCATGTTCCTTGAAATAGCCATAGGTGCCGGAGGCGGAGTTACGGCCATAGATGCTCATGGGGGACTGCTGCCAGGGGCCGGTAAGGCCCACCTGGCCCCAAGTGGTGATTTCCTGACCCAGCCCGCCCTTGCGGGTTTTGGAGAAGATGGCGTCAACCTCCTGCAGGCTCATTTCCTTGATCGGGTTGTCCTTGTTGACGTAAACAGCCAGGGAATCGAGGGCAACATCGATTCTGGTCGGGGCGTAGCCGTATTTCTTGGTGAAGGCGTCGATCTCCTCGGATTTCATCGCCCGGGACATGGGGCCGAGCTGGGCGGTGCCGGAAAGGAGGGCTGGCGGAGCGGTGCTGGAACCCTTGCCCTCGATCTGGATGCGGACATTGGGATACTCCTTGCGGAATCCTTCAGCCCAGTAGGTCATCAGATTGTTCAGGGTGTCGGAACCGATGCTGTCCAGGTTGCCGGATACGCCGCTTACCTTTTTATAGGCGGTGATTTTCGGGTCGACTTTCACTTCCTCCGCAAAAGCGCCGGTGGCTACGGCGGCGACCAGGCAGCCTGCCAAGGCAGCCTTTGTGAGGGTTCTGTTCAAAAAACCTTTTTGCATCATCATGGTGTCTCTCCTTAAAAGTGTGGTTGGGGAACAGCCTATGCCCAGGTGTGACTTGGTCGGTTCATCTGGCCCCCACTATGCTCTCTGATTGTTAGAATTTTATTAGGGTTTCATTAGGAGATGAACAGAAGATGAATCCTCTCAAAATCAAATTCTCATCCCCAACTCACTAACCTTCTTTTAACCGGCTTTTAATCCAAGAATGACCTCGCTCTAATATTTGCCCGGTAGTCTCTCCGTAACATTTTGGCCGTTGCCCTTGGTCGGGCTTTTGCTTCCCGCTGTCTGTTTGCGCCGGGGAGAAATCTTTATAAATTTTACGGAGAAAGGAGAAACAGATGAGAAAGGTATTATCGGCGGCAGCAGCACTGGGCATGTGCCTGACCCTGCCCGCGGCTGCCCTGGCGGGCGCAGGGATGAGCGACGAGCAGATCTTGAAGGAACTTGAGTACCTGCGCAACAAGGTCGCCTCCCAGCAGGAGCACATCGATGCCCTCGGGGCCATGGTGGACAAAAAAGTTTCGGCCAAGGTCGAGGAAGAGGTCAAGAAAAACGGCACCAGCAAGGTGGCCTTGGCCAACAAGTTTATTGATCAGCTCACGCTCAAGGGCGACCTGCGGGCGCGCTATGAGATCCGCGACCGCGACTACAAAGACACCAGCGGCTCCACCGATGTCTCCCGCGACCGCTGGCGGACCCGCTTCCGGGTTGGCGGTATTTGGGACAACAAGGAGGAAAACTGGCAGGTCGGCGCCGGGCTTGCCTCGGGTAGCGATGACCCCACCAGCACCAACGACACCTGGAGCGATGCCAAGCCCTTTGAAACCGGCGATATCCGTCTTGACTACGCCTATGCCAAGCACAAGTGGAACGATTTTGCCTTCACCCTCGGCCAGCACGAGAATCCCTACAAGAGTTCCTGGGTCTTATGGGACGGCGACGTGCGTCTGGCCGGTCTGACCGGTCATTACGGCGCCAAGGATGGGATCTTCGCCACCCTGGGCGGCTACAGCGCCAAGCAGGTGAATGACGACAACACCGCCACCCTGGTGGCCGGGCAGGCTGGTTACAACGGCAAGGTGGGCGAGGCCAAGTACACCTTGGCCGCAGGCTACCACACCTACAGCAAATCCCTGATCAATGAGGGCTCCGCCGACTTTTCACTGGATAATGTCGATGCGGACAAATATGAACTCAATATCGGCGACCTGTACGGCGATGTCTCTTTTCCGGCCGGCCCGGTCAAGCTCAAGTTCTACGGCCAGATCTGGCAGAACTTCGGGGCCGACGGCGAGATCGGCCAGAGTCAGGCCGGCAGCAATTTTACCAAGAAACCCGAGGATGCCGACATGGGCTGGGTGTTCGGGGCCGACGCCAAATACGGCGCTTTCAAGCTGGGCTATGCCTACTCTGTGGTTGAGGCCGACTCGCTCTTCGGCTATCTCTCCGACTCCGACTTTGGCGACGGATTGTCCAAAACCAACAAGAAAGGCCACCGGGTGCAGGCTGGTTACGCAATCACCAAGAACTGGTCGGCCGATGTTACCTGGCTCAGTTTTGAGCGTGACGAGGATTATGTGGCAGCCAAGGAAGACCAGGTCGATATCTATCAGTTTGACGTAAGCTATAAGTTTTAAAGGGTTTCAGCTCCTCCCTGAAGTGGTGTAAGCCGTCCTGCCTCTCCTCCCGGAGGCAGGACGGCCTTACTCAAAAATAATGGGGCAATAACAAAAAACGAACAAATCCGCAGTATCCTGTATCCCACATCTCACTCCTTGGCCCCCCTGTCAGAGCACCGGCAGGGGGGCATTTTTTTTGAAGAAGAAAATAACCAACCCGTAATCATCCCCTAACACAGGGGCGGTAGTTTGCTCTCAAAAGAAGCACAATCACCACAACCGCATATGGAGGCTATCGCCATGTCCTGCAAACATCTTCTGCATTACAGCCACGGGACAAACATCTGGTCCGTGGCCAGCTGCTCCGCCAAGAACACGCCCTATGTCCCCAGTCTGCACGAGCTGGAAAGGTATTGCCAAAGCGGCAGACACACCGTCTGCCCCGCCTATCTGTTCTCCTTCGAGACTGGATGTCTGGCCGCGGAAAGCGGTGTTCCCGCCGGGATCACGGGAATTCATCTTGGCCAGCAGAAAAGCGCATAATCGATTCAATGGGTACAAGGGGGGAGACGCCGTGCAGTGGAATCTGAAAAACAAGCTGGGATTTTTCTTTGTCTTTATCATGCTGGCCGCGGGTGTTGGGATGGGGGTGCTGTACACCATTTCGATAAACACCCAGGAACGGCTCATTTCCGGTGCGAGCCAGGCAAACGAGGGCATCAAGATTTCCGGGGAGGATGGCATCGACAATGTGCTCCTGGTCCGGGAGCTGCAGACGGCCCTGCTGGGGCAGATGCTGCAATGGAAAAATTTTTTGGTCCGCGGCCAGTTTCAGGACATGCGGCAAAAATATGAGCAGGAGCTGACCAAGGGCGATACCCGGATCACCGCCATGCTGGGCGCGGCCCAGCGCGCCTTTGCCCACGATGCGGCAAGCCTTGAACAGCTACGGAAAATCGGGGAGGAGTATGACGGGTTCAAGCGGCAGATGGGAACCGCCCGGGGAATGATGGAGTTCCACGACAGTTATTCCGAAGGTATCCGGGCCGCGGATCAGTACACCGGCGACAAGGGGACCGAAGCCATCGCCATGACCCGCGCCCTGGCGGAACAGATTGCCAAACAGACAGGGGTGCGCACCGGCGAGGCTATTGCCGCGGTGGGGAACGATCACGAGGCCTTGTTTCAAAAGGCGAAAACTTTTTCCCTCCTCGCCCTCATCGGGTCCGGGCTCGGCGTTTTCGGCGTCTTTCTGCTCGTCCTCTTTTACCTTGGCCGCAAGGTGATGCAACCCCTGTTGCGGATCAAGGAAAGGTTGCAGGGCGTGGTGGAGCAGGTCTATGAGGAGTCAACCCAGTTGTCCGCCTCAAGCCTGAGCCTGGCGGAAGGGGCGGGGCGTCAGGCCGCCGGGGTTGAAGAAACCGGGGCCTCCATCGAACAGCTCCTCGGGCAGACCCATGCCAACAACGAGAGCGCCAGGCAGGCCAGCGCCCTTTCCAGGGAGATGCAACAGGTGGTGCGGGAGGGCGGAGAGCAGATGACGATGATGCTCCAGGCCATGCAGGAGATTGAAGGCCAATCTTCCGAGGTAATGAAGATCATCAAGAACATCAACGCCATCGCTTTTCAGACCAACCTGTTGGCGCTCAACGCCGCGGTGGAGGCGGCCAGGGCCGGAGAGGCCGGGGCCGGGTTTGGGGTGGTTGCCGATGAAATCCGGAGGCTGGCCCACAATGTAGCCACCTCGGCCAAGGAGACCGGCGATATCATTCAAAACAATATCGAGAAGGTCAAGCAGGGCAGCGTGCTCTGTGAAAATCTGGACAAGGCGTTTGTCGAGATCCACCAGGGTATCGCCAAGGTGAACGAAGAGGTGCAGAACATCGCCCAGGCCAGTGACGAGCAGGTTATCGGCATCCGGCAGGTGAGCGCAGCCATGGGCGAGATCGACACGGTGAGCCTGGCTGCTTCGTCCGAGGCGGAAGAGGCCGCGAGAACTGCGGCGGAACTGAGAACGCAGGCTGTGGAGCTGCGCCGCATCTCTGGAGCGCTGATTACCCTGATCAACGGGCAAGAGGAAGCGGGAGAGGAAGCGGGCTGGGCGGAGGAAGAATCCGCTGAGTTCGTTCCCAGGCTGGTGGCCGCATGAGCCTGGCTGCGGAGGTATACATGCTGGAAAAAGAGGCAGGATGCGGAGGGTTCCAGCCCGGCAGAATATCGCGGGAAGAGATTCTAGACCTTCTCGATAATAATGGGCTTACCGCCTGGTTTCAGCCCGTCTTTTCCCGGCGGACCGGGGAGATCTTCGGGTATGAGGCCCTGGCCAGACTGCGGGAGGCTAGGAACCTTCCTTTTGATATCGGCGCGCTTTTTCAAAGGGCCCAGGCCGAAGGCATTATTTCGACCCTCGATATGCTCTGCCGGGAAAATGCCTTTTGCCGGGCCGGGGAGCTGGGTTTTGCCCAGAGGAACGCGTATCTGTATGTGAATATCTGCCCAGCCACCCTCATGCATCCCGATCACCGGGGAGGCGCCACCGACCGTTTGGCCGATGAGTGCGGCATATCCAAGGAGCGGATCATTCTGGAGATTACCGAGCAGGAAGCGATCCGCAATTATGATCTGTTCAAGAAATCGGTGGCGTACTACCGGAAACGGGGATACAAGATCGCCATCGATGACTTCGGCGTGGGCTACGGCGGGCTGAAGATGCTTTCGGTCATCGAGCCGGATTTTCTCAAGGTGGACCGGCATTTCATCACCAATATCGACCAGGATTCCTTCAAGCATAATCTGGTGGATGCCATTGCCACCGTGTGCCACAAGCTCGGGATCACCGTGATTGCCGAGGGGATCGAGCGGAAGGAAGAGTTGGAGACCATTGCCCGGTTCGATATTGATCTGCTCCAGGGTTTTTTTCTGGAACACCCCAAGCCTGATCTTTCCCGGCAGCATTTCGCGCCGTTGGTTGTCCGGGATGATGCCTCGTACTGCCCGGAAGCTCCGGGGGAGGCCTGCACCATCGGCGCCACCGTAAAATACATTGAGCCGCTTTCCCCGCGACAATCCCTGATGACCGCCCACCAGCGGTTCATGGATGATGTCAAGCTGCAAGGCATCCCTGTGGTGGATGAGCAGCGGGTGCTGGGCATGCTGAACCGGATGCATTTTTTGGAAAAACAGATGGTCGGCCCCCATGGCTATGGCTTTGCCCTCTCCGCCCACCGGGCGGTCAAGGATGTGCTGGGGGATGATTTTCTCCTGGTTGAGGCGGCAACGCCCATGGAGGAGGTGGTCCGGAGGATCAAGGCCCGGAGGGGCAGACATCTGTACGACGACATCTGCGTGGCCAGAAACGGCAAATACCTCGGCACTGTGGCCATCAATGCCCTGCTTGAAGCAATCACCCAGAAAAGCATCCAGCTGGCCAAGGGGGCAAACCCCCTGTCCGGGCTGCCGGGCAACGAATTCATCCAGCGTACCGTGGCCACCTTTCTGCAGCGCAAGGTCAATTTCGACGTCTGCTACATCGATATCGACGATTTCAAGCCCTATAACGACTATTACGGCTTTGAAAAGGGGGATATGGTCATCCAACGGATCGGCCAGCTCATCGTCGATATCGTTCAGCCCGGAGTCAACGACCGTTTCCGTTTTGTCGGCCATATTGGCGGTGATGACTTCATTGTCATCACCCGGCCCCATGCCTCCCAACAGATCTGTCGCCGGATCATCGACGGCTTGCAGGATCTGTTGCCCGAATTTCACGGAGCGCAGGAGTTTAAAGCGGGGCATTATTATGCCCGCGACCGGCAGGGGGAACAGCGCCAATTTGCCCTGCTTTCCTTGTCCATCGGTATCGTCAGCACCGAGGAATGCCCGGTGAATTCATACGCGGAGCTGGCATTTCTTGCCTCCGGGGTCAAACGGGCGGCCAAGCAGGAAAAAGGCTCGGCCATTGTCCGGAACCGGCGGGAGGAAGTCCGGTCTGAAGTGCCCCCGGAAGAAGCGAAATCCGCATGAGCGGAAACAACACGAGATGAGGGCTCCCATAATGCAACACAGCGAAGGCAGGATTGGCCAGAAACCCGGCATGGTGCTTGTTGTCGAGGATGACGAGGATATCGCCCATTTGCTCTGTTATTCGTTGCGGAAAAACAGGGTGCCCGTGGCCGTGGCCCATGACGGGATGACGGCCTTTGCCATTGTGGAGCAGCTGCGCCCCGCCCTGATTCTGCTTGATGTCATGCTGCCCCGCCTTGACGGGCATGAGGTCTGCAGGCTGATCCGCTCCCACCCGGACCGCGACCTGGCCGGAACTCCGGTGGTCATGCTCTCCGCACTCGGAACCCCGGCGGATATTGAAAAGGGGCTGGAATTGGGCGCCAACGCCTATTTCGCCAAGCCCTATTCGGTGAAAGATGTGGTTACGGCCACCATGGAGTGGCTGGGAACGGGCGAGGGGTAAGCAATAAGATGTCCCCCCAATCGGTGTAATGGCCTGGGCCATCACACCGATTGGGGGTCTGTCCTGTGTCTAACACTCAACGGCCAGGCAACGGGCTTTGGGTTGGTTTAACGCTCCCTGCGGGGTATTGCCAGCCAAGGCCTGCAGAATATTTTTTGCCGCCTCCATGGCAATGCCAAGCCTTACTGTATTGACGGCAGAACCGAGATGGGGGGTTAAGAAGGTCTGTCTTTGGTTTTTCAGCAATTCGTTGGGAATTACAATCGGCCGCTCACTCCAGGCCCAATCCTCCAGGGCAAATACATCCGCTGCGTAACCGGCCAATTTGCCGTTTGCAAGGGCCTCGGCCACGGCCTCCTCGTCCACCACAGAGCCGCGTCCTGTATTGATCAAAAAACTCCCTTTTTTCATTTGGAAAATAGCTTTTTTGTTGATCATGTGATGCGTTTTATCCGTTAGCGGCAGGATCGCCACGGTGAAATCGCTTTCCTCAAGCAGCTTTTCGAAAGGACGTAAGGTCAAGGACAGCTCCTGCTCCTTTTCTGGCGGGAGCGGCTGTTGATCGTAATAGATAAGATGCGCGGAGAATCCCTGAAGGCAACGGGCGGTTGCCCGGCCAACCGCGCCCATGCCGACAATCCCGACGGTGCTGCCAGCCAGGCCGGTTCCGTAAAGGTGGGGTCTCCATCCTTGAAAGCGGCCGCTGCGAACAAAACGATCTCCCTCCAGGAGTTGGCGCGACAGGCCGATCATTAAACCGACGGTCAATTCCGCAGTGGGAATGGTCAGCAGGTCCGGAACATTGGTAAACCAGATGCCCCGGTCGGTACATGCCTGCACGTCAAAATTGTCATAGCCCTTCAGGGCTGCTCCCACCACTTTCAGCTCCGGACAGTCGTCGAGAAAATCCCCGTCTATGCTGTCCGGCATAAAGACCATGATCCCTTTGGCGTCCTTGGCCTTGGCACGGAGGATTTCCGGAGACCACGGTTCCGTGCTTGTATTGGCCACCACCTCACAGGTTGCAGAAAGCAGATCAAGGACTTCCTGATGGACACGCTGGGTAATCACAACTTTTGGTTTCATTAAGTGAATCCTATTTAAACCGTTTTCGTAAATGGATGCCGATGGCATCGACCATGGTAACTGCCCCTAGAATAACCAGCAGAATGGCGGTTACCTCCTGATATTGCATGAGCCGAAGAGAACCCATCAACTGGAAGCCTATGCCGCCGGCTCCTACCATGCCCATGACTGTAGAGGCCCGGAAATTGTATTCCCAACGATAGATCGTTACATCGGCAATCTGCGGCAGCACCTGGGGCAGCACCCCATGGGTAACGACTTGGAGCGGAGTAGCTCCGGCGGAACGTGTTGCCTCCAATGGTTCCTCCGCTACATGCTCAATGGCCTCGGAGATAAATTTGCCAACCATGCCGATGGAGTGGAGACCCAAGGCCAAAACTCCAGGCAAGGCGCCAAAACCTACAGCCGCTACGAAAAGTATTCCCAGAATCAATTCAGGCACCGAGCGCAGTCCGTTCAGGATGGCGCGGGCTATCTGATAGACGAGCGGATGCGGGGTGGTGTTGCGGGCGGCAAGCAAACCCAAAGGCAAAGAGAAAAAAACCGCAATGGCTGTTCCGGCAATGCTCATAGCCAGAGTGTCGAACAGGGGCTTCAGCCACGTTTGGGCAGCGCTGAAGTCCGGTGGAAACCCTTCTGCCATCAGGCTGACAATGGAGGGGATTCCTTCGTAAAGACGTTGGGGGTCAAAAAGCCCTGTATAGAAGGAAAAACCGATGACAAGGGTGAGGATCCCCGCAGTAAGCGCCAAAGTTTTGCGCCACAGGCGCTGCTGTTCAACCAGAATATCCGTGTACGCTTGACGCATGCTTTCCCCTCCCGCTTACATTTTTGCGAGATCAAGGTTCAGTATCTTTGCAAGATCCCGCACCACGTTGTAGTCCGCATCGGTCATGGCGGTGAATCCCTCGGCCTTGAAAGGCTTCAGCACCGCGACATCCTTGGCCTGATAAAACGCGGCCTTGATTTTTTCCTTCAGCTCAGGCTTCAGATCGGAACGCATGGTCCACGGGTATTCGGGAAATGGTTTGGAGTAGGCCAGAGGCTTTACCTTGCCCAGGTCAATAACTCCCTTGGCAACCAGCGATTCAAAAATCGGACGGCTGAGACCTCCAGCCTGCGCCTTGCCGTTTTGCACCGAAAGGGCGACGGCGTCATGGGCGCCCAAAAAGTGTTCCTTATACCCTTTTCCAGCGGCAAGTCCTTGATCCAGCAGCATGGATTTAGGGATCAGGTGGCTGGAAGTGGAGGCCTGATCGCCATAGGCCATATCCTTTCCTTTAATATCGGCAATGCTATGTATCCCGGCGCTGATGTTGCCGATCACCACCGCCTGATAAGTGGCGCTGCCTTTTTTGCTGATGGCGGCGAACGCTTCGATGTTGCTCTTTGATTTCGCCAGCACATAGGAGAGCGGCCCAAAATAGGCCACATCGATTTTGCCATGCCGCATGGCTTCGATCATTGAAGAGTAATCGGTGGTGACCACCAGTTCGATCTTCTTGCCCAGGCTCTTTTCCAGATAGTTTTTCAGCGCTTCGTTGTTTTTTATAACCGTTGAGGCACTTTCGTCCGGCAGCAGGGCGACTTTGAGCACTTCGGGATCAGGATTCGCGGCGGCGAATGCGAAGCTGGCCGAAATCATGACCATAAGGAGAGCAATAAATCCGAGAAGATTTTTTTTCATGGCAAGTTCCTCTATTGGGTAAAAGGATAACTATTTGGTCTGGGGACCATTAGGCTTCAAAAATGGGCTGCGCTGCGGGCCAGGCCGTAATTTGCTGGGGGGCGTGAGCCGCTTGGGTGTGGGGCTTATGGTAAATAGTTTCGAGGAGTTCGGGTGTCAGGTCCTGGCTCTTGCCATCGAATACTACTTCGCCATTGGCAAGGCCGATAATCCGGTCTGCATACGTTTTGGCCAGTTCCACCTGATGCAGGCTGACAATGGCGGTTAAGCCATCTTCTTTACAGATCGAATAGAGAAGGGAAAGCACCTTTTCCGAGGTGGCTGGATCAAGGCTTGCCACGGGTTCGTCCGCCAGGATGATGGCCGGTTTCTGCGCCAGGCCACGGGCAATGCCTACCCGTTGCTGCTGGCCGCCGCTCAACTTATCGACCCGTTCCATCGCCTTGTGAAGAAGGCCCACCCTGTCAAGGGATTCCAGCGCGAGCAGATGATCTTGCTGTGGTAGCGGAAAAAGCGTGCGCAGGGCACTGTGGTTTCCGACCCTGCCGATCAAAACATTGTCGAGAGCCGTGTAGCGGTCGATGAGTTGATGCTGTTGGAAGATCATGGCTGTCCGGCGGCGATGGCTCCGCAAGAGACCCCGATTGCCATTTAACAGCCCCAGTCCTTCCACGGAGACCGTGCCGCTGGAAGGAAGATTGAGAAAGTTGATACAACGCAGTAGCGTTGACTTGCCCGCCCCGGAAGGGCCGAGCAGGACGGTGAAGCTTCCTTTTTCAAAACAGAGGCTGGTGGGTTTTAAGGCCACAAACCCATTAGGGTACCCCATGCTAACCTGTTTCATCGTGATCATTTCGCCCTCCTGATAAATGAGTGGTTCTCGATCTGTTGCAGAAAAGCTAATCGAGGGATGTTAGGGCGAAGTTAGGGCGTGGATAAAAAAAAATTTGAATTTGGTTGCGGGGTGGAGACAGGGGAAAGGTCGTGGTGGTCATTGGCTTTTTTTAGATCTTTTCCTGGCGCACATGGAAGGAGAGCATGGCGCCGGTCACCGAACTGAATCCCGTATAGATGAAGAGCAAGAGCCAGAGGGCCTGGAAGAAGAGCAGGGCGGCTGGATTCCAGAGCGAGGCGAGTCCGGCTTCCAGGTTGGTCTGGCCGCCCGTGTTGTTCCCGTCAAACAGAGCCAGCAGGGTGCAATAGCCCATGCCCCACAGGGCCATTTGCTGGTAGGCGGAAAATTTTCCCTCCCCCCGGTAGTCGGCGCGGAAATACTCGGACAGGACGCGCCAGCCGAGGGCGAAGAGGGCGGCGAGCAGAAAGGCCGCCTTGAAAGCCCCCTCCAGAAAAAGATACATGGCCCCCAGGCCGATGGTCACCGAAAGAAACGAGGTGATGGCCTGGATCGGCACCACCCCGACCCCGGCCAGGCCGGAGGCGTAGGAGATTTTCTTGGTGGAGCCGTGGAAGGTGGCGGCGAATGGGGCGAAAAACCGGCGTGCCTTCGGGCCCAGTTCGGACAAGGGCTTTCCGTAGCAGCAGCCGAAGCTGAGGCAGGCGAGCCGGCCGATCCCCTCGCCCAGCAGGTAGGCGACCGCCAGCGCCGCCATTACCGGGATAAGGGAGGCCAGCGGCGCGTTTAAGCGTTCGGCCAGGCTGTTATAGGTCGCCACTGCCACGGGCATGCTCAACAACCCGATGATGGCGGCCCCGCCCACGGTGAGGGTGTTGCGTTTTTTCTCCACCGCCATGGCGAGCAGCTTGGCTGCGGCCACCGAGCAGCCCATTACCCCGAGAACCATCCCG
>JBAZSA010000064.1:0-7376 GCA_041662645.1 Desulfurivibrionaceae bacterium
GCCGTCCTGCTCGAGGACTATACTCATCTGGCACATGCTCTGCCTCATTCGTTGTGTTTTTTCGCTTTGCCGCGAGTGAAAAAACAATATAATACGTTTTCCCGGCTTTATCATGCAGATTTGCAGACCCACACAACCATAGCTCGAGACACCCGCATGCTCCTAGACGATCTCCCCTCCATCCGCACGCTGCTAACCACGGCCAAAACCATCGCCATGGTCGGCCTCTCCCCCAAGGAATCCCGACCCAGCAACATGGTGGCCCGCTACCTGATCGAGGCGGGCTACACCGTAATCCCGGTCAACCCCGGCCAGGAAAAAATCCTCGGCCTGGACTGCTACCCCGACCTGAGTGCAATCCCCGACCCGGTGGATATTGTCGATATCTTCCGCCGCTCCGAGGATGTGCCCCCCATCGTGGCCGAGGCCATTGCCATCGGCGCCAAGGCCATTTGGATGCAGGAAGGGGTGATCCACGCCGAGGCGGCCCATACCGCGAAGGCGGCGGGGTTGACGGTGGTGATGGACCGCTGCATTAAGACGGTGCATCATGATCTGGGCCACGAGTGAGTGGGGCTGAGTAGACGACAATTTCCATTGGCACGCCGCCGAGCACCGGAAAAGCTGCCGAATTTGAACGTTAAAGGGCACACAATGACAAGTATGAATCTTCAGGTTGGTCCGATGCAGCCGTCAAATTACCTCCTCGACAACTTCGTCGCACACAAGCTTTCCCTATTGAATGAATGCGGCGCGCCGGAACTTTCAGAGAAATCCACTTGGCTAAACAATTTTATTCTAAACAGTGTCTTCATAGCCAAATTCCCCACAAAATTTCAGGCATACATATTCAACTTTCTCAGACGAACGGAGGGGGCCTTCTCTGCCTACCGTGAGGCACATGTTGCGTTAATCGAGTACGTTGAAACGCCTCGCAATGTCTTGTCTCCGTATTTCAAAGCCCTCTTGAACTTTGAAGTTTGCATTGCTCAGTGTTATCAGGGCTACGAGTTACTCAAGACCGCCTCGGGAGAAAAACTCTTCGAGCCTAATGACGGGAGCGAAATGGAGAAACTTCACACGCTCTATATCGACTCAAAACACATGGACCAAATGATTGATGGCGGCAAACTCCCGCCTGAGGCAACAGCAGCGATTTGGATAACGAATCAGGGGATAGAAAGCAGTCGAACCACACTCCAGTTTGCCGATCTCTTTGAGATGCTGCTTAATATGGGACGCCTTGCCAACCGTTTGTCAACGCTGGGGGAGAACTCTGGGCTCAACACGGTCGTGCCGACAAGCATCGCGCCGGTTGGCTAGCACGTTACCCCCTGCCAACCACACCGATGGCACAAGCCGCACCCTCTTTCCTCTCCCCGCCTTCCCTGCCAAGCCCAACGCCGGGAAGAATCTCCTCTCTCTCCATCCCCGGAATTGCGGGGCCAAACCCCGTGAAAGAAAAAATTGATTGAGCTGCCCCAAATTGTCAGGTAAACAAATACTATCCTCTGTTAATTTTAGCCTGAATTATCGAGCCACTTCCCCACGCCTCTTTCTGGGTGCGGAGATGGCGAGTGAAGCAAAGAGCAACGCCCGCCCATAGGCTTATAAAGCTCATTCCATAAGGAGAATCACGATGGCGACCTTTGATCCCGCTTTTGACAAAATGATTCAGAATGAGGGAGGGTACCGGTTAGTCAATGTTCAAGCTGATCGCGGTGGCCAAACATACGCCGGAATTGCCCGGAACTATCATCCGAATTGGGCGGGCTGGCGCTACATAGATACTGGGGACATGCAAAATCTTGAATTGTCATCCCTGGTTCGGGATTTTTACAAGACCCAGTTCTGGGATAAGGTGGCTGGAGACAAGATCAGCAGTCAAATTATCGCGGAAGCAATTTTTGATTTTGGCGTGAACGCGGGGACAGCTACGGCAGCCAAACTGGCACAGCTCGTGGTTGGCTCTGTTCCGGATGGCCGCATCGGGCCTGTCACCCTGGAGAAGCTGAGCAGTCTGGATGAAACCCAATTTGCCGTTAAATATGCGATCGCAAAAATTGCTCGGTATGCGGAAATTTGCAATAAGGATCGTAGCCAGTCCAAATTTTTACTTGGCTGGATCAATCGCACAATAAGGGGGCTGTCATGAGCTTAGGTCTACTTGGCGTTGGGAGCATAATCGAAGGAGTGGGCAAGGTTGCCGACGATCTTTTCACCTCGGATGAGGAACGGCTCAAAATAGCACTCCAAGAGAAAGGGATGGAGACAGAACTCATCAAGGGGCAGTTGGATATAAATAAAACCGAAGCGCAGCATTCAAGCATATTTGTTGCGGGCTGGCGTCCGTTTATCGGCTGGGTTGGAGGCATTGCGCTCGCATACCAATTTATCTTGTATCCACTCATGACCTGGCTTTGGGCACTTCTGCAGGCTAAAAATTGGGTCCCAACAACCCTTTCGCCGCCGCCCGTTCTTGCGCCGGAAGAGTTATGGGTGATTCTTTCCGGCATGCTTGGCATTGCTGGCCTGAGAAGCTTCGACAAGGTCAAGGGTACCCAAACTACCCAGATGACAAACCTTAAGTAAAATCTTAAATACCGCTCGCCACCGGCAAAACCCGAGCAGCCTCCTCCGGCCTAACCGTACAAAAAAGGCCTGCCTGGAAAACCCAGGCAGGCCAAAATCTCATCTTTTGCTTCACTCCCGGTGAAGGGCTAACTCAACCTCAGCACCCTTTACCGCCGCCACCGATGGCGCAAGACGCACCCTCTTTTCCCTCGCCGCCTTCCAAGCCCGCAACCGAGCCCAGAATATAGGAGCGGGCAATCTTCACCCGGACATTCTCGGCGATCTCAAGGGTGGCCACCCGGTCGGTCAGACCGGTGATCTTGCCCTGGAGGCCGCCACTGGTAAGAACCTCATCGCCCTTTTTGAGATTGGCGATGAATTCCTGATGCTCCTTGGCCTTTTTCTGCTGGGGACGGATCAGGAGAAAGTAGAACACGACAAAAATCAGAACAAGCGGCAAAAAACTCATCAAGCCCTGCGGTCCGCCTGCACCAGCCGCGGCGTCTGCGGCATACGCTACACCAACCATAATTCCCCTCCAAATTCAGTTTAAATTTCCCGGACAGGCCGTGATCCGCCTGCGCCCTTATTACTCTACCATCCGCTTGGCATAAAAATCCCGGCGGAACTGGCTGAAACGATCTTCTTCAATGGCCTTGCGAATCCGGGCCATGAGCCCCACATAATAATGCAGGTTGTGTATGGTGTTCAACTGCGAGGAAAGAATCTCCCTGGCCATGAACAGATGCCGCAGATAGGCGCGGGAATAATTGCGGCAGGTGTAACAGTCGCACTCTTCATCCACGGGCCGATGGTCATCCTGATGGCGAGCGTTTTTTATAACAAGCCTGCCGCTTGAAGTAAAGAGCATTCCGTTTCTGGCGTTTCGCGTGGGCATGACGCAGTCGAACATGTCGATGCCGCGATACACCGCCTCCACCAGATTTTCCGGGGTCCCGACCCCCATGAGGTAACGGGGATAATCGGCAGGCATCAGGGCGGCGATTTCTTCGGTGATCTCCATCATCAGCTCGGCGGGTTCGCCCACGCTCAACCCTCCCAGGGCATAGCCGTCAAAGCCGATTTCGACCAACTCCTCCACCGCCTTGGCTCTGAGGTCGGGGTACATGCCGCCCTGGATGATGCCGAACAACAGCTGCCCCCGCTCTTTATGGGCGGCGCGGGAACGTTTGGCCCAGCGGGAGGTGAGATCGGTGGAGGCGATGGCCTCCTCGCGGGTGGCCGGGTAGGGGATGCAGGTGTCCAGACACATCATGATGTCGCTGCCCAGCGCCTCCTGCACAGCCACGGCATCCTCGGGGCTCAAGAAGAGGTTGCTGCCGTCGAGATGCGACTTGAACCGGGCGCCCTCCTCGGTGATCTTGGTGAGATCCTTGAGGCTGAAGATCTGGAACCCGCCGCTGTCGGTGAGAATGGGCCGGTCCCAGTGCATGAATTTGTGCAGGCCGCCGAAGCTGCGAACCAGCTCGTGGCCGGGCCGGATGTAGAGATGGTAGGTGTTGCCGAGGATGATCTGGGCGCCCAACTCTTTGAGGTTTTCCGGGGTCACGCCCTTGACCGTGGCCTGGGTGCCCACCGGCATGAAAACCGGGGTCTGCACCGTGCCGTGCAGGGTGCGCACCTCGCCGCGCCGGGCCGCGCAGTCGCTGGCTTTACTGTGCAGGATAAAAGGGGAAGCCATCACAGAACCCACAGGGTGAACAACTCATCGATGCCCTTGCGGGCCAGGGCTGCCATGCGGATGAAATCCTCGGGGCTGAAGGGCTTGCCTTCGGCAGTGCTTTGGGCCTCCACCCAACGGCCATCCACGGTCATGACAAAGTTGGCATCCACCTCGGCATTGGAATCCTCCAGATAATTGAGATCAAGCAACGCTTGGCCGTCCACCATGCCCACGCTGATGGCGGCCACCGGCAGAATCTCCACCGGGGCGGCAAGAACCCCCTCGCGCAACATGCGGTCAAGGGCATCCCGCAGGGCAATGGCCGCGCCGGTGATCGAGGCGGTGCGGGTGCCGCCGTCGGCCTTGAGCACGTCACAGTCCACCCGGAGGGTCACCTCGCCCAGACAGGCAAGATCGACCATGGTCCGAAGCGAGCGGCCCAGAAGCCGCTGAATCTCATAGGTACGGCCGGATCTGCCCTTGGCCGCCTCCCGTTGCATCCGGCTGTTGGTCGAGCAGGGCAGCATGCCGTACTCCGCCGTGATCCACCCCTGGCCGGTGCCCCGCAAAAAAGGCGGGACGCTGGGTTCCATGGTGATGGCGCAGCACACCTGGGTGCCGCCCATGGTAATGAGCAGCGAGGCATAGGCCTGAGGCTGAAAACCCTTTTCAATAGTGACCGGCCGCAACGCATCCGCGGCCCGTTGATCGTTTCGCATAGTGATGAATTTCCTGAAAATTAATGAGTTGGGGTGGCGCAAGCCACTCCTGCATTTTCCCCATGGTCACGCCGCCGAGCACCGGAGAAGCTGCCGGGGCTTTGCACTGTTTGAGGCGCAGCCGAGTTTGCAAAGCCCTGGCAGCATCGAGGAGTACCCCATGCGGGGCATAAACTCCGGGCATCCCGCCTGCGGCGGGACAAGTGGCGGGGTGCCTTTTCTTCGCCGCTTCGCTGCTGGTTCGTTTCTTTGGGCAAGCAAAGAAATGAACAGGAGAACGAACGAAGCACCTTAAAGATCAAGAAAGGTGGTGTCCCGATTCAACACCCGACACCCCTCTTTTTCAATCACCGCCATATTCTCAAGGCGAATCCCGCCCCAACCCGGGATATACACCCCCGGCTCCACCGTGACCACCATGCCGGAAACAAGAGGCTTGCGATTCCGGTAGTTGAGCGAGGGGCCTTCATGGACGTTGAGGCCCACCCCGTGGCCCAGGCCGTGGCCAAACCGCTCGCCCAAACCCGCCCGCTCGATCACCCCGCGGGCGATCTTGTCCACCGCCATGCCACTGATCCCGGCGCGCAGGCTATTAAGCCCGGCCAGTTGCGCCTTGCGCACCAGGCGAAACAGCGCCACCGTTTTGTCGTCCGGGGTGCCCAGCACCACGGTGCGGGTCATATCCGAACAGTAGCCGTCCAGAACAAGGCCCATGTCGATGACAATGGTTTCCCCCGCTGCCAATGGCCGGTCAGAGGGAACCGCGTGGGGCAGGGCCGCGTTGGGGCCGCCTGCGACGATGGTCTCGAAGCTTGGCCGCTCAGCACCCTTGAGCCGCATCCCGTTTTCGATGGCGTGCGCCACCTCTTTCTCGGTCTGGCCCGGCCGCAGGGTGGGGTAGATCTCCTGAAACACCGCTTCGTTGAGCAGCACCGCCCGTTCGATTCGGGCCAGCTCCGCCGCATCCTTTGCCAGCCGCAGCTCCTCGACAAACCCGGTGAGCGGCGCCAGCTCCACCTTGAGACTATCCGCCAGCTTGGCCAGGGTCAGGGAGGTGGAATGCAGAAAATAATGGCTCTCAAAGGCCAACCGTTTGATGCGCAGCCTCTTGAGCAGCAAGCGCAGCAGGGGGAATAAGCCACGGGGATAGAGCTTGACCCGAAAACCAGCGGCCTCTTGTTCCGCCTGCAGGTGAAACCGGGAGTCGGTGAGCAGATAGGGCTCGCCCTCGCAGGGGATGAGCAGGATGCCCGCGCTCTCGTTGATCGCATGGTCCCTGGCCGTATAGCCGCTCAGATACCGGCGGTTTTCCGGTTGGGTCACCAGGATACCGTCGAGCTGGCGCCGTTTGAGGCTGCGCTTGATCCGCTCAAGGGCGCCCTGCCTCGGCATGGAATCAATGCATGAAATGGACAAAAACCTTGACCCCGAATCGGAAGAGCTTACCGTGCAACCCCTGGATGGACTGGGTGAGATCAGCCTGCCCGAAATCCACCTGGTAGCGGAACGGCTTGTCCAACACCGTGAGGAAGACAAAGCACGCCTTGTTGTAGCGCGCTTCCGCCCCGGCGGCATACCAATCCTTGAACCTTTTTTCAACCTCGGGCAAATCCTTTGGATCGGCCTCTTCCACATCGAGCCAAATTTCTGCTTCCATGCCTCTCTCCTTTCCTGAACCAGCCGCCCCAACTTACGGAGCAACCTCCGTGACCAAATGGCGTTCGACCAGATCCTTCAGCTGTTGCAGGGCCTGACCGTACTGGTCGTTGAGCTGGCCTTGAATCCTGGCCCATTCCTCCTGAAACTTGGGATGCTGGGAGGGTTGCAGCTTCATGGCCATGCCGGTTTGCTTGGCCAGATTCTGTTCCATCATCGCCATCTGCTGGCTGAATTGGGCCTCAAGCTGTGTTTTGAGCTGCTCTCCATGCTGCCGGTAGCCATCGAGAATCTTTTTCATTTCGCCCAGGATCTGGAGCAGCTCGCCATCGCCCTGGCCGACCTCAATAAGGCCGTGCATGGCTTTTTCGGCCAGGGCCTGTTTTTCCGGTTCACGGGCCAGAAAGATGTTGCGCAACAGGGATTGCACCGCCCCTTTCCGCACCGGGCCTAATTCCTTGGGCGACAAAGCGGCAAGCCTTTCGCTCAGGCCCGGTTCCCCGCGCATGAAGGCGGCGCCAAGACGCATGCCCTCTTTAAGCTGCTCCTCGCCGAGATAATCGCCTTCCCCAGCCTCGGCAGCCATCCGTGCCGCCCGCTCCATCACCATATCCATGGTGCTCTTTATTTCCGCCATGGAAAACAGCCTCCTTGTGTCTTCATTTTTTTACGCGTTTCTTGGGCAAACATACACCAATGACCCCGCCATTTCCAGCCCTGTGTTTCTTTTAACGGGGGAAGGC
>JBAZSA010000064.1:7386-13298 GCA_041662645.1 Desulfurivibrionaceae bacterium
AGGCGGCCATGATTCCGCCATCCACCGGCAGGGTGGCGCCGGTGGTGGGGGTCTGCTCGCTGGCGAAAAAAACCACTGCGTTGCCGACATGGTCGGCATGCACCGTGGTTTTCAAAAGATTGCGCTGGCGATAGTAGTCCTTGAGCCCTTCCGGATCGAGATTGCGGGAGCGCATCCGCTCCGGCCCCACCACATCCCAAAGCCCGGAGGAAACGCCCCCGTCATCGAAAATCGCATCGGCATTGATCATGTTCACCCGCACCCCGAACTCGGCCAGCTCCAGGGCGGCAATCTTGCCCAGCTGGTGCGCTCCGGCCTTGGAGGCGCTGTAGGCGCCAAAGGCGGCCCCTGGGGCAAAGACGTTTTTCGAGCTGTTGATCACGATGGAGCCGCCGGTACCCTGGCGCTTGAAAATCGGGATCGCCCCCTTGATCACCTGAAACACCCCCATGCAGTTGACCTCCATCACCTGCCTGAAAGCGGCCTCGCTCAGCTCGGCAAGCTTTGCCACATGGGCGATGCCCGCGTTGGGCACCAAAATATCCAGGCCGCCGCATTGCATGACCAGCTGCTCCAGGCCAAGTTGCACCGATTCCTCGCTGGTCACGTCCATGAGCAGCGGGGAAACCATCCGGCTGCCAAAGGTGTCGGCCAGATTATGGCAGACGGTCTCCAGACGTTCCTGGTTGATGTCGGTCATGAAAACCCTGGCCCCGGCTTCCAGGAGCTTGCGGCCGATGCCCATGGCAATGGCCCCGCCCCCGCCAGTGACCAGCGCGGTCCTCCCTTCAAGGGGCTTTGGTTTTGCCTTGCCCAGCTTGGCCTGCTCCAATGCCCAGTATTCCATGTCAAAAATAGAGTCCTGCCCAAGTTCATGGTACGGGCCGAGGGACGCGCCCAGCAGCTTTGCCGCAATGGTATGCTCGGCGATATCCGCTCCAATCCCGGCATCCTTCCCGGTGAATCCCGCCGCGACCACGCCCAGGCCGGGAACGAGAACAACCCGGGGCATGGAATCGAGCTTGGTGCGGGCAACCTTTTTCGCCGCGACCTGGGTCGCGAAATACTGGTCATACTCCTCTTGGTACCGGGCAAGCCCGCTCCGCACCGCGGCCAGGGTTGCCTCCTCATCGAGATCCGCCACCTCAAGCCACAGGGGGTAATTCTTGGTTCGGATCACATGGTCCGGGGTGAGCACCCCGCTCGTGAAAAGCTCCTTGGCATCGGGCCGGGCAAGGGCAGCGAGGATTTCCTTGTTTTGCCGGACAGCCAGCTGCATGGTGCGGCAACGGCCCGACTCTTCGACAAAACTCAAGGCCCCCCGCAGGATGGGCAGCACCACAGAGGGTTGCACCACCCCCGGATCGACAACAGGGCTTGGCGTTACTGCGGCGGTGCGCTTGGCAAGATACGCCTCAGCCCGGCTCACATAGTCGATCATCCGGTCGTAGGCGGTTTTCGCATCCTCGCCAAAGGTGAAGATGCCGTGGTTTTTGAGAATGATGCAGTCGATTCCAGGGTTGCTTTCATAGAGTTCCGCCATGGCCTTGGCTAGGGGCAAACCCGGCATGATGAAGGGCAGGATGCCGATATTGTCGCCCAACGCCTCGCGGAGATGTTTTTCCGCGTTTTCCCGGTTGGTCAGGGTGACAATGGCGTCGGCATGGGTATGATCGATGAACCTCTGCGGCAGAAAGGCATGGACCAGGGTCTCGATGGAGGGATTGGGCGAACCGGCGTCGAGGAGATGGGTGCGGAACTGATTGACCATCTCCGCATCACTCAACCCCTCTACCTGCCGCAGCTTGCGGAGATAGGCGAGATCCAAGCCGGGAAAGCCCTGGGGAGCGATAACCCCCAGATCCCAGCCGCTGCCCTTGATATAGAGGATTTCCTGCGCTTCCCCGACCAGGTTGGTGATGACGCACTTCACCGAGGTATTGCCGCCGCCGTGCAACACAAGATCGTCTTCCGCGCCAAGGAGCCGCGAGGTATAGACCCTGAGAGCAAGCTCCGGATGGCACTGGGGATAGGCCCCCACAAAGGCCTGGGCCTCTTTTTCATCGTAACGGTTTTTCATGAAACAGCTTCTCCTGCAAAGAACAACCATCCGCCGGAAAAAGTTCTCAACGGTTTAATTATTTAATAAAATCTTTACTCAAAAAACGACCTAAAAAGTTGACTTTTCTATGTTTTTTCCTTGTTTTTTCTTGACACCCCCCTCAGATGGATTACAGAGAAAGATGGGTACTATCATACCTTAGTTATTTTAGATCGTGTACCTTTCCTTTTGCTGAAGGAGTCTTTTTGGCGGTATGGCAGTGAATCAGGGAGAAGATACAGTCCAGCTCATCAAGGACGTTGCGGACATCGCCGAGATCATCGGCGAACATGTCTCCCTCAAACGCGCGGGCACCAACCTCAAAGGGCTCTGCCCCTTTCATTCCGAAAAAACGCCCTCCTTCACCGTCAACCCCGAGCGTAAAACCTACCACTGCTTTGGCTGCGGCGAGGGAGGGGATGTCTTCAGCTTCATGATGAACTTTCACCGCCTGAGCTTTGCCGAGGCGCTGAAGGAACTGGCCCGCAGATACCAAATCGCCCTGCCCGAGAAACCCCTGAATCCGCAGGAGCGCGAAAAAGCGCAGAAGCGGGAGGCGCTGCAAGCAGCCAACGAAAAGGCGGCCGAACTCTTCCACCAGCGGTTGCTTTCCGACCCGGGGGCGCAAAAAGCCCGCGAATATCTTGCCTCAAGAGGCATTCCCGAGGAAATCACCAAGGAATTCCGCCTGGGCTTTGCCCCGGACAGCTGGAATTTTCTCGTCAACGCTTTGCCCAAGCAGAATATCACCACCGAGGCGGCCAAGGAAGCCGGGCTGATCGTGGTCCGGGATAACGGCGGCTTTTATGACCGCTTCCGCAACCGGGTCATGTTTCCCATCGTCGGCCTGACCGGCAGGGTCGTCGCCTTTGGCGGCCGCATCCTGGACGACGGCCAGCCCAAATACATGAACTCGCCGGAATCCCCGGTCTTTGACAAAAGCCGGACCCTGTTCGGCCTCTATCAGAACCGCGAATACATCCGCCAGGCCAAAAACTGCCTGGTGGTGGAAGGCAACTTCGACCTGCTTTCCCTGGTCGTGCACGGGGTGCGCAACGTGGTCGCTCCCCTGGGCACCGCCCTAACCCAAGCCCATGTCCGCTCGCTCGAGGGCTACACCGATGAGGTGATTCTTCTTTTTGACGGCGACCAGGCCGGG
The DNA here is from genome assembly GCA_041662645.1 of Desulfurivibrionaceae bacterium. Classification (GTDB taxonomy): domain Bacteria; phylum Desulfobacterota; class Desulfobulbia; order Desulfobulbales; family Desulfurivibrionaceae; genus Thiovibrio. The sequence goes on from JBAZSA010000064.1 coordinate 10,647, forward strand.
CTCAAGGCGGCCATGCGCTCGGTCCCGCTTTTCTTGAGCGAACAGGTCACGGCCAAGGTTGCCGTGCTGCCCGAGAACCACGATCCGGACACCTTTGTCCGGGAGTTCGGCCGCGACGGCTTGCACAAACATCTTAAAACCGCCATGCCCCTGCCGGAGTTTGTTTTTGACAAGCTCGTTGCCCAACACGGCTCAAGCGTGGCCGGCAAGGCCAAGATCGTTGCGGAGCTGCAGGAGTTGATCAAAGCCATTGGCGATCAACATCTCCAGCGCACCCTCTTTGTCGCGCATTTCGCCAAGAAACTCGATCTTGCACCGCAGCAGCTCCTTGAAGGGGTCATTCCAGCCCAGCCGGAAAGCACGCAAACCGCAAAATCCGCCAGTGCGCAGGGAAAAAGCGAGGCCCAGCTTCCCATGAAACAGCGGCAACTGCTTGAATTCCTGGTGGTCTACCCGGAATATCTGCCCGCTTTTTTGGACGCCGGCCTTGAAGATATCATCGTGAACCCATTCGGCCTGGCCGTGCTCCATCTGCTCAAAAGGCAGCCGAATCTTTCCGGCGGGCCGGAACAAATTCTTGAGTTTGCCACCGGCCCGGAACGGACTTTTATTTCCAGACTGCTCATCTCCACGCCCTTGCATTCCGAAGAGATGCGGGAGCAGATGGCCCAGGAAATGCTGCGCTGGCTTACCTCTTCCAGCCTGAAAGCAAAACAGGGACGGCTTACACGGCAAAGCAGCGAGGCCCGGCAGGTCCAGAATGCACAGCTCGAGATGGAGCTGGCGGCACAAAAAATACGAATGAACAAGGCCCTGCATTCTTAGGGTCAGAACTCCTTTTCGACAGCTTTTATTTAAGTTAAAGAGGTGGGGCGAATTAACTTAGGAGGGTGAAAAAGCTATGGCGAGGCAAGAGAAAGGATTCAAACAACCAGGAATAACCGCCGCCAAGGAAATGGAAAGTGTTCTGCTGGCCGAAGACTCCTTGCTTGAAGATGTGGGGGAAGAAGAGAGCTCCTGGTCGGTGGAGCGCCCGAACAACCTGACCGCAATTTTTGATCTGGATCTGGACAGCGAGGGCGATCTCGAGGAAAGCCTGCATCCAATCGAGCGGGAGGATGACAGCCCTGGCGAGGGGTTGATCACAAAAACCCGTGATCTTTCCGGCAACCAGTTGGATCCGGTCAAGGCGTATCTCCAGGAAATGGGCTCTGTCGGCCTGCTTTCCTCGGAGGCGGAAACCGAGATCGCCAAAAAAATCGAAGAGGGCGAGAAACTTATCCAGGACACCCTCCTGACAACGCCGCTGGCCGTTGAATACCTGCGGGAAGTGGCGGACAAGATGCTCGCCGGAAAACGGACCATCGCCGATATTCTCCGCGGCCTGGATGAAGCAGACAACCAGGTCAACGAAGAAAAAAAGGAGCGCTTCCTGTGGCAAATCAGCGAGACGCACCGGCTCAACGAAGAACTTTCGGCCTTCCGTCTCGACCTGCTCGAGCCCGGAATAACCAAGGGGGAAGCCCAGAAAATCAGGATTCGCGTCAAACGCAACACCAAGGCGATCTCCAAACTTTTTGAGCACGATCGCATCAGCGCCAAGCACCTCTCCACCATCATCACCCGGCTGCGCAACCAAGCGGCCAAGCTTACCCCGCCAGCCCAGATCAAGGAAGACAAGGCCAAGTATGCCCTTTTTCTGCAGGGGTGCGTCAAAACGCATGGCATTGATCATGAATCCTTGGCCACCCTGCTTGCCGAAGTCACCGCCGGGGAAAAAGTCAGCCGCGAGTCAAAAAACGCCTTGGTGCAGGCCAATCTGCGCCTTGTGGTCAGCGTGGCGAAAAAGTATGCCAATCGGGGACTGCAGTTGCTCGACCTTATCCAGGAAGGCAACATCGGCCTGATGAAGGCCGTGGAAAAATTCGAATACCGGAGGGGCTACAAGTTCAGCACCTACGCCACCTGGTGGATCAGACAGGCCATCACCAGGGCCATTGCCGACCAGGGCCGCACCATCCGCATCCCCGTGCACATGATCGACACCATCAACCGCCTCCTCAAGGGCGCCAAGGATTTCTTGCGGGAAACGGGCCGTGAACCCACCCCCGAGGAAATGGCCGAACGGCTCGATGTCGATTTGAGCAAGGTCAAGAATATCCTGAAAATCGCCAAGGAGCCCCTGTCCCTGGATACCCCCATCGGCAGCAGCGAGGACAGCTATCTTTCCGATTTCATCGAAGATGTGAACTCCCTGTCGCCGGACGAGGCAACCGCCATGGAAAGCCTGCGGGAAAATCTCCGCAACGTCCTGCGCACCCTCTCTCCGCGGGAGGAGCTGGTCCTGCGCATGCGTTTCGGCATCGACACCTCGGTTGACCTGACCCTGGAGGAGGTTGGCGACAACTTCGCCGTAACCCGAGAGCGGATCCGCCAAATCGAAGCCAAGGCGCTGAAAAAGCTCAAACATCCTACCCGGCGCAATCTGCTGTTCGCCTTTTATAACGATTGACCGGCTTGTAAGCCAAAAAAAACAGGATATCCTTTGCTGGGTGTCCTGTTTTTTTGCGCCTGCGCCTGACAACAATATCCCCCAAAGGAACCAGAAATCCCAGCCCTGAGCCGTTTTCCAGGGTTGCAGACATTCACCCC
>JBAZSA010000065.1:0-13288 GCA_041662645.1 Desulfurivibrionaceae bacterium
ACGCCATCTACGGCACCACCCCGGCCTATCTCGATGTGCAGGACTGGTCCATCCTGGCCGAGGGCGAGCCCTTCAGCGACCGGGATGTGCTCAACGGCAACCGGGTCTGCATCCTGGGCCAGAGCCTGGTCCGTGAGCTGTTCGATAACGAATCCCCGGTGGGCAAGGAGATCCGGATCAAAAACATCGCCTTCCGGGTGGTCGGAGTATTGAGCCCCAAGGGCGCCAACATGATGGGCTTTGACCAGGACGACGTTATCCTCGCGCCCTGGACCACCATCAAATACCGGGTCACCGGCGCCAGCGTCTCCACCGCCAACCAGAGCACTTCCACCGCAAGCGATGCGGTGAATTCCCTGTCCAATCTCTATCCCACAGCCCAGCGCAGCCTCTACCCGGAGCAATCCAGCGTCCAGCAGGCCAACAACCCCATGCCGGTGCGCTTCGCCAACATCGACCAGATCATGCTCGCGGCCAACAGCTCGGCGGAGATACCCCTGGCCGTCGCCCAGATCACCGGGGTGCTCCGGGAGCGGCACCGTATCCGCGCCGGCGAACCGGACGATTTCAATGTCCGCGACATGGCCGAGCTGACCCGCACCCTCTCCACCACCACCAAGCTGATGACCAACCTGCTGCTAGCCGTGGCCATGATCTCCCTGGTCGTGGGCGGGGTGGGGATCATGAACATCATGCTCGTTTCCGTCACCGAGCGGACGCGGGAGATCGGGCTCCGCATGGCCGTAGGCGCACGGGGCAAGGACATCCTCCGGCAATTCCTGGTGGAGGCGGTGGTGCTGTGCCTCACCGGCGGGGCCATGGGCATCGTCCTCGGCCACGGCGGCTCCCTGCTGGTGCGGTTTCTGCTCAAATGGCCGGTGGAGACCTCGCCCGCGGCCATTGCCACCGCGGTGCTGGTTTCGGCCGGAGTGGGGATCATCTTCGGATTCTATCCGGCCTGGAAGGCCTCGCGCCTTGATCCCATCGAGGCCCTGCGTTATGAATAAGGTAATTGCCCAGCAGCACCGCATCTGCTTCGGAGTCTCGCAGGCTCGCTTACCTGTCATCGGCCAACTCGTGTGCAACAGCACACTTCGCCGGCCTCTTCCTAGCATCTACGGCACTGCTGAACAATTTCCGTTCTGGGATTATCCTTATTCCCCTGCTTCGAGTTGAACAGCTACTGTATACAAGCAACCGGGCCAGCCTCCCGGCCCATCTTTTTATAAGGAGCATCCCCATGATCCCCACACCGTACCGAACCTCCCTGGCCCTCTGCCTCTGCCTGCCCCTGCTGACCAGTTGCGCGGTAGGCCCTGATTTTCAGCGCCCGGAGTCCAAGGTTTCTTCCCAATGGCTGGGGCAGCCGCCGACAGCCCCCGAGGGTGCTCCCGCAGGCGCCGAGGCCGCACCCACTGCAGAACAGAGCCTGGCCCAATGGTGGACGGTGTTCAACGATCCCCAGCTCACCTCCCTGATCGAACGGGGGATGCAGGCCAATCTGGATCTGCGCATGGCCCAAAGCCGCATCCGCCAGGCCCGCGCCTCCATGGGCATAGCCGGGGCGGATCTTGGCCCCACGGTCGATACCAATGCCTCCCTCACCCGCAGCCGGACCCCGGCATCCTCGACCAGGAACGAGGTGACAACCGGGAATCTCTACCAGGCGGGATTTGACGCCGGGTGGGAGATCGACCTTTTCGGCGGCCTGCGGCGCGGGGTCGAGGCGGCAGGCGCGGATTACGAGGCAGCCGTGGAAAGCCGCAGCGACCTGCTGGTGAGCCTGAGCGCCGAGGTGGCCTCCAACTACCTCAACCTGCGCTCCCTGCAACAGCGGCTCGCCATTGCCAAACAGAATCTCAAGGCCCAGGAGCATACCGCCGAACTGACCCGCCAGCGTTTCAGCGCGGGCTTTGCCAGCAAACTCGATGTGGTGCGGGCGGAAGCGCTGGCCGCCACCACGGCCGGGCAGATCCCGCTGCTTGAGGCGCAGATACGGCAAACCATCTACAGCCTCAGCCTGTTATTGGGCGGCGAACCGTCCGCCCTGCTGGAAGAACTCACCCCGGACGGGCCTTTGCCCACCGCGCAGGCCACGGTGCCGGTGGGTCTGCCCTCGGATTTGCTCCTGCGCAGGCCCGACATCCGCCGGGCCGTTGCCAAGCTCCACGCCGCCACCGCCCGGATCGGGGTGGCCAAGGCCGATCTCTTTCCCAAATTCACCATTTCCGGGGCCTTGGGCTACCAGAACACCAACTCCAATGCCCTCTTCAACCCTGCCAGCAGCTTCTGGTCCCTCGGCCCGGCCCTGAACTGGCCGCTCTTTGACATGGGGCGCACCCGGGCCAATCTGGAACTGAAAAAAGCGGTGCAGGAAGAGGAACTCCTGGCCTATGAGCAGACCGTGCTCAACGCCCTGCGCGAGGCGGAAAGCGCCCTGATCGCCTCAACCAAGGAGGAGGAGCACCGCAAATCCATGGCCCAGGCCGTGGCAGCCAACCGCACTGCGGTTGAACTGGCAACCGCCCTCTACACTGCGGGGCAAAACGATTTCCTCGCCGTGCTTGACGCCCAGCGCTCCCTCTATACCGCCGAGGATGCCCTGGCCCAATCCAGCCGCACCGTCTCCACCAATCTGGTTGCCCTGTTCAAGGCCCTGGGCGGCGGCTGGCAGACGGGAGAAGGCGCGGCCAGCACAGGTTCCGGTAACTAGGGTTGGTCTGCGCCACAGATGAGACGGCCCTTCGACAGGGCTCAGGGCGAACGGAAATCTGATTGGTTCTCAGTCACCGTTAATACTCATCCTGAGCCTATCGACAACAAATCCGTTCGTCCTGAGCCTGTCGAAGGACTGCTGTACCCAAACCCAAGGCTTGTCACGGATGCATCAATGATGCAAAGAAAAACCTCAGTACGCATCCAGCCCCAGCAAGCGGGTCAGCAGCTCCTGGACTTCGTCAGCCAGCGCTTCACCTATCGGAGTCGCGAGGAATGGCAGATAGAACTGACAGCCGACCGCTTTTTGCTCAACGATGCCAAGGTACGGACCGACTGTATTCTGGCCGCAGGCGACCGCCTCGCCTACCTGATGCCCGCCCTGATCGAACCCCCGGTTGACACCAACTACACCGTGCTCCACGAGGACGCCGACCTGCTGGTAATCGACAAACCCGCCCCCCTGCCCTGCCATCCCGGCGGCCGCTTCTTCGCCCACACCCTCTGGGGTCTGCTCAAGGAACATCATAATCTTGCCGAACCGAGGTTCATCAACCGGCTGGACCGGGAAACCTCCGGCCTCGTGCTGGTGGTCAAGAACAAGGCTGCGGCCCGCCTGTGCCAGGAGCAGTTTGCCCAGCACCGGGTGGAAAAGGTTTATCAGGTGGTGGTGGAAGGAAATTTCCCGGACACGGTCGTGCCGGTGGAAGCCACGGGCTGGTTGGGGGGAGACCCAGACAGTACAATCCGCAAGAAGATGCGGTTTTACCCGGAACAAACGAATGCGCCGCCCGGAGCCGTGGAGTCCAGCACCACATTCCGGCGCATCTCCAGCGCACACAACAACAGCCTGACCCTGCTGGAAGCACGACCCCACACCGGCCGCTGCCATCAGATCCGGGCCAGCCTGTTATCTTTAGGCTTTCCGGTGGTGGGCGACAAACTCTACGGAGTGGACGAACAGCTTTTCCTCCGTTTTCAGGAAGACCGGTTGAGCGAGGCCGACCATGCTCTCCTCAGAATCCCCCGCCAAGCCCTGCATGCAGCCATCCTGCGCCTTAATCACCCGGTAAGCGGAAAGAAACTGGAATTTTCCGCACCGCTGCCCTTGGCTCTTTCCGCTTTAATGAGCAGGGAATAACGTTGCGCCCCAAAACTTCCGGCAGTCCTTTCTCTTGACAAAGATTGCCAAAAAGATCATCCTTTCAACAGGAGGTTCCGCCATGGCAACCATGAATGTTTCCCTGCCAGACCCCATGAAATCGTGGGTTGAAAGACAGGTCAGCACCGGCCATTACAGCAATGCCAGCGATTATGTCCGAGACCTGATCCGGCAAGACCAGGAATACCAGGACAAACGCGAGACCCTTGTCAAGGCGCTCATTGCCGGAGAAAACAGCGGCGTTTCCGAACGCACGGTCACGGACATCTGGCAGGGTGTCAAAGCCCGGCGCAGCTCAGATGTATAGCCTTTCCAATGGTGCCGCCCAGGATATCGAGGATATCCTGGAGCAATCCTTGCTCGAATTTGGCCTGTTGCAAACGGAAAACTACTTCAACTCCCTGACTCGCTGCCTGAAGCTTCTCGGCGCCAATCCGGAAATGGGCCGCACTGCAGAGGAGATACGGCCCGGATACCGCCGCTTCCCCCACAAAAGCCACCTGATCTTCTACAAACCGGTTGGCACAAACGACATCCTCGTTGTCCGCATTCTCCACCACCATATGGATGCCATCCGGCACATTCAGGACTGACCGCCATGCCCCTTTCCTGGAACGAAATACGCAGCCGCTCCCTCGCCTTTTCCCGCGAATGGGCAAACGAAACCTCCGAGGATGCCGAGGCCAAGAGCTTTTGGGACGGGTTCTTCGACATCTTCGGGGTCAGCCGCCGCAGGCTCGCCTCCTTCGAGGCCCCGGTCAAAAAAGAAGACGGCAAGGGCGGGTTCATCGACCTGTTGTGGCGGGGCGTGCTGCTGGTTGAGCACAAGTCGCGGGGCCGTGACCTGGACCGCGCCGCCCGCCAAGCCCTCGACTATTTTCCCGGTCTCAAGGACCGCGACCTGCCCCGCTATGTACTGGTGAGCGACTTTGCCCGCTTCCGCCTCTTTGATCTGGACACCAACGAAGAGCACGACTTCCCCCTTCCCGAGCTGCACAGCCACGTCCGCCTCTTCGGCTTCATGGCCGGATACCAGACCCGCAGCTTCGGCCAGGAAGACCCGGTCAACATCAAGGCTGCCGAGCGGCTAGGCAGGCTGCATGACCTGCTGAAAACCTCGGGCTACGAAGGCCACCCGCTTGAGGTCTTTCTCGTCCGCCTGCTGTTTTGCATGTTCGCCGAGGATACCGCCCTGTTCGAACGCCGCCAGTTTCAGGATTACCTGGAGCAGCGCACCAGCGAAGACGGAACCGATCTGGGCATGCACCTGGCCCAGCTTTTCCAGGTGCTCGACACTCCAGCCGAAAAACGTCCCAACACCCTGGACGAACAGCTCGCCGCCTTCCCTTACGTCAACGGCCAGTTGTTCAGCGAGCTTCTCCCCATTGCCGCCTGCGACCGGATCATGCGCGAGGCCCTGCTCGACTGCTGCGCCCTGGACTGGAGCCGCATCTCGCCTGCGGTGTTCGGCTCGCTTTTTCAATCCATCATGGATGCCAAGGCCCGCCGCGCCGCCGGAGCCCACTACACCAACGAAACCAACATCCTCCGCCTGATCCGCCCGCTTTTCCTGGATGCATTGTGGGCTGAGTTCCACAAGGTCAAGAACAACCGGAACAAACTGTTCGAGTTCCTGAAAAAACTGTCCCGCCTCAGATTCCTGGACCCGGCCTGCGGTTGCGGCAACTTCCTGGTCATCGCCTACCGGGAGCTGCGTCTGCTTGAGTTGGAAGTGCTGCGCCATGTGCGCCAGTCCGGCCAGTTGCATCTGGATGTGTTCCAGCTCATCTCCATCAACGTGGACCAGTTTCACGGCATCGAGATTGAGGAGTGGCCCGCCCGCATCGCCGAGGTGGCCCTGTGGCTCACCGACCACCAGATGAACCTCAAGGTTTCCGAGGAGTTCGGCCAGTACTTTGCCCGGTTGCCGCTCAAAGTCGCGCCGCACATCGTGCATGGTAATGCCCTGGCAATGGACTGGAATGAGGTGATTCCGGCGGAGAGACTCGATTACCTGCTGGGCAACCCGCCGTTTGTGGGCAAGCATTACCAGACCAAAGCGCAAAAGACCGAGCTAGTCACGACATTCGGAGGATTACGTAGCGCCTCCGATCTGGATTATGTGGCCTGCTGGTACCGCAAGGCCGCCGAGTACATGACGGTTGTCACCCCGGCGCAGGCCGGGCTCCAGTCAGCCCCTCTGGGTTCCGGCCTGCGCCGGAATGACGGCATCAGAGCCGCCTTTGTCTCCACCAACTCCATCACCCAGGGCGAACAGGTAGGCATCCTCTGGCCAGACCTGTTCCAGCGCGGGCTGAAAATCCACTTCGCCCACCGCACCTTCCAGTGGAACAGTGAGGCGCGGGGCAAAGCGGCGGTGCATTGCGTCATCATCGGCTTTGGCCTGCACGATGTTGCCGAAAAATGGCTCTTTGACTACGACACGCCCAGGTCCGAGCCCCATGCCGTGAAGGCTGCCAACATCAATCCCTATCTGACTGACGCGCCAGATGTCATCGCATTGAAACGCCGATCCTCCTTGATGGCGATGCCTGTCATGCGTTGCGGCAACAAGCCGAGCGATGGGGGCAATCTCCTGCTGACTCCTGACGAAAAAAACCGGCTATTGCATGACGAACCAGCCGCTACGCCATGGCTAAGGCGTTATGTCGGGTCCGAAGAGTTCATCAATGGCATCGAGCGCTGGTGCCTATGGCTGGATGGCATTTCACCCCAACAATTGCGAAAGCTTCCCCACGTGCTGAAGCGAGTAGAGGCTGTGCGTGACTTCCGCCTAAAAAGCAGTGCGGAACCTACCCGGCGTGCGGCGGAAAACCCAGGGCGCTTTTTCTTTGTCTCACAACCTGATTGCCCATACATCCTGGTACCCGAAGTCTCTTCTGAGCGTCGTCGCTATGTCCCCCTCGGCTTCATGCCATCGGAGGTGATCTCCAGCAACACGAATTATCTGGTGGCGGAAGCCAGCCTGTACCTGTTTGGCCTGCTGCAATCTGCCATGCACATGGCTTGGCTGGCTACCGTTGGTGGGCGGCTAAAGAGCGATTTTCGATATTCCGCGAGCATGGTCTACAACACCTTCCCCTGGCCGGAACCAAACGACAAACAACGCGCCGCCATCGAGGCCGCTGCCCAAGCCGTGCTCGACGCTCGCGCTGGGTTCCCCGACGCCACCCTGGCCGACCTTTACGACCCGCTCGCCATGCCGCCCGTGCTGCTCAAGGCTCATCAGACCCTGGACCGGGCCGTGGACGCTGCTTACGGCGTCAAAGGCTTCAAGTCCGAGGCCGAGCGGGTCGCCTTTTTGTTCACCCGCTACCAACAACTGCTGGCCGCCTCAATCCTTGAGAAAAAAACATGAACATTGACGCGTGCAGACAACTGCATTCTCGAATGTGAAAAAATCGTGGCGGCTATCATGCAAAACCTGCGCGCACAGAACGGGAATACGGAGGAATGAAATCCCTTCGTGCGCTTAAGGAGTATTACAGGCTCAGCGGCCGAGTTAAAAAATCAAGAACCAGCTCAAGGAGAGGGGCATGAAAAAATCGATCACAATTTCCACCGCACTGGGCATCCTCGCATTAACTTTGCCGGGATGCGTCCTGGAAACCGTAACCATCAAGCCGGACTCTAAAAGATTTTATTATTACCAGCCCAAATCAGGCCATGCGACCATGCCGGAATCTCCCATAGGCATTCCGTGCCCCAGCGCCTGTTTTGCAACCATGGGAACCGGCTGCACAGTGCAACTGCCAGCGGATGATTCAACAATCGTTGGCTTTTCCCACAACTATGATCACGGCACTGAGCCTTGCCGATGCTGGGAATATGCAAACTGCGCATACAGGGGCTATGTGGGCTTTAATTTGGCAGCGCTGCAAGGAAAAGGCATTGGCTCCGCGAATCTCAAGTGGGATTCTTCGACACAAAAAAGTTACGGGGATACCGCCTCAAATGAAGGAACCTGCGTGGCAAAAGTTTTTATTGCCCTTGAGCCATGGAAAACTGACACCACCACCCAGGGCGAGGATTTGAATGTCAACTGGCCAACGGGGAATATCAATGTCAGTTCCACCGTCCGGGATTGGATGTCCGGCGCTCGCCCCAATTATGGCTTCTTTTTTGTAGGACCGGATGAAAACCTCGACGTTAAAAATAATGATAACTGTCTGACAATCATGGAAAATCTACGCCTTGAGGTGCTCATTTCAGAAAAGAAATAATACACCCGCAAAGGACCGGCTCCATTAACCTTCCGAGGATGCGCACATGAAAAATCATGCAACCATTGTTTTCCTGGCACTGATCGTTTTCACCTGCCCGCCAAGCCAGGTACGGGCAGAAGGCTCTTGGCTGGATAAAGGAGCCAATATTTTAAATACCATAAACACGGGAAGCGGGACACAGACAGGAGCGCAACCCAGCAACGCCGAGATTGGCGACGCCTTCAAAAACGCCCTGAGCATCGGCACGCAAAATGTAGTTGGCAAACTGGGCGCCACCGATGGGTTTAATGCCGACCCAGCCATCCACATCCCGCTGCCCGGCGAACTGCAAACGGTAAAAAAGATGCTCGCCACGGTTGGGATGTCGCAATCGGTCGACGATCTCGAACTCAAGTTGAACCGGGCCGCGGAGGCGGCAACGCCGAAAGCAAAGGCTCTTTTTCTGCAGGCCATCAAGGAGATGACCTTTGAGGATGTGAGGAAAATTTATGCCGGCCCGGAAGATTCCGCCACCCGCTATTTCCAGGGGAAGATGACCCCGGCTTTAAAAAGGGAAATGTTGCCCATCGTTGAAAAAAGCCTGTCGCAGGTGGGGGCGGTCCAATCGTACGAAACGGTTATGGGCCAATATAAAGCCTTGCCCTTTGTCCCGGATGTGAAAGCCAATCTGACCGACCATGTCCTCCAGAAAGGGATGGACGGGATATTCTTTTATATCGCGAAGGAAGAGGCCGGTATTCGCAAAGACCCGGCAAAACAGACGACCGCACTATTGAAAAAGGTTTTTGGCTCCAAATAGGAACAGGGATTCCCCCTCATGGCAAAGCATGTCTGCCCCTGGTGGCTGGCCTATACCTTTGACAATCCCTTGCGGCGGATCTTCCACAAGCCGGAGGAGATGTTTGCCCCGTATCTCAAGGAAGGGATGACAGCCATCGACCTCGGCTGCGGCATGGGGTATTTTTCCATCGGCATGGCCAGAATGGTTGGCGAAAGCGGCAAGGTACTCTCCGTTGATCTGCAACAGCAGATGCTGGACACCCTGATGCAGCGGGCCAAAAAAGCAGGGGTCGCCGGCCGCATCACTCCCTTGCTCTGCGATGCGAGCAATATCGGCCACCACGACGAAGTTGATTTCGCCTTGGCGTTCTGGATGGCGCACGAAACTCCGGATGAATTCAATTTTTTCAAGCAGGTCCATGCAATCCTGAAAAACTCAGGCAAGCTCCTCCTGGCTGAGCCCAAGCTCCATGTCACCGGAGGTGAATTCCAAGAAACGCTGACCATCGCCCATAAAATAGGGTTCAAACGTATTGGTTCGCCCATGATCTCCTTGAGCCATGCGGCGTTGCTTGAAAAGCAATGACATAATCCACACCCGGCCCACTTTCCCAGGCTTGAGGAGTAACCCATGCCCCGATTCGGCGCCCACATGTCCATCAGCGGCGGAATCGCCCTGGCCTTTGACCGATTGGCCGAGGTGGAGGGCGAGGCGTTGCAGATCTTCACCGCCAATCAGCGGCAATGGAGGCCCAAGACGCCGAGCCTTGCCGAGATTGAGGCCTTCAAGGCCCGGCGGAGCCAAGCGCCGGGAATCCCGGTCGCTTCCCACGACTCCTACCTGATCAACCTCGCCTCGCCCAACCCGGAAACAACGGACAAATCCATAGCCGCCTTTGTCGAGGAGCTCCGCCGTTGCGCCGCCCTGGGCATTGAATACCTTATCATGCATCCCGGCTCCCACCTCGGCCAAGGGGTCGAGGCGGGGTTGCAACGCTTCGCCGCCAACCTGGACCGGGCCATGGACGAGGCCGGCACCGGCCACCGGGTCATGGTGCTCCTTGAAACCACCGCCGGGCAGGGCACCAACCTGGGAGCGAGCTTCGAGGAACTGGCAACGATCATCGCCACATGCGCCCACCCGGCGCAACTGGGCGTCTGCTACGACACCTGCCACACCTTCGCCGCGGGTTACGATATCCGCACCCCTAAAGCCTATGCCGAGACCATGGCCAGGTTCGACCGGCTGCTCGGCCTGGAACGGCTCCGGTTCTTCCACCTCAATGACGCCAGCAAGGGCTTGGGCAGCCGGATCGACCGCCACACCCACATCGGCCAAGGCGAGATCACCGTTGAGGGATTTCGCAACCTGGTCAATGACCCTCGCTTTGCCAACCACCCCATGGTCCTGGAAACCCCCAAGTCGGATGATCTCCACGAAGACCGCGAAAACCTGAAGCTGTTGCGGAGTCTGCTTAACTAAGCGAAAATGGGAACATCTCCAGTCTCAAAAATGCATTTCAGCCCCCGTAGTTATCCAGTATTGCTTGCGGACGCGCCCCGGTGTATGGTTAAGCGTTTAAAAAAATAGCGGCCGGACCGGAGACCCCGCTGCCCGGCCTCGCTCTCTGGAGAGTACCGCCATGCACTGCTGGGATTTCCACCGCTGCGGAGAAAAGAGAAAAAGCTGCCCGGCCTTTCCCAACTCGGGAAAAAGCTGCGCCCTGCTGGCCGGCACCATCGGCTCCGGCCAGCCCATCTTCACCTTCAGCCAGAAGAGTGAACGCTGCCTGCGCTGCTCCTTCTTCCACAGCGAGCATTACGTCGAGGAATTCGAAGGCGCCATCGAACACGAACCATTTTAACCGCCCGCCCCGCATATCCACCACCCCGCCTGTAAAATTAACAAGGTTGCCCTCCCCGCGCGCACCCGGAACAAGACCAAGGACAGATCATGAAAAAAATCAGCCAGTATTTCCTGCAGGGCCTTCTCTTTCTCGTACCCGTGGTGATCACGGTGTATGTGGTTTATGTCATTTTTTCCAAAATAGACGGATTCTTCCCCTTTGACATGCCTGGGCTCGGGTTTCTGCTCACCATCGGCCTCATCCTGGCGGTGGGGTTCGTGAGTTCCAACCTGCTTGCCAATAGCGTCATGCTCCAGGTAGACCGGATTTTTGCCAGGATGCCGCTGGTGACCATGATCTACACCGCCATCAAGGATCTGGTCGATGCCTTTGTCGGAGACAAGAAAAGCTTCAACAAGCCGGTTCAGGTTGCCCTTGATGCCGAAAACAGGATCAGCGTCCTGGGTTTCGTTACCCGGGAAGACCTCAACAGCCTTGGGATTGCAGACAGCGTCGCCGTCTACCTGCCGCAATCGTACAACTTTGCCGCCAACCTCATCATCGTCGACCGGAGCCGGGTCTCTCCCCTGTCCGCCGACCCGAAAGAGGTCATGAAATTCATCGTCTCCGGCGGGGTTTCCGCCTGAAAATCAGGCTGTTTTTGTTGGGCCGCAACAACCTGAAACCGGCAGAGGGATGAGCACATGTGCCAGTTCTGCACCCAGCACGGGGAAGGGAAAAAGTGGTACGAGAACATGGCCAACTACACGGCCGGGATGTTCCACCAGGTCAATTCCCCGCAAAACCTCACCCGCTTCCTGCGCGGCTTTACCAAATCGCTCCGGGATGATGTTGCCGCTGCCTCCCGCTGGCAGCGCCGCTTCCCGCGCATCTACCGCTTCATCGCCTATCCCATCCTCTCCCGCAAGATGCAGAAAACCCACTTCGGCCAGATCGTGCCCCTGGAGGACGTGGAGGCGATCCTTTCCCAGATGAAGCACATCGTCCGGCTGCCCTGCGTTTGCCGCCGGGTTTCCCTGGGCACGGAAAAGCGCTACTGCTTCGGGGTGGGCATGGACCTGACCCCGATCCTGGCCGAGGTGCCGGATTTCGCCGCCTTCGAGTACTGGACCAGGGAGCAGGCCATCACCTTCATCCGCCAGCTCGATCAGGAGGGCAAGACCCACAGCGTCTGGACCTTCAACACCCCGTTCATCGGCGCGATCTGCAACTGCGACCAGGATTGCATGGCCTACCGGGCCCAGATCACCCTGGGGGTGACGCGCACCATGTGGAAGGCGGAGTACGTGGCCGAGATCGACCCGCTGCGCTGCACGGGCTGCAACCTCTGCCGCAAGCGCTGCTTTTTCGAGGCCATAGGCCGTGACCGCGACAACCACAAGGGCGTGATCGATGCAACTGCCTGCTACGGCTGCGGCGTTTGCCGCCCCGCCTGCCAACACGATGCCATCCGTCTGATCGACCGGGCCGCAGTGCCTGCCGCAGCTATGAATTGGTAAAACTCAGGGGAATTTTCAGGAATGCAGCCAATCGACAAACTGCTGAGCCGCATCAAGTGGGACAAGGAATTCGGCGGTGCCGCCTTTATCATCGGCTACTACGACCGGGTGGCCGCGGTCATTGTCCGGCGGCCGCTTGACGACTTGCTCTTTGAGCCGGGCAACAAGGAGTCCTTTCTCCTCATGGACGAGGAGGGGGTGTATCAGCGAATCCCCCTGCACCGGGTGCGCGAGGTGTACCGCAATGGCGAGTTGATCTGGCAGAGGCCCGGAGAGTAAACCGGGGGAAAGGAGCTGGGGTAATGGCCTTGGCGTCTTCCGCAGCCATTGCCCCGCAGCCGGAAAAGCTAGAACATGGAAATGAGATACAGCGCCGCGGCAACGCAGACAAAAATAATGCCTACCTTGGCTGCAACGTCCGCTTCATCGTGTCCGTATCCGTGGGGGTCGTCGTGATGCTCGTCATGGCCACTCATGTTGAAATCCTCCTGGGGTGCGTTTTATATCGTTGGCAACGGGGGAGCCGTTGCGGGTGAACAGCACAGCCACACTTTTTTCAACTTATAGTCTTTGCCGGCTTTTTCAAGCATTAAATCGCGCCGGGGCAACGCAGCATGCCAGCCTCCATTCTCCGTGAATTCCGGTAATTTTCAGACTTTTCTTTCCTGTCATTGCCTGATAGCATGGAACTACATGGCCAAATCGCCGTCCGAGGGCGCACAGATACAGCCTTTGCGGCCCCTTTCCATTCCCCCTTCCACAGGAGAAACCGATGAAAAAAAATCTCTGTATTGTCATGATGATGGCTGCTCTCATGCTCTGGGGCTGCAGCCGGGAGGAAAAACAAGCCGAGGAGACCGCAACCCCGCCAGCAACTCCCGCGGTCGAGCAGGCCATGGATAAGGCCAAGGAAGCAAGCGAGGCCGTTGCCAACAAGGTGGAGAAAACAACCGAGGCGGTTGAAAAAAAGGTGGAAAAACAGGTTGCGAAAGTGGAGGAAAAGATTGGAGAAACGGC
>JBAZSA010000066.1:0-13162 GCA_041662645.1 Desulfurivibrionaceae bacterium
TGCACAAGCATGTGCCCAAAGGCTATATCTATCTGCCCATGGGCTTCGCCCTTCTGGTCGAGATGCTGCAGATGCGCTACGAGCATAACCGCAAAAAAATTGCCGTTGCGCAGGCATCGTAAGGGGTGGCGGCAACGCAAAAAAATGCCATCCACTACGGCTGGCACATCGTCTGGACCGGGACCTTCTGCATCTTTGCCTGCCTCGGCCTGGGCCGTTTTGCCCTGGGCATGATCCTGCCGGCCATGGGCCAATCGCTGCATCTCTCCTACAGCCAAATGGGGCTGGTCGGCACCGTGAACTTCGCGGGTTACCTGGTGGCCGTTCTGTTCTGCGGCACCCTGGCCGACCGCTTCGGCTACCGGCGCCTCATCGCCATGGCCCTGACCGCCGTCGGCGTCACCATGATCCTCATCGGCCGCAGCAGCTCCTTTGGGGTGATCCTGCTCTGCTACACCATCACCGGCATGGGCAGCGGCGCGGCCAATGTGCCGATGATGGGCCTCATCTCCCAGTGGTTTGCCAAAAGCCACCGGGGAAGGGCCACGGGCTTTGTCGTGATCGGCAGCGGCTTCGCCATCCTGCTTTCCGGCAAACTGGTGCCATTCTTAAATCGTCTGGGCGGAGCGGAGGGGTGGCGGCTGAGCTGGCAGGTGCTGGGCGGAATCATCCTGCTGGTGGCGGGGCTCTGCTGGGGGATGCTGCGCAACAGCCCCCAGGAGAAAAAGCTGCGCCCCTTGGGCGAGAGTGAGCATGAGGCAGAGGCCGTGCTCACGGGGGCCGAAACCCGCATCCGGCGGCGGGACATCGCCCAACTGGGCGGGCTGTACTTTTTGTTCGGTTACACCTATGTGATCTATGCGACCTTCATTGTCACTTCCCTCATTCAGGAGCACGGATTTTCCGAGGCACAGGCGGGCAGCTTCTGGTCGCTGGTGGGGGGCTTGAGCCTGCTTTCAGGCCCGGTCTTCGGCACCCTTTCCGACCGGATCGGCCGCAAGTACACGCTGGCCATGGTCTTTGCCATCCAAACCGCGGCCTATCTCCTGGTTTCGAGGCCGCTGGCCACGCCGTTTCTCTACCTGTCCATCGGCTGCTTCGGGGTGGTGGCCTGGTCGATTCCCTCGATCATGGCGGCCCTGGCCGGGGATTACGCCGGTCCGCGCAAGGCAGCCCGGATATTCGGCCTCATCACCTTCATCTTCGCCCTGGGCCAGATTGCAGGCCCGGCAGTGGCCGGGCTGCTGGCCGAAAAAAGCCTCGGTTTCGGCAGCAGCTTTTTCATGGCCGCCTGCTTCACCGCTGCAGGAGTCATTCTTGCCCTGACCTTGCAGGCCCCGGCTAAGTAGCTTTCAGCAACCGGGCCGCATTCCCCCCCATGATCTTTGCTGTCAATGCCTCGCCAAGGCCTAAGGCGGCAAGCTGCGCCAGCACCTCCTGCTGCCCGGCCCAGGGCGAATCGCTGCCAAAGAGCAGATAATCCTCCGGGTGCGCCAAGGCCATGGCCTTGGCCCTGGCTTGCGGCAGCAGATGCAGGGCATAGGAGAGATCGAGATACACCTCCCTGCCGATCAGCAACTCCTCCACCTCGTCCCAGAGATCCCAGGCCCCGAAATGGGTGGCGACAAATTTCAGCCCCGGCACCCGCTCCACCACGGCCACGATCTTGCGCGGGTCCGCGATCCTCTCCCTGGGAAAGCCGATGTCAAAGCCGGTGTGCATCACCAGGATCAACCCCTCGGCCGCGATCCTTTCATAGAGCGGCCACATCCGGTTCTCGTCCAACACAAAATTCTGGTAGTACGGATGCATCTTGATCCCTAAAAATCCAGCCTTTTTGATGGCGCTGATCTGGGTAAGGGCCTCGGGCGCCTCGGGATGAAAGGAAGGGAAAGGGATGATGCGTCCGGAGCGGATGGCCTCGGACCAGGAGAGGATCGAGGCAAACTGTTCGGGCCGGGTGGCAATGGAGCAGATAACGCTTTTCTCGACCCCGGCTTGATCCATGCTGGCAAGAAGCGAATCGAGCCGGCCGTCAAGACAGGCTTTTACCTGGCCTGCTTCTTCCAGGGCTGGAATGGCCCGGGATGCCACCTGGTCGGGAAAGGCGTGGGTATGAAAATCGATGATCCGGGTCATGGGAGGCCCCTGTCTGGATGTGGTATGGTGGCAAAAAAGGCGATTGTACCACGCCTGCTTTTTCTTGCCACCCCTGCCATGCACCTCCGCATTTTTCAATGTTGACAGGCTGCCAAGGAAAATGCGATGCTTCCTAAAATTTCCCTAACTCATGCACTGACTAACAACCTTTGATACGCAGAAAATACTTATGGATATCACCCAAATCCCTTTCAATAAATTTATCGAGATTTCTTCCTCCAGTGCTGACGATTGCGCCTTGGAGCTGGCGTTCAACGACCACATGCAAAATCATCTGGGCACGTTTCACGCAAGCGCGCAGTTCGCTCTCGCCGAGGCATGCAGCGGCCTCGCGCTGCAGCGCCATTTCCTCCACTTAGCGAATTCGGTGGTTCCCGTACTGCGGAAATCAGAGTTAAAATTCAAACGGCCTGCCCAATCGACTATCCTGGCCAAGGCACATCTTGATGCCAAAACCAAAGAAGAATTCGAGCTTCAGTTGGAAAAGAA
Organism: Desulfurivibrionaceae bacterium; assembly: GCA_041662645.1. GTDB lineage: Bacteria > Desulfobacterota > Desulfobulbia > Desulfobulbales > Desulfurivibrionaceae > Thiovibrio. The sequence goes on from JBAZSA010000066.1 coordinate 2,650, forward strand.
AGGACGCGCCACTATTACAGTACCGGTGGAAATAACTGACCAACAGGGCAATATCACCCTAGTTGGCACCTATGAATGGTATGTGCAGAATAATATGAGCGTCGGCGAATCTCCCCGCACGACTCAGCCAAAGTAACCCCCGGAGGAATCTCCAGCCATGAAAAGCTTTCGCAAAGAACTCCTCTTCAACGTCCCTGGCCGCCGCGCCTTCATCAATATCACCCCGCAGGTGGCGGAGTGCCTGCGGGAATCGGAAATCAAGGAAGGGCTGGCCCTGGTCAACGCCATGCACATCACCGCCTCGGTCTTTATCAACGACGATGAATCCGGCCTGCACCACGACTACGAGGTCTGGCTGGAAAGGCTTGCCCCGCACGAGCCGGTTTCCCAGTACCGGCATAACGGTTACGAAGACAACGGTGACGCCCATCTGAAGCGGCAGATCATGGGCAGGGAGGTGGTGGTGGCCGTAACCGGCGGCGCCCTCGATTTCGGCCCCTGGGAGCAGATTTTTTACGGTGAGTTTGACGGTGGCCGCCCAAAGAGGGTGCTGGTAAAAATCATCGGAGAATAGGTGGGATGAAGCAGAAAGAGTTTACTAACCGGCACGCTCTTACCGTTCCCAACCTGCTGAGCATCCTGCGCATCCTCATTGCGCCCCTGCTCTTGGTTTCCGCCGCAACGGGGCGGGCCGGACTCTTTGTTTTCCTCTTCATCCTCTCGCTTCTCAGCGACGCTCTGGACGGCTTTCTGGCCCGGCGCCTGAACCAGGTTTCCGGGTTGGGCGCCCAGCTCGACAGCTGGGGCGACCTTGCCACCTATCTTGCCGCACCGGCCGGGGTGTGGCTGCTCTGGCCGGCGCTGATCCGGAGGGAGCAGACCTTTATCCTCCTCGGCCTGGGCGGCTTTTTGTTTCCTATCCTGCTGGGATTTTGCAAATTCGGCCGCCTCACCAGCTACCATACGAGGGCGGCACGGCTCGCTGCGGTCCTCCTCGGTGTCGCCACCCCGCTGCTCCTTGTGGGCGGTCCGCCCTATCTCTTTCGCCTTGCCATACTCCTCTTTCTGTTGGCCGAACTGGAGGAGGTGGCGATCACCCTGCGGCTCAAACACTGGCGGGCAAATATCCCGAGCTTTTGGCACTGTTGCCGGTTGCGGCCCGAATAGAAGCGGCGTACAGGAAAAATACCCGCCGCGCCAAATGAAACAGCCCTGTGTGCAGTAAGCAAACAGGGCTGCGGTGTTCAACCAATTAGCACGGCATCAACGGCCACGGCCGCCACGCGGGCTCATGCCTCCGCCCCCAGGGCCCATGCCTCCGCCGCCAGGGCCCATGCCTCCGCCGCCAGGACCCATCCCGGCCCCGCCCATCGGCGGCTCATCAGGCAGGGTAACACCCCGCTCCTTGGCCCGCGCCTGCATCCGCTCGTGATTTTCCTTGCGGATCTGCTCGCGCTCCTCCACGGTTTTTGCCGCCCGCATCTTGGCGCGATGCTCAGCCAGCTCCTGCGGCGTCATCATCTGGCTGCCGTAAACCTGCTCCTGGGTTTGGGTCTGCACCTGACTCCGGACCTGATCCGCCGCCAGCGCGACCCCGGCAACAAGCAGGACTGTCCCGGCCAATGCCCAAACAAGCACGCGTTGTTTTTTCATGATTGCCCCTCCCTTAAATGTGGGTTGTTCAGAACGGAGGTGGCAAAACGCCACGATCCGCAGCCTTGCGCAATGGGCGATAAAACAATATTATGCGGCCGGTGTTCCTGAAAGTCAAGCTCTGCCGCAAACGCCGACCCACCCTCAAAACGGAACAAAAAACTAGGAACAGCCATGACACAACTCCCCATCCACGCGGTCTTGCCGGAACTGCGGGCACAGCTTGCCAGCCGCGAGGCGGTGGTGCTCAGCGCTCCGCCCGGCTCTGGCAAGACCACGGTGGCGCCCCTGGCCCTGCTTGCCGAACCCTGGCTGGCGGGGCGGACTATCCTGATGCTGGAGCCGCGCCGGCTGGCCGCCCGGCTGGCCGCCGCTTTCATGGCCGGGCAACTGGGCGAGGAGGCCGGGAAGACCGTGGGTTACCGGGTCCGCTTTGAAACAAAGGTCTCCCCGGCAACCAGGGTGGAGGTGATTACCGAAGGAGTGCTCACCCGGAGGCTGCAGGAAGACCCCGAGCTGGCCGGGGTAGGGCTGGTGATCTTCGACGAATTCCACGAGCGCAGCCTGCAGGCGGATCTGGCCCTGGCCCTCTGCCTGGATGTGATGGGGGGATTGCGGGACGACCTCAAACTCCTGATCATGTCCGCCACCCTGGATACCGAAGGGGTCAGCCGGCTGCTGAATAACGCCCCGGTGGTCATGGGCTCGGGCCGGGCCTATCCCGTGGAGGTGGAATATTCCGGGGGTGGGCAATTGCTCCAGCCCCATCCCCGCGAGATCGCCAAACAGATGGCCGCTGCCATCCACAAGGCACTGGCCGAGCAGCCGGGCGATATCCTGGCCTTTCTCCCCGGAGGCGCGGAGATCCGGCATACCCAAGGGCTCCTGGCCACGGCTCTGCCGTCAGCCGAAATCGTCATCCACCTCCTGTACGGCGACCTGAGCCTCGGCGCCCAGACCGCCGCGGTGCAGCCGGACCGGCAGGGACGACGGCGCATCATCCTGGCCACGCCCATTGCCGAAACCAGCGTCACCATTGAGGGCATCCACACCGTGGTGGACAGCGGCTGGAAACGGAGCCCGCAGTTCGACCCCAACAGCGGCTTGAGCCGCCTCACCACCCAGCGCATCTCGCACGCCTCGGCCACCCAGCGCGCCGGCCGGGCCGGACGCCTTGGCCCGGGGCACTGTTACCGGCTGTGGAGCACGGGGGAGGATCACAGCCTCAAGCCCTTTGACCCGCCGGAGATCATGACCGCCGACCTGAGCCAGCTGGTCCTGGACCTGGCCCGTTGGGGGGTACATGACCCCGGCTCCCTGCGCTGGCTCGATCCCCCGCCTGCCGGTCATTTCGCCCAGGCGCAATCGGTGCTGCTGGGTCTCGGCGCCCTGGACCAGCAGGGGAGCATCACCCCGCTTGGCAAAAAAATGGCCGATCTCCCGGCCCACCCGCGCCTCGGCCACATGCTGTTGGCGGCTGCGGCGCATGACGCAACCGGTCTGGCCTGCGACTTAGCAGCCCTGCTCTCGGAACGGGACATCCTCAAGGGACGGGCTCGCTCAACGGATATCGAAGACCGGCTCCACGCCCTGGACGCCTTTCGCACCGAGGGTCCGGCCGCGGCCAGAGCCCTGGAGGCGGACATTGATGGTTGCCGCAGGGTGATCCAGACCAGCCGACAACTCCGGGAACATCTGCCCAAACCCGCCCGAAACAAAACCGAGAGGGCGACCGCGGGCGAACTCCTGGCCCTGGCCTTCCCGGACCGGATCGGGCAGCGGAGGAGTGAAGGCAGGGGCCAATACAAGCTGACCTCCGGCCGGGGCGCGGTTCTCCCTGCGCACGACCGCCTCGCTGCCCACGAATACCTGACGGTGGCCGAGCTGGACGCGGGCAAAGTCGAAGGCCGCATCTTTCTCGCCGCCCCCTTGGCCAAGGAAGCCCTGACCTCCCTGTTCGCCCCCCGGCTGCAACGGGAGGACAAGGTCTTCTGGGATGAACAGAGCGGGATGATCAAGGCGCAACGTCTCCTGCGATTGGACGACCTTGTCCTGGAGAGTGCCCCTCTGGCAAAGCCCTCTTCCGAGGCGGTGCTGGCCGCCCTTCTCTCCGCCATCCGCAAACTTGGCCTGACCGTCCTGCCTTGGAGCGACAAGGCACGGGAGCTACAAGCCCGCATCATCTGCATGCAACGCTGGCAGCCGGAAGCGGGCTGGCCGGAGGTCTCCGATGCATGCCTGCTCGAAACCCTTGAGCAGTGGCTCCCCCCCTATCTCACCGGAATGCGGAGCGCGGAGCAGCTCAAGAAACTCGACCTCTGCGCCATCCTTGCCGCCCGGCTCGACTGGCAACAACAGAGCCAACTGGACCGGGAGGCCCCCACCCACCTTACGGTGCCCAGCGGTTCCAAGGTCCGGCTGCACTACACCCCCGGCGAGCCGCCGGTGCTGGCGGTGCGCCTCCAGGAGATGTTCGGCCTGGCCGATACCCCGAGAATCTGCAACAATACGGTGGAGGTGCTGCTCCATCTGCTCTCCCCGGCCCAGCGGCCCATGCAGATCACCCAGGATCTGCGCGGCTTCTGGGAAGGAGCCTACCACGAGGTGAAAAAGGAGCTCCGGGGCCGTTATCCCAAACACCACTGGCCGGACGACCCCTGGCAAGCCCAACCCACCAGCCGGATCAAGCCCCGGAAATAAGCGGAAGTTGAGGGAGCAAATCCTGCGTGGTACAATAATCCCGCGAAAAGAATTGCTGACCAAGCAATCTCAATCAAGTCTTTTGTTTTCATATGCAGTCAAAATCCCATTGACACGCAGCCGAGCACCGCAGAGGCTGCCGAAAAAGGAGTTTGCACTGTTTGAGGCGAAAGCCGAGTTTGCAAACTCCCGGCAGCATCGAGGAGCACAGGGCATCCCGCCTTCGGCGGGACAAGTGTCTGGGTGCCCTTTCTTTGGTTCGTTTCTTTGGGCAAGCAAAGAAATGAACAGAAAAACACAAGGAGCGAACCATGGAGCTGGATATTCCGGTCATCGGCATACTGCGGGGAGTGGAGGGTGATTTCTTCGGCGAGGTCATGCAGATTTCCTTTGCCGCCGGGCTTACAGCCATGGAAGTCACCATGAACACCCCGGGGGCCGAGGAAATCGTGCGCGAATACCGTCCGGCCGTGCCCGATGGCAAACTGCTGGGCATGGGCACCATCCGCAACCTTGAGGAAGCGCGGCGGGCCGTGGGCGCCGGGGCCATGTTTCTCGTCACCCCCAACCTGGACCTCGGGGTGATTGAGTACGCCAAGGCGGAAGGCATCCCCATTGTCGCCGGAGCGCTGACCCCCACAGAAGTCTATGCCGCCTGGTCCGCAGGGGCCGATCTGGTCAAGGTCTTCCCCTGCGGCGCCATGGGCGGCCCCCAGTATCTCAAGGATCTCCTGGGGCCTTTCGATCACATCCGGCTCGCAGCCGTGGGCGGGGTGAGCCTTGCCAATCTCCAGGAATATTTTGCCGCGGGCGCCGCGGCGGTGGGGGTATCCACCAGCCTCTTCGGCGGCAAGGCGTTGCGGGAGAAGAACCTTGAACAGATCGGACACAACGTGAAAAATTTCATTGAGCATTGCCGCGACGCGAAAGATCGGGTATGATCCCTTCCTTTACTTGGCAAACTCACGTCTTTTTGTAAGGAGACTTCCCCCATGTTCAGACCGGAAATCAAGGTTATCGACTGTACTGTCCGCGACGGCGGCTTGATGAACAAATGGCAGTTCGACGACAAGTTCGTCCGCTCTGTCTATCAGGGGCTTAGCGAAGCCGGGGTCGACTACATGGAGATCGGCTACCTCAGCTCCGAATCGGCCTTTGACCGCAAGGAAGTCGGCCCCTGGAAATTCTGCGCCGAGGATGATCTGCTGCGGATCATCGGCGACAGCGAAAAGAAGATCAAGTTCTCGGCCATGGCCGACATCGGTCGCATTGAGTACGACGATATCCGCCCCAAAAAGGAGAGCGTGCTCGACATGGTTCGGGTGGCCTGCTACATCCACCAAATCGACAAGGCTATTGCCTTGGCCCACCACTGCCAGGACAAGGGCTACGAAACAACGATCAACCTGATGGCCGTCTCCACCGTTGGCCCGCGAGAGCTGGAAGAAGGGCTTGACGACCTGGCGAAAAGCCGGGTGCCGGTCATCTATCTGGTGGACAGCTTCGGCGCTTTCTACCAGGAAGACATCGAGCTGCTGGCCAAGATGTACATGGAGCGGCTGCCCGGCAAGACCATCGGCATCCACGCCCACAACAACCAGCAGCTGGCCTTTTCCAACACCATCTCCTCCATCATCTGCGGGATCAACTATCTGGATGCCACCCTGTACGGCATGGGGCGCGGCGCGGGCAACTGCCCCACGGAACTGCTGCTCTCCTTTCTCAAAAACCCCAAGTTCAATGTGCGTCCGCTCATCAAGGTCATCGAAGAGGAGATTCTCCCCTGGCGGGAAAAAATCGACTGGGGCTATTTCATCCCCTACATGGTCGGCGGCGTTATGAACCAGCATCCCAGGGCTGCCATGGCCTGCATGGAATCCGACAAAAAAAACCAGATCACCGAATTCTATGATCAGATGACCAGCGTGGCCTCGGGAATCTGATTTTTTCATCCAGCTTAAAAAAAAGGCGGTCCTTTCGGGGTCCGCCTTTTTTTATTGCTCCGCCCTTCCCTCCTTCCGCATATAATGAAAAGAAACCACAGAGGAGGACATCATGGTTATCCGAAGACAAGCCCATCTTCCGCGCCTAGCCCTTCTGACGCTGCTCCTGGTTCTTACCTCTTGCGGCCGTCCGGCCTACGTTTTCCATGGGGATCTCCGCATCAACGACGCCCTGGAAGCGTATCACCCCTTGCCGGGCTACACCTACTACTACAGCGGCCCGGAGGATTTTCCCCTGGCCATTCTGGGAATCAGGCCGGAATACCGCCTGAAACAAGGGTTCTGGAAGCCGGTGGAACTGACGGAAAAGAGACTGCGGGGTTGGATGGAGGTGATCGACAACCCCCACCGCAACCTGCAGACCAGGTATCACGGCAAGGTGATCCGCACACCAAAAGGGGAGGAGATCGGCATCTGGTACTCGCCCCAGGAATGGAGCACGGTGCGGTTGGGAGTAGACCGGGAGGTAGAAATCCATACCCCGCCCAACACCCTGTACAATAAAATCACCGGCCATGAGGGGGGCTTTCCCTGAACCGAGGGGAGGAAGAAGGGCAGTCATGACAAACGGCGGAATTCAATTAACGGAAGAGGACATCACCGGGATCAAGACCGATGCCATCGTGAATGCCGCAAATAACTCCCTTTTGGGCGGCGGCGGGGTTGACGGCGTCATCCACCGGGGTGCCGGGCCGGAGTTGCTCGCGGAGTGCCGGACCCTGGGCGGCTGCCCCACGGGCGAGGCCAGGATCACCAAGGGCTACGACCTGCCAGCCGCCTGGATCATCCACACGGTGGGGCCGGTCTGGCGCGGCGGAACCCACGGGGAGCCGGAAATGCTGGCCCAATGCTACCGGAGCTGTTTTTCCCTTGCCCGAGAATATGGCTTGAGGACCATCGCCTTCCCCGCGATCAGCACCGGGGTCTATGGCTATCCCAAGGAAGAGGCGGCCCGCATTGCCGTGCGGGAGGCGCGTCGGGCCCTGGCGGAGAACGAAACCCTCGCCAGCGTTTTCTTTGTCTGCTTCAACAGTGCAACACGGCTGGCCTACGAAAAGGCCTTGGCAGAACTCTAATCGCCCGCCTTCACAACAACCTCCAAGATCGCTCCGGCAAACTCCACCACATCCCCGGGCACAAGCTGACGGCCTCGCCTGGTTTCCACCTGGCCGTTGACCCGTGCCTCGCCTTCTTGGATACGGAGCTTTGCCTCGCCGCCGGTCTCAACCACCCCGGCCAGCTTGAGAAACTGACCCAGCCGGATGACCTCGTCGCGCACCGCTATCTGTTGTCTGCCCATTATTGCGTCTTCCTCTTGTTAAAACGGCGGGGCAATGGTCACCAGAATCCGCAAATCGGTATGCGCCCGCACGCCGTGGGGTTCGCTGATGTCGCAGAGCAGCAAGTCGCCCGCCTGCGCCGGGATGGCCGTCTCATCCTTGCCAAGAAATTCCCCGGTTCCCTCCAGCACCTGAATGGAGAGCTGGCCTTCCGTATCATGGGAATGCACCGGAAAAACCTGGCCGGCGCTGAGGTTGAAATTCAGGATGCGAAACCAGGGTGAATCGTGGATCAGGACCTTTTTCATACTCCGGCTGTCAAAAACCCTGGTTTCGGCAAGACTCTTCTTTTCGATCATCGCGGCACCTCCTGGGCAAGGTTGAATACATCTCTGTGCTTCCCATTATATGAGATCAATGCCCGTTATTCCTTGACCTGGATCAACACCCTCGCGATACAGCATAAAAAAAAGCCGCCATCCGAAATTCGCATGGCGGCGGTCAAACACAGAAATCTTGCTTGCGGATTATTTGGCGGCAATCCCCTTCTTTTTGGCCGGGGTTTGCGAGGCGGCTTCTTTCATCTCCTCCCAATCCGTAGCCTCTGGAGCAGCCGAGCCGGGAATCAACCGCAATTCCTGACTCCGGGATTTGATTTCCCCGTTGAGCACCGCGCCCGACTCCACCGCCAGATCCATGGTCTCAACCTTGCCCTCGATAAAGCCGCTTTTCACCACATACAGCTTCTGGACATTGACCGTGCCCTCAACCCGTCCCGAACAGACAAAGGTGTTGACCGCGACATCCCCGGATATGGTTCCGGTTTCCCCGAGGATGAGATACTCCCCGCGGATATTGCCTTCGGCCTTGCCGTCGAGCCGGAGCTTGCCCTTGAACGAGATATCCCCGGACAGCTGCATGTCCGCGCCGATCACGCTGGTGATCGTCTCCGATTTTGCCTCGCCGATGCCTTGCTTGTTAAAAAAACCCATACCAATCACCTGCCGCGGATTTTTCAGGAGCGATTACGCCATCCAGTTGACGACATTTTTTGGGGACAACGGCTTGAAAATTTTTACCCAGGACGAAAAAACCGGAGCTGCCTCAGTCTCCGTTGCCGCGTGCTATTTCGGCGACACTGCTGCAGCCCGTTGATTCACCTGAATAAATTTAACCGGATCGATCAACTTGCTCCGGTATTTGATCTCATAATGCAGATGGGGTCCCGTGCTTCTTCCCGAGTTGCCCACCAGCCCGATGACCTGCCCTCTGGCCACTGGGTCGCCTGGCTTTACAAAATCTTTCTGGAGATGGAGATAGCTGGTTTGAAATTTGTTGCCGTGATTGATGGTGATAAAATTACCGTGGCCGTTGTCGTAGCCATTGGCAGCGACAACGCCATCCGCCGGGGCAATGATTTTGGCGCCGGCATTGTTTCTGATATCAACCCCGCTGTGAAAGGCTGGTTGCCCGTTGAGGGGATCAAGCCGCCCCCCGAACCGGGAGGTAATGATTCCCCGGACAGGCGCGCCCAGAGGCACGGACTGGATGGTGCCCAGGTAATGGTCCACCCTCAGGGTGAGGCCTTGGTAGGAATCCTGCGGCACCCGGGTAAACGGTCCGCCCGCGCCTTTCTTGCTCTCACGCACCTCGAGATTCACCCCAACCGAGGCGAGAACCGATTCGATAACCTGGCTTTTGTGTTTCAGGTCGGCCAGGGCGGCGCTCAGCTGCGTCTGCTGCTCCTGCTCATGCTTGGCTGTCCGCGCCTGCAGGCTGGTGTTCGTGGCAACGGCAACAGCCAGATCCTTTTCTATTGCCGTAAGCCGCTGACGCAGAGCGATATTTTCCACGGAGGAAAACCAGCCGAACCCGCTGCCAATGACGAGAAAACAACAAACCCCGAGCACAATCTTGAGGGTGTTTCTGGATACCGCAAACGAACGGATTTGCCCCCGTTCGCCTGTTGTCACAATAAAATGTATCTGTTTATCCATGCAGCAGAGGCCCCCTCTCGTTTGCGGTCCGGCTGTCAAAACCCCACTTAACCCCACTTAGGCGCGCGAGACTATCTCCTCAATACAGGAGGAAAATTCGTTGATAATTCCAAAAAGAGTAACAGGAATACAACAGGCAAACCAGATTTTTTTTTGCCTCCTTTTAGGGAAGCCCCCGCAACCCTTTATGCCCCTTGCCTTTGCCCGGTTATTTTTTTTGCCTCTTGTCTCTTGCCAAGAAAAACGCTATGCATACTTCCAGATACATAAATGTGCCCTTCTGTCCCCCCTCTTTCCCGTGCAAAGATCCATGCGCAAACCAAATCGCCCCACCCGGCAACCGGACCCCGCCGCCACAACCTCGGGGAAAAAAACAGGGAAGCAGCCCATCCGCAAACTGACGGCCAGCGACGATCTCGGCGTTCTCTTTTCCCAAGACCGGGAAAACACCACCCCGCCCAGTTTTGCCAGCGCACTGGCAACCGGGATTCCCGCCACAACCCTTGCCGAGATTCTTACGGAAAAAAACGAGCTGCCAACCCCGTCCCAGTCGCTGCAGGCCGCGATACGCAACTCGCCCCCGCCCCAGGACCGGCTTGATCTCCATGGCTGCACCGGTGCCGAGGCGGAAATAAAGACGGAGAATTTCCTGACCCGGTCCCGGCGCAACCGCCTGAAAACCGTCCTGGTCATAACCGGCAAGGGACTCCATTCGCCGGAAGGCTCCGTGCTCAAGGACGTCATCGAGGCCCGGCTCAAGATCATGAAAAACAACGGCTCGATCCTCGCCTATCTCTGGGAAAAAAAAGACCGGGAAAAAAGCGGGGCCCTGCTCGTCTATCTGCCCTGAATGCACCCAAAAGGACCCTTGCCATGCCCC
>JBAZSA010000067.1:0-2975 GCA_041662645.1 Desulfurivibrionaceae bacterium
AACTCCGCGGCGGTCAGCGGCCCGGTTTTATTGAGAATGGCGTCGGGGATGGCGACCTTGCCCACGTCATGCATGGATGAGGCAAGGCGGATCACCTCCACCTCCCGCTGGCTCAAGCCATGTTTTTCCGCGAGCAGCCGGCTGTATTCCGCCACCCGGTGAACATGGTTGCCCGTTTCCAGGGAACGCATCTCCGCAAGCTGGCCCAGGGTATAGATGATCTCCTTCTGGGTTCCTTCAATCTCCTGGTTCAAAAGCACGTTTTCGTAGGCGACCTGCACGTTGCTGCAAAAAACTTCGATCATCCGCCGGTCAAGCTCGCTGAGATCCCGCCAGCCTTCAAGATAGATAACCGTTTCTTCCCCGCGCTCACTGCAAAAATAGCCGACATACCGGTTGTCCTGGCAGAGGGACTGCTTGAGCGTTGTCGCCCGCTGGACATCATCAAGAACCTTGGCCGGCAAATCCTCCCGGGTCTCGACGTCGATATACGGTTCATAGGCGCCGGTGGCGGCCAGCATCTTGAAACTGCCCTGCACATTGGACACCGCGATACCCGAGGTCTGGCAATAGATGGCGTTTTCGCTGAGATGCAGGATGGAAACCAGCTGGGTCAAGACCCCGCTGGCCAGATTTTTGATCGAGCGGAGACGGCAGATATAGGTGGCTGCGTCGATGATCTTTTCCAGCCCCTTGCGGTTGGCCTCGATGGTGAGGATATCCCGGTAGGAACGCAGGGAAGCCACCATGGTGGTGAAAAGCTTCTGGGCGGTGAGTTCGGTTTTTTCCTTGTAATCGTTGATGTCGTACTCAACGATGACCTTTTCCGCAGGCGCCTGGCCGGGCTGGCCGGTGCGCAGGATAATCCGGACAAAGGAATTTTTCAGCTCCTCCCGGATGTGGCGGATCACTTCAAGCCCGGCGTTATTTTTCTCCATGACCACATCAAGAAAAATGATGGCGGTGTCGGGATGCTCGGCTATGAGATCCCTGGCCTCCCTCCCGGAATAGGCATGCAGAAAAAGCAGCCCTTTGTTCTCGTAGGAAAAATCGGCAAGAACCAGCTTGGTGACGGCATGCACCTCTTCCTCGTCATCAACCACCAGCACCTTCCAGACACCGTTGCCGCCATCCCCTTGCCGGGAAATCCCAGCCCCCTCAGGCTCATCCGCAAAAAAAACCGCCTCATGTGATTCCACCATGCGATACCCCCCCAGGTATGACGGCAGGAAAAAGAAGAACAAAGGATGTTCCCTTCCCCGGCTTGCTTTCACAGGTAATTGTCCCCAGCAATTTCTGGGTCACAAGATTATATACGATATGCAGCCCTAAACCGCTCCCTCCTTTTTCCCGATTGGTCGTAAAAAATGGATCAAAGGCATGGCTGACCTGCTCCTCGGTCATGCCCTTGCCGTCGTCGGTGTACTTAAACAAAACATTGCCGCCCTGCAGGCTGAGATCAATGAGCAGCGAGCCTACCTCATCCCCATCGTAGGCATGGGTCAACGAGTTGGTGATGAAATTGGTGACGATCTGGGATAATGCCCCGGGATAGCTGTTCAGCACCAGATCCTCGGAGCAGGAAATCTCCAACCGATGGCTGGTTTTCTTCAAAACCGGCCTAAGGCTCAGGCAGACCTCGGCTAGATACTCCTTGACCGGGAAGGTTCTGCGTCCCTCCCCGGACTGATCCACCGCCACCTGCTTGAAGCTGCGGATCAGCTCCGCCGCCCGGTTGAGGTTGGAAAAAATCAGGTTCGCTGCCTCCTGGCAGAGGGCAAGATACCGGTCAAGATCGCCCCGTTTCATGCGCCCTTCTCCATGAAGAAGCACAATCTCCCTGGTTTTGTTTTCCAGATGCGAGGCTGCGGTAACCCCCACGCCCACCGGGGTGTTGATCTCATGGGCAACCCCAGCCACCAGATCTCCCAAGGCCGCCATCTTTCCGGACTGCACCAGTTGGGCTTGGGTCTGCTCCAGCTGGCCCAGGGTCTCCCGTAATTCCAGGTTGGCGGCGTCCAGGCGAGCGGTGCGCTCCATAACCCGCCGCTCCAGGGTCTCGGTCAAGGCAAGCAGATCGCGCTCCGCCTGCTTGCGCACGGTGATGTCCTCAAATACCACAACCGTGCCCACAATCGTATCGCCTTCCACAATGGGGGTGCCGACAAACTCCACCGGAAAAACAGCGCCGTCCTTTCTGGAAAAATAGCTTTCCCCCCCCCGGTTTTTCCTCCCCTCGCCATAGGCCACGCACACCGGACAATCCTCCCGGTCATACGGTTCGCCATCCCAGCGCACATGATGCTGGAAATCATGCAGATGGCTGCCGATCAATTCCGCCTCGCCATAGCCCAGGATATGCAAGCCCGCCGAATTGACAAAGGTTATGCGCCCCTCGGTGTCCAGGCCATATATCCCTTCTCCGGCCGAGTTCAGGATCAACTCGTACTCCCGATGCAGCCGGGAAAGCTGCTCTTCCGCGGCATGCCGCTCCTTGACCTCCTTCTGCAACAGGAGATTGGCGTCCTCCAGGTCGGCGGTTCGCTCCCGGACCCGCTCCTCCAGTTGATGGTGGGCGGTGGCCAATTTCTCTTCCGTTTCCAGGCGCAGACTGATTTCCCTTTCCAGGGGAGCGAGGGCGATACGCCTCAGGGTGAGCCACAAGGCAATTCCCGCAATGGCCGTAAGAAGAAACGAGGCAAGCCCCAGCTGCCAGTGAAGTTTGCGCACAAGCCCTTCCACCTCGCCAGCGGAAGATTCCATCCGCAAGGTCAGCAGCTGCTTGCCCTGGAAGAGCACTTTCTCTTCAACGAGAAAAGCCTTTGCCCCCTCACTGGGGCGGCTGAATACAACCAAATCCCGGCCCTCGGGATCAACGGCGGCCAGACGCACCACCTCGGGATGTTCCTCGCCCCAGCGCAGGACGAAGCCGTTTATCCAGTCGTAGTCATATTTGAGAAGCGGCTCAAGAAAAA
>JBAZSA010000067.1:2985-13067 GCA_041662645.1 Desulfurivibrionaceae bacterium
CGGCCAATAATGGTATCGCCCAGCACCATGAAAAAAAACAAGACGGCCATGAACGCCATGACCGCCTTGTTGTATCTTCTTTCCTGTGGGCCGGATTGCATGCAAACGCCCTCTTACGCGCTCAGCACGAGGAATAACCGCAGCTGACGCACTGGTTGCAGCCGCCGCTTCGCCGCAGGCTCAGTTTGCCGCAAGCCGGGCAAGAAGAATAGGAGGAAGGCTCGACATAGGGGTCGGGATCCGACTCCACCTCGTCTTCCGCGTTCTTGTCCAGAACCTTGGCCAGGGCCGCGGGAATGGAATAGACCCTTCCCAGCGAGGCGCTGATCCAGGCGCCGTCCGAGGAGATATCCTCCAGGGTCCGGGCGATCTTGCCCACCAGCCGGTAATCGTGCTGGAGCGCCACGGAAATGACCCTCCCCAACGCCTCGCTCATGCCGTGCAGGGTCGAACCGGACTTGGTGGTGTTGAGGAACACCTCGCGCACATGCCCCTGCCCGCCCTTGTTGGCCGTGATGTACAGGGGAGCAGGCCCCCGGAACTTGTAGGTGCTGCCGCTGCGCACGTCCATGTCACAGAATTCGCAGGTTTCCTCCAGCTTACCGCCATGGTCGCTCAACACCCCTTCCATGGAGGAATCCCGGAACATGGTGATGCCCTTGAGATTGCTTTTCCGCGCATACTGGAGAATCTTCTTGATGTCTGACACCGTGGTGTCGGCGGGCAGGTTGATGGTCTTGGAAACCGCGGTATGATTGAAGGCCTGGCACGCCTCAAGAATCCGGATCTGTTGATACGGCTCGATCTTGTGCGCGGTTTGCTCGGCGACCCATTCCAGCTTTTCTTCCTCGTACTGGTAAAACTCCAGGGGCACGAGAACGAACTCCTTCCAGGAATCATCCACATCCTTGACCTTGCGGCGCTGGATCATGGAGAAATATGGTTCCACCCCGGTGCAGGCCACCCGCATCAGCTGAGAGATGGAGCCGGTGGGCGCCTGGGAGGTGGTCACCGAGTTGTACAGGCCGCCGAGCTTGCGCAGGGTGGTGAAGATCTCGCTGGTCCGCTTGCGCCACTGGGGCTTATTGGGCATGTCCGACTCGATGAAGGCCACGGCCTCGCTGTCGATCTTGTCGACATAGGTCATGTTCCACTCCTGGGGGGTGAGCTTTTTCTGCTTGCCCTCCTTCTTGATGAACTCGGCGTAATCAAGGCTACCCTGCATGGAGCCCAGCATCAAAACCAGCTGGGTCGCCTTGGCAAAGAGCGGGGCTTCATGCTCATCGGCGTAGGAAACGCCAAAATGGTTCATGGCATGGTGCAGACCGGTAAAGCCAATGCCGATGGGCCTGAACTTGAGGGTATTGGCCTTGATCCGCTCAATGGGCGGAAACCCGCCCAAGTCGAGGATTTCGTTGCCGGCAAGGGCCGCAAGCCTGGCGGCCTCGAACACGCGATCGAAAAACTTGCCCTTCTCCTCGTCGAGGCACTTGGACAGACAGACCGTAAGCAGATTGCAGGCCGTATCCTTGGTGGAAAGGTATTCTCCGCAGGGATTGGAGTAGACCGGATTGTACTTGGCCAGCACCGGGGTGTTGGCCAGGCTTTTCTGGGTGAAGAGCAGGCCGGGATCACCGGATTTCCAGATATACTCGGCCACCAGGTTGGTGAGCTCCTCGTTCTCCCAGAACTTTTCGTCGGTTACGTTGAGCGAGATGTTGCAGCCGGTGTACCGGCCGGGATTATCCCCCTTGAAGGTGATAAAATCCTTAACGTCCTTGATATCCCAATCCGCCTGGATCATCAGGGCGCCCCGCCGTTTGCCGCCCTGGCTGATGCGCTCGGAAAGATGGGAAAAGCCCTTGGCAAAGGAAACCGGACCTGAGGCGAGCCCTTGGCCGTTGTCCACAATGGTGCCCTTGGGCCGGATCTTGGTCACATCAATGCCGCCGCCGCCCGCATGCTGGAAGATGCTGACCAGATCGCGCTCCATGTCGAAGATCGCATCGGTGGAATCTTCCACATCACCCAGGGGATAGCAGGAATAATAACCAGCCCTCCGGGTATAGGGGTTGCCGCCATTCATCAGAAAGGGGGTGGCCGTAATGATGGTGCCGTGGATCAGGGCCTTGGCGACCGCGGGATGCTTGAATTGCTTGCTGACGCGCAACAGCACCTGGGCCATGTCTTTTTCCATGGGCACCCCGGTTTTATTGTTGCGGATAGCATACCTGGCCTGCACAAGATACTCTTCAAAACGCTCCCATTCCTTCAGCGCTTCATCAAAACTGATCGGTAAATCCATCGGGCACCCCTCGGGTAAAGGTCTTGATTCTTTCGGAAATAAAACACGATATGGCGCATTGCGCGCATGCACCACCACAATATATGGTACATCATACCCAAAGAGGGGCGTGGGAGGAAGTACTTTTTCAGATAAAAAAAATGGGGAGAACCACGGACGGAGAATCTTTTTGTTGGGACCTAATTCCCCGGCGAGGGCATCCTTTCCCGGTCGCGGTTCAGGCAAGGCGCGGATTGGACACAGCATAACACTCAGACAGAGACAACTTGCCTATTGCTGCTTGCGTTGGGAAAGAGGGAATTGAATGATAAAAATAGAGCCTTCGCCGGGTCTGCTTTTGGCGGTAATCCTTCCGCCGTGCCGGGCGACTATTTTTTCGCAGGTGGCCAGGCCGATCCCGGTTCCTTCATATTCATGCCGGCCGTGCAACCGGACAAAGGGCTGAAAAATCCGCTCCGCATGTTTTTCTTCAAAACCGATGCCGTTGTCCTGCACCGTGACTTCATAGAGCTTGCCCGGCAGCGCCCTGCCCTTCACCTCAACCACTGGGGGGATATCTTTCTGCCGGTATTTCAGGGCATTGGCAATGAGATTTTGAAAAAGCTGGCGGAGCTGGGTCCTATCCCCCTCGATGGCCGCAAGAGTGCCCACGCCGACATTTCCCTCCACCTGCCTGATCCTCTCCTCGAAATCAGCCATCAGTTCCCGCAAGAGCCCATCCAAGTCAACCACTCCGAAAGGCTGCTCGCAGCTGCGCACCTTGGACAGATGCAGGATATCATCCACCAGCTCCTGCAGCTGCCTGCCGGCCTTGAGTATCCGCCCAAGATATTCGCCCGCCTTGCCGTCGAATCTCTCCGGCCATTTGGCCAGCAACCGCTCGGCAAAGGCAATGATCAGCAGGAGCGGCTCCTTCATATCGTGGGAGGCCACATGGGCGAACTGTTCCAGTTCGGCATTGGAACGCCTGAGGCGGGCCGCCAGCCGCTCCAGCTCCTGCTGCGCCTGCTGCCGCTCGGCCACCTCCAGCAGGAGCTGCCGGTTTACCGCCTCAGCCTCCTGGGTTCTCTCGTCAACCATATCCTCGAGCCAAGCGCGATAGGCCTTCAGCTCATCTTCCATCTTCCGCAGCTTGGTGACATCGGAAAAAACGCCGGTGGCGTGCTCACCCGCAGCCTGAGCCCGGTCGTGAACCCAAAGCCATTTGCCTTTTTTATGACGCAGCCGGTAGCGGAGGGAAAACTCCCTGCCCTTGACAAAGAGCAGCCCGTATCGCTTCCGGACCTCGTCTACATCCTCGGGATGAACGATGCCAAACCTGCTCTGCCCAAGCAGCTCACTCGGTTCGTAGCCGCAAATCCTTTGAACATTGGGGCTGACATAGGCCAGCTGCCCCTCCGCATCCGCCCGCCAGGCGACATCCGGAATATTTTCCACCAGGCCGCGGAACTGCTCTTCGCTTTCCTTTAGAGCCCGGGCAATGCGCCGTTGCGCCGTGACATCCTGCAGGATGACAATACCCCCTGGAACGCCGCGCACCTTGCCCAGCGAAGCGCTGCTGACCAAGACGGTCCGGCTCTCCCCGCCAACCGGGAGGTCGACCTCGATATTGGCAAAGGAGCCGTGTTTGGCCAATTTTTTTTCAAGCAAACAGGACTTGCTGGCCGCCGGGCCAAACAACTGGGAACACGGCTTGCCCAGCAGCATCTCGCCCGGAACCTTGAAAAACTCCGCAAAGGCATTGTTGACATCGAGCAGGCAGCCCTGCTGATCAACAATGCAGGCTGGCTCGGCCATCCGGTGGAAGATGGCGGCGTAGCGCCTTTTCTCATCAAGGATAAAATGTCTTGCCTCGCGGAGCCGGTGCTGGGCGGAGCTGGTCTCCTCCTTGAGCCACTGGCCGGCGGCCGCGGTTTCCAGACGGTCAAAGAACAAGGCGCAGTCCGGCTGGAGCCGGGCCGGCAGGGAAGGATCGTTGAGCACGGTCCGGCGGAGGCATTTTAGAAAAGAGAAAAAAGCGGCAAAAGGCAAGGCGTCCTGGCGGAAGAGCCGGACCGCTTCACGGCCGAGCGCGGCGGGGATATCATCGGAAAGAGAGGGGGGCGCCGGGCTGCCCGGCCCCGGGCCCTGGCAGCCGGCTTCCGCCACCAACGCCGCGGGCTCAAGAAAATCGGCAAGGCCTTCCGTCAGGCGGGAAACAAAAAAACGCCAGGTGTCTTCCTGCAGGTCAAGATGCTGGGCGCATCCGGCTTGTTCGACCGCAGCAGCGTTAGCGGCGAGGGTAAAGGCATCATACATCCCTTGCCCCTTGGGATTGGAACGCAACAACCCGAGATTCTTACCCGGCAGCTTGCTCTTAGCCATATTCTTTTCGTTGCCGTTCCTTGAGGATAATCTTGATGGGGATGGCGTCCAGTTTGAGTCCTGCCCGAAACTGGTTCAGCAGGTATCTTAGGTAGGAGAAATGCACCCCCTTGGGGTAATTGGTAAAAACGATGAAGGTGGGCGGCTTCGAGGCAATCTGGGTCGTGTAGTAGAATTTAAGACGACGCCCCTTATGCATGGGCGGATTATGGCCCTCCACTGCCTCCTGCAAGATCCGGTTGAGCTGGCCGGTGGAAAAAGAGCCGCAATACTGCTTGTAGATCTTCGCCACCGTGGGCAGCAGCTGCTTCACCCCGGCGCCGGTCAGGGCGGAAAGTTTGAGCACCGGGGCATACTCGACAAAACTCGTGGCCCGGGCAATCTCCTCCATCAGCTGCTTCTGCCGCTTTCCATCCCCGTGGAGCAAATCCCATTTGTTCACCAGGATCAGACAGGCGCGGCCCCGCTCAAAGGCATAGCCCAGCACCTTGGTGTCCTGCTCGGTGATCCCTTCGCCCGCATCGATGAGGATCAGCACCACGTCGCAGCGCTCCAGGGCGCCCAGGGCCTGGAGTACGCTGAACTTCTCCAGCTTCTCCTGCACCTTGCCCTTGCGCCTGATCCCCGCCGTATCGATGAGCAGATACGGCTGCTTGCCCACCGTGATCAGGGTGTCCACCGAATCCCGGGTAGTGCCGGGGATATCCGAGACCACCATGCGCTCTTCACCCACCAGCCGGTTGATCAGGGAAGATTTGCCCACGTTGGGCCGCCCCAAACAGGCCAGGCTGATGGTGTCCGGCGGGATATCTTCTGACTCCGGGAAAACCGGCAGGGTTTCCAGCAAGGCTTCAAAAAACGGCTTGACCCCATAGCCATGCGCCGCGGAAACAGGCCAGAGCCTGTCCACCCCCAGCTCGTAAAACTGGGAATGAGCTTTTGTTCAAGCTCCGGGCTGTCCACCTTGTTGACCAGAAAATGCACCGGTTTTTTCGACCGCCGCAGATAATCGGCCACCTCGTAATCTTCCGGCAGCAGCCCTTCCTTCCCGTCCAGCAGGAAAAGGACCACATCCGCCTCGCGCATGGCCTGCATGGTCTGCTCACGGATCAAACCCGCCATCATTTCCCGGCCGTCGCCCTCAATGCCTCCGGTGTCAACGAGGATAAAAACCTTCTCCTCTATGGTTACCTGTTCATAATGACGGTCGCGGGTTACGCCTGGGGTGGGGTCAACAATGGCCTTGCGGCTCTTGGCGAATCTATTGAAAAGGCTGGATTTGCCGACATTGGGCCGGCCAACCAGGGCTACGATGGGATATCGGGTCTGCATGAGAGATAGTGGTTCCGTCTTAAGGTTAGGAGTCGTTAGGAAAAATCAGCACTGCTATTTTCAAGCCGTGGCGTCCAAAAGATTGCTTACCTGCTCCACCACAGTGCGCAGGCAGGAAAAATCCCGCCCCTGCGGGGCAGCCAAGTGTCCGTGAAGGGTGGCGGCAGCGGGCTTGATGAACTGCCGGAAAAACTGTTTCCCCTTGTTTTTCGAGAGAAAGGCAAAAGCTCCCAAAATCTGCAGGTTACGCTGGAGAGCCATGTAGTAATATCCCTCAATGAATCGTCCCGGGTCAAGGGGAATATGAGCGGCGAGGACATCCAGGTAAAAGCCGAGGAGTATCTGCTGCCGGGCCAAAGACAAACCGGCATAGGGATCGATGAGCAGGGAGGCAAGATCATACCCCAGCGGCCCCAGCCTGGCACCCTGAAAATCAATAATTCTGACTTTCCCCTCGCATATCATGAGGTTGCGCGACTGAAAATCCCGGTGCAGGATGAAATCAGCAGGCTCCTGCATGGCCCGCTCCGCCAGAAAGACAAATTCCTGGCCAAGCCCTTGGGGCAAGTCGCTCATCCCCAGAAGATCCTCGCACAGGGCCTTCTGGAAATAGCCCGACTCCCTGGCCAGCATGAGTTCGCGGTCATAGCGGGGGGTATCCCAGCACCACTCCGGCTGAAAGCCTTGACGGGTCTCGGTTTGCAAATGGGCCAGAGCGGCAAGGGCCTGCCGGTAGTAGACATCCACCTCCACCGCCTCTGCCCCATGCTGAAGGACCAGATCATGGAGCTTGGTGTCCCCCAGATCCTCGAAAAGGAGAAGACCGCATTCCTCGGCAAAGCCGTAGATCTTTGGAACCGCAGCGCCATGCCTAAAAAAATGCTGCCCGATGGCCGAGGCTGCCCGCGCTTCAGCCAGACCCTGGGACTGACTGGCGCCTGGCAAGACCGCCAGCAGGGAAAGACCAGCGACGGTAAACCGGTAAAACTGCCGGTCGGAGCCATCCCCGGCCATCCTGTCCCCTCCCTGTACCTCCGGGGGAAACCCCTGGGCGGCCAGCAGTCTGCCCAGAGCTAACCTGTGCTGATCCGTAAACATCCTTAATTTCCCCCGGTGATAATGCTGTCCGTCACGACGCTGCCGGGGGCGACCCTGGCCCCATCCCAGACAACAACCCGCCTCAGGCTGGCGCCCTCGCCGATGATTGCCCCATGCCCGACGGCAACCCAGTCCTGAAGCGAGACCCCAGCCCCGAGCACCACATCTTTCCCGAGGGAGAAAGGAGAGGACCCACGCTCCGAGAAAAATCCGGGCATCCTGCCCTTGAGCAGAATATCCTCATGGAGCTGCAGATAATCCGCCGGGGTACCCATATCGGTCCAGAAATGACCGGAAACGACCAGGGCCTGAATAGTGCCTCCATGCTTGAGCAAATCGGCATAGCAGTCGATGATGTTATAAAAAATACCCTCGGGGATCAGGGAGAGAACCGCCGGATTGATGACCTGTACTCCGGTGAAGGCCAGAAGACGCTCGCCCTCTCCCGCCGGCCCGGAAAAACCCACGATCCTGCCCTGGCCATTGACCCGCACATTATTGAAGCGCGGACAGTCGTGCAGCACCATGGTCACATCCGCGCCGGAGGCGCAATGGCGGATATAGGCCGCAGCCAGATCAAGATCATGGACAATATCGCCATTGACCGAGAGGAAGGGGGCCTCGCCGAAATGACTTTGCGCCAGACGCAGACCGCCCCCGGTTCCCAACTCCAGATCTTCCAATTGAACCTGAACATCCCCCTGCCCGCCAAGCATCCCCTTGATCTGCTCCCGGAGATGGTGGGCGTTGACCACAATCCCCTCAACCCCGCTCCGGCGCAGCTGTGCCAGGGTATGGGTCAGAAGTGGCGTGCCAGCCACGGGAAAAAGCGGCTTGGGGCGTTGCAGGGTATAGGGCCGCAGGCGGGTCCCCAACCCCGCGGCCAAAACCATGGCTTTCATGATATGTACATCCTGAGGGTAAAGTCCCGGCAAGAAAAACTAAAGAATTATAACGACAGGGTGCCGTCCGGCAGCTCCTCCACCCCGGCCACGACAATCCCGGCCCGGTTCGCCGCCTCGATCACGGCCTCCCGGTCAAAAAGCAGGGCCTGCCCCGTTTCCACAGCCAGGACAGCTCCCTTGACCGAGGCCATGGTCTCGATGGTTTTTTCGCCGATGGCAGGGAGGTCGAAACGGAAATCCTGCTTGGGCTTTTTGACCTTGACCACAACGGCCTTCTCTTTGCCCAATGCACCGCCCCGGCTGATGGCGGCATCCGTTCCCTCGATGGCCTCCACCGCCAGCACGGTGCGATCCCGGACCACAACGCACTGCCCGATATCAAGGGCGCCGATGGCCCTGGCGGTCTGCCAGCCGAAACGGATATCCTCTATCTGCTCGGCAGTGGGCTTTTTCTTGGTAAGAACCCCTTTGGGAAAGAGCAAATCCTTAAGATAGAGGGTGGACTCCAAAACATGGATGCCTTCTTTTTCCAGGGCCTCGGCCACCGCCCGCAGGATGGCATCGTCCTGCCGGGCGTCTATCTTGTTCCACAGGGTTAGCCCTTTGAGGTCCGGCCACACATCTTTAAAAATTTTGGTCTTGGTGATGGCGCCCAAAAAAACCGTTTCCGTAACGCCATGTTCGCGGAAAAAACTTATGATCCGGCCAAGCTGACCGAGCTTTACCCAGCAGAACCTATCGGCTATCGCTTCGAGCTCGGGCCAGGACTCCCCCTGGTGGGCAACGATCACCACCTCGCGCCCCGCTTTTTTGGCGGCCTCGGCAAAGAGTTTCGGAAACTGGCCGCCGCCGGCGATAATGCCGATCCTATTCTTCGTCATCACCGGCCATGCGTACCGCCCCACGTTTCGAGGTGGCAAAGAAATTCACCAGCTTAGCAACCGGCGCACAATCGGGAATCTCCTCCAGTGTCTTGGCAAGCGCATCTTGAAGAAGCAAGTCGGGGCTGCGGAAGATAATCTTATAGGCCTGACCAAGTTTCTTGATCTCATCCGCGGTAAAGCCAGACCTTCGCAGGCCGATCCGGTTGATGCCGGTTACCCGCATCTGGTTGCGGATACCGGACATGATCACATAGGGCGGCACATCCTTGCTGAGCCCAGACATCCCGCCGATATAGGCATACTCACCGATGCGGACAAACTGGTGCACGGCGGTGAGGCCGCCGATGATCACCCGGTCGGCAACCTCCACATGCCCGCCCAGGGTGGCGGCATTGGCCATGATGACATGGTCCCCGACCACGCAGTCATGGGCGATATGGGTATAGGCCATCAGCAGGTTGCCGCTGCCCACCGTGGTCACCCCATGCCCGCCCGGAGTTCCGCGATGGATGGAAACATACTCCCTGATCTGATTATCATCGCCGATAACCAGCCGGGTCGGCTCGTTGTTGTATTTCAGATCTTGGGGCGGCCCGCCGATATTGGTGAAGGAACCGATGGTGTTGCGGGCGCCGATGGTGGTAAGTCCCGTGACCACGGCATGGGGACAGACCACGCAATCAGGGCCGATCACCACCCCTTTCTCGATAACGGCATAGGGGCCGACGGTGGTGGAGGCATGGACCTTCGCCTCGGGATCAATAACTGCGGTAGGATGTATGTTCATTGCGCCTTCGCTTGGATTTGGTTAGTCGGGGCATCGAAACAGGGGAGAATGCGGACGGACAACTCAGGCAAAGGTGGCCATGAGCTCCGCTTCAGCCACGAGCTTGCCATCGACAAAGGCCTTGCCGCCCATCTTCCAGAATTTGGCTTTGCGCTTGTTCACCGAGAGTTCGTAGTGGAGCTGGTCTCCGGGCACCACCTTTTGCCGGAACTTCACCCCGTCAAGACCGGCAAAATAGACGAGCTTGCTGGCAACCGCCTCGGGATCGGTGATATAGGCAAGGATCGCCCCGACCTGGGCCATGCCTTCTAGGATCAAGACCCCGGGCATAACGGGCTGCCCGGGAAAATGACCCTGGAAGAAGTTTTCATTCATGGTCACGTTCTTGTACCCCCGGATGGATTCCC
>JBAZSA010000068.1:0-12612 GCA_041662645.1 Desulfurivibrionaceae bacterium
CATTGTGGCGCAGGACGCGGTGGCCATAGCGGAAAAGCTGCGGCAACGGGTGGAGGAGCTGCCGATTGGCGTCACCATCAGCTGCGGAATTGCCGGATGCCTGCCGGGGGAGAGCATGGACGGGCTTATCAACCGGGCGGACAAGGCGTTGTATGCGGCCAAGCACTCAGGCCGTAATCTGGTGCGGCTGGCGGCCTGATTTCGGTAACCCAAGGAATAGTAACCGTCGGGCAGTGCCGCAGATGCGCGAAAGAGGCCGACGAAGTGTGCTAGTGCACACAAGCCGACCGATGACAAAGCAGATGTGGTGCTGCCCGGCGGTTACTCAGCGAATTTCGTCGCTGTCCACATAGGCATAGGCACTGTGCTTGTGGATGGATTCAAAGCTTTCCACGCTCACGGAAAACCAGGTGATGGCCGGGTGGGCCATGGCCTGTTCCGCCACCTTGCGCACCGCGTCTTCGACGAACATCGGGTTGTTGTACGCCTTTTCCGTTACATGCTTCTCATCCGGCCTTTTCAGCAGAGAGTACACCTCGCAGGAACCGCCTGCCTCGGCCATGGCGATGAGCTCTTCCATCCAGATAAATCCCGAGTACTTGACGGTGAGATTCACCTCGCCCCGCTGGTTGTGGGCGCCGCAATCGCTGATCTCGCGTGAGCAGGGGCACAGGGTGGTCACCGGCACCCAGACCGAGAGGATGAAATCCTCATCCTTGCCGATGCCGCCGGTGAACCGGCAGGTGTATTCCATGAGCCCGGGCGTGCCGGTGGCCGGCGCCCTTTTTTCCAGAAAATAGGGAAAGGTCATCTCCACATGGGCCGATTCCGCCCGCAACTCTTCCTTCACCTCGGCCAGCAGATTCCGGAAAATCCGGTTGCTCATCTCGTCTTGGTAGGTGTTCAAAACCTTGATGAAGGTGGAGACGCAGGATTCCCGGTACTGGCTCGGCAGGCTGACCTGGAGGCTGATGCTGGCCACGGTCTGCTGTATGCCTCCGGATTTTTCGCGCACCCGCACCGGATACCTGATATCTTTTATGCCAACGGTATTGAGCTTCATGGTGCCCAGATATATACACCATTTGCCTTCGCGCGGAAAGCGGTAAGCCATTGTCAAAAAATAACATGGCCGTTTTGGGCAGCCAGATGGCATAAGGAGCCGTACAGTAAGACAACATAAATGGCCTGTTGTTTCTGAACGGCTCCTAAACAGGGAGCACGCCAGGCCATGGATGGGGCTTGGTCCACGGGCGTGCGCTGTGGTAGGCTGAATACAATGGGGGAGGCGGAGTAAACGATGACAGAGACGCAGGTCCGGCTGGACAAGTGGCTGTGGGCCGCCCGTTTTTTCAAGACCCGGGCCCAGGCCTCCCAGGCGGTGGCCGGGGGCAAGGTGCAGGTGGGCGGCTTGCGGGTAAAGCCCTCCCGGTTGGTGGCTGTGGGCGATGGGCTGCGGATTCAGAAGGAACAGGAGGAGTTCGCCATCGTGGTCCGGGCTCTCAGCTCCCAGCGGCGGGGCGCGCCTGAGGCGCAGCTGCTCTACGAGGAAACCCCGGAAAGCATCGCTGCCCGCACCGAGGTCAGGGAGACCCGGAGGCTTTTGCGGGTCGTTGGCGCAGCGCCGCCAGGGCGTCCAAGCAAGCGGGACCGGAGGTTGATCAGGAGGTTTACCAAAAAAGAGGAGTAAGGCTCGAGGTGCGGCGGGGGCGGCTTTTTTTTGCCGGGACATCTGTTTGCTTTGCGTCTTCGCCTCTTTGCGTTACAGTGTCGGTTCAAGGTCTGCGCTAGACGCATAAGTTGTTTTGAGATGATTCCATGATTTAGGAGAAACCCATGAAAAAGATAGAAAGGGCATTGATCAGTCTCACCGACAAATCCGGGATCGAGGGGTTTGCCCGCGAGCTTGAGCAGCTGGGGATCGAGATCCTCTCCACCGGCGGCACGGCCAAGAAGATGCGGGACAACAACATCAAGGTCAAGGATGTTTCCGAATTCACCGGCTTTCCTGAGATGCTCGATGGCCGGGTCAAGACCCTGCATCCCAAGGTGCACGGCGGCATCCTCGCCCAGAAAACCAATCCGGATCATGTGCGGCAGATGCAGGAGCATGGCTTGCAACCCATCGACTTGGTGGCGGTCAACCTCTACGCCTTTGAGAAAACCGTGGCCAATCCGGCCTGCACCCTGGGCGAGGCCATCGAAAACATCGACATCGGCGGCCCCACCATGCTGCGCTCAAGCGCCAAGAACTTTCAGGATGTCACCGTGATCGTCGATCCGGCCGATTACCCGCAGGTGCTTGCCGAGATCAAGGCCACCGGCAATACCACCCTCAAGACCCGCTTTCGCCTGGCGGTAAAGGTCTTTGCCTTGACCAGCGCCTATGACACCGCCATCGTCAACTGGCTGAAAAGCGTGGATGTCGATGCCAACCCCTATTTCAAGTAGGTGGCGCCAATGAAGATGGCGGTATTGCTCTCCGGCTCCGGCAGGACTCTCGACAACTTCCATGAACGGATCGCCACGGGCGCCATGCAGGGGAGCATTGAGGTGGTGCTCTCCAACGTGCCCGACGCCCTCGGCCTGACCAAGGCCAAAAAATACGGGTATCCGGCCTTCCATGCCAAGAACAATGAGGCCATCAACGGTATCCTGCAAGAGTACGGGGTTGAGCTGGTGTTGCTGGCCGGGTATCTGAAGCTCTATCAACCCCCACCGCATCTGCGCCGGGCAGTGCTCAATATTCACCCCTCCCTGATTCCTTCTTTTTGCGGGGCCGGGATGTATGGCATGCGGGTGCATCGAGCCGTCAAGGCGCGCGGGGTCAAGGTTACCGGCTGTACGGTTCACTTTGCCAACGAGGTGTATGACGAGGGGCCGATTGTGGTGCAGCACTGTGTGGCCGTAGAGGAGAGTGATACGCCCGATGACATCGCGGCCAGGGTCTTTGCCGCGGAATGCGAGGCATATCCCCAGGCGATCAACATGGTGGTGGCGCGGGGCATCGATTCTTTTTGGCCGTAAACCAGCAGGTGTGGCTCTTAATCCTGGAGGAAAAAAGATGGAAAAACGGATCATGTCGGCAGAGGACATTGACCGGTCATTGCACCGGATCGCCTTGCAGATCGTGGAAAACAACCACGGCGTTGCCAATCTGGCCATAATCGGCATCCATACCGGCGGGGTTTTTCTCGCCGACCGTATCCAGAAGCTGATCCAGGACCGGGAGAAGATTGTGCTGCCCACCGGCACCCTGGACATCACCCTCTACCGCGACGATTGGAGCCTGGCCAGCCAGAATCCCATTGTCAAGAAAACCAGCATCGCCTTTCCCATGGAGGAACTGGTGGTGGTTCTGGTGGACGATGTTATCTTTACCGGCCGCACCATCCGGGCCGCCATGGACGCCCTGATGGACATCGGCAGGCCGCAGTGCATCCAGCTTGCTGTCCTGGTCGACCGGGGCGGACGGGAGTTGCCGATTCAGCCCGACTATGTTGGGATGGATATCCCGGTTAAAGCCGATGAGCATGTGCATGTGCGCCTTGCTGAAAAAAGCGGGTGTGATGAAATCGTGCTCGTTGGCCGGAATTAGCTTTTCCTCTGTGCCTGCCCATGTGATAGAATATTTCCTGTAGATCAGGAAGTATGCGGTACGCTCTTGCCAATCAGGAAGATCATGAGCCAGGAAGCCCCGTCAAACATGGATTTGCAGCAGATCAGGCTGCGGATCAGGGAAAAACAGCGCAGCTACGCGAGCTATAATCTTAGCCCTGCCCAGAACGATCTGTTGCGCGCCTTTTTTGATCTCGCCCAGGAGTTCGATTCCAACGAGGACTTTTACAGGGTCTGCGTGGCTGCTCTTTCCGAATTTCTCGGATTACACAGCCGGATTTATCTGTTTGACAAGGTGATGGAAAAGCTGGTTCTCGTCTGCGAGAGCAAAAAAGGGTTGCGGGCCAAGCCGGTTGCTGCTCCTGCCCATGTGCGCTTGACCTTCAAGAGCTACGAGGGCGAGCATTCGCTGTTGGTGCCGATTCATAGCAAGCCCTCCACTGAGACGCAGGACGAAGGGAAGCAACCGATCAGTATGCAGGTGATGGGGGTTCTTGAAGTATATCCCCTTGAGAAAATCTCCCAGGCAGATCGGTTTTTTCTGCGCAAATACGCAAACCGTATTGGTTACAATCTGCACAACCGTCTTATTTCCTACGAAAATATCAGGCATCTGCGGTTCATCAACAACCTGGTGATGGACATCGAGCACAACGTCATCACCCCCAACATGTATTTCAAGCATCTGTTCAATCAGCTCAAGGCCCGTATCGGGGAGATCGACGAGCTGGAAAAAATGATTGCCGGGTTCAAGGCAGCCCAGGGGGTGCCCAGCGGAAGTTGTGAGCTGGTGATCAGCAAGGTGAGCAACCTGCACCGGAGCCTGCTTGAGAACCACCGGGAGTTGCTGGAGCACCATGCCAATTACAGCCTCTTCCTTGAAAGCCTGTTTAGGCGGGATCACTTTGCCCAGGGCCGTTTCGTGTTGCGCCCCAGGAAATGCTCCATAGATCGAGAGATTGTCTCTCCGCAGCTTGATCATTTCTTGAGTAGATTCGGGGCCCGGGGAATTGCGGTGGAAAAGCCCCAGGATATGCAGGAGGAAGAACTCTTTCTGCGGGTGGATGTCGGGTTGCTTTCGCAGGTCTATGCCAATCTTTTTTCCAACGCGGTGAAGTACACCGGCGAAATAACGAATCGTGACGGCAAGGTCAGGAAAGCCGTGGCCTATGGCCGCGAGCTGCTGGCCGATTATTTTGGTCCTGGCAAGGCGGCGGTTAAGTTCAACGTCTTCACCACCGGCGAGCATCTTTCCGAGGCCGAGGCGAAAACCATATTTACCGATGGCGTCCGAGGGAAACGGAGCCTGTCGGTGCCGGGAACCGGGCATGGTCTGGCTTTTATCAAGCAGGTGGTGGAGATCCATGGCGGCGTGGCAGGCTACGAGGCAACGGAAGAGGGGAATAATTTTTATTTCATTCTGCCGTTGCCAGACCCGGAAAATCTTCCCGTTGTCCAAGCCTGAAAGGGAACTGCCGAGGCATGTTCCCCTTAAAAGATGATATCCCCTCCCAGCAGTTTCCTGTTGTCAATCTCTGGATTATCATCGTCAATATCCTCTGCTTTGCCTATCAACTGAGCCTTGGTCCGGAACAGGAAAGCTTTATCGTTGCCCATGGTTTTGTGCCGGTCCGTTTTGCTGCCGAGCAGGCGGGAAACGTATTGTCCCTTGCCAGCTACGGGCCGGTTTTCAGCGCCATGTTTCTCCATGCCGGTTTGTTGCACATTTTCTCCAACCTGTGGATGCTGTGGATCTTTGGCGATAATGTCGAAGACCGGATGGGGCATGGCCGTTATCTGTTGTTTTATCTTCTCTGCGGGGTCGGCGCCGCCTTTGCCCAGTATTGGGCCAATCCCCAGGCCCAGGCCCCGATGATCGGGGCGAGCGGCGCTATTTCCGGGGTGCTTGGCGCCTATTTTCTTCTCTATCCCCGTGCCCGGATTCTCACCTTTATCCCGATCTTCATTCTCTTTTATCTGGTGGAAATTCCAGCGTATTTTTTTATCGGCTTCTGGTTTCTCATGCAGTTTCTGCAGGGGGCTGCCCAGCAGGCAGCAATGGGCAGACTGGCCGAGGGCGGGGTTGCCTGGTGGGCCCATGTCGGCGGCTTTGTGGCCGGGGTGCTTCTGCTGTATTTTTTCAAGCGGAGCAACGGGAGAAAGGCAGGGCAGGTGCTGGGGTAATTTGAAAGCGCAGTTTGTAGGAGGGGCTTTAGCCGCAGTGTCTTGGAGTTTCGCGGCTAAAGCCCCTCCTACGGTTCTGAATTGGAATAATCTGGCCGGGGGCTGTTTCCCCGGTCAGGAACCACCCTTTTTGTTCTCCACGTAATGGGCTGCGGCCAGGGCGGCGGTGCAGCCATCCGCTGCGGCAGTAACGATCTGCTTGGCGTATTTTTCCTTGAGATCGCCAACAACGAAGATACCCGGCGTGTTGGTCTCGCATTTATCATCAGCGATCACATAGCCGTTGGCATTCATCCTGGTGCCCGCAGGAACCAGGGCATTGTTCGGCGCAAAACCGATAAAGACGAAAACCCCGTCGGTGGCAAGGGTTGCAGTTGTGTCATCCAGGGTATTCTTGGTGATTACCCCGTTTACCCCTTGCGCATCCGCCAGGATCTCCGCCAGCACCGTGTTCCAGAGCACGGTGATCCGTTTTTCGTTCAGCACCCTTTTTTGCAGAATCATCCCGGCCCGGAAGGCGTCCCTCCTATGGGCGATGTACACCTGTTTGGCCAGCTTGGCCAGATACAGGGATTCTTCCAGGGCGCTGTCGCCCCCGCCCACCACCACCACGGTTTTGTCGCGGAAAAAGAAGCCGTCGCACACGGCGCAGTAGGAAACCCCCCGTCCATAATTTTGGTCTTCTCCCGGAATGCCCAGCTTCTTCGGGCTGCCGCCGGTGGCAAGAATAACCGCGTGGGTTGCAATGGTTTCGCCGTTATCCAGGCTGACGATGTGGTGATCCCGCCCCGGTTCAATACCCACAACCTCACGGTTCATCACCTCAAGGTCATAGGCGGCGGCGTGCTGGGAAAATCTCGTGGCCAGTTCCGCGCCGCTGATCTTTTCGGTGCCGGGCCAGTTCTCCACCTCGTCGGTATTGTTCAGCTGGCCGCCGGGGATGCCTTTTTCGATGAGCACCGTTTTCAGGGCGGCGCGCTGGGCATAGATGCCTGCGGTATAGCCGCCTGGGCCGCCGCCGATAATGATGAGGTCATACGGTGTGGAATCCGGCATGGTGTGTTCCTTATTTGGTGGTGAAGGTGAAGGCGCCGTCCCAGTATTCCGGCGGCGGGTTGCCCGAGAAATGGGCGAGCCGGTCGAGGTAGAGCTCGTAGAGCCGCAAGGGGTTTGCTTGGTTAAGAGCCAGGATGATTTCTTCCGCCTTGCCAAACTCGCGGTTTGTGTAATGCCGCAGGGCCTCGGCAAACGCCTCTGTTTCCTTTCTCAGTTCCTGCTCCGGCTCGCCTTCGCAGAGGGGTTCGTATATCCGTACCGGCATTTCCTTGCCCTTGACCCGGACCAGATCGAGGAGACGGCAGTAAAATCCTTCTCCCAGCGCATTCCTGGTGTATTCCGAGATGATAATGTTGGTGTTGTAGGCCTTGTTGGCGCCTTCCAGCCGGGAGGCAAGATTGACATTGTCGCCCATGACCGTGTAATCAAAGCGCTGGTCGCTGCCAAAGTTGCCCACGCTCATGATCCCGGTGTTGATGCCGATGCGGATATGTACTTCCGGCAAATCGCGTTTCTGCCAATCCTCTTGGAGTAATTTGAGTTTTTCCATCATCTTAAACGCTGCCCGCACACAGTTGGCGGCGTGGTCCTCATCCTCAACGGGGGCGCCCCAGATGGCCATGACCGCATCGCCGATGAATTTGTCGACGGTCCCCTTGCCTTCCAAAACGATATGGCTCATGGCCGTGAGATACTCATTCATGAACCGGCCAAGCTCTTCGGAGGTCATTTTTTCGGAAATCGAGGTGAATCCTTGGATGTCGCTGAAGAGCACGGTCAGGTTCTTCTGCTCGCCTTGCAGGGAGAGCCTTTCCGGATGCTCCATGAGCTGGTGCACGATCTGCGGGGAGACATAGTGCCCGAACGCCGAGCTGATGAAGCGTTTCTTCTGGCTTTCAAAAAAATAGTTGAACAGGGTGACCACGAGGAAAATGGCAAGGATGGTCAGGAGCGGGTAGGAGAGACCAATGAGCTGATTATGGCTGAAAAAGAAAAGATAGTTGCCCGCCAGGGTGAGCATTACGAGCAGCAGACTGCCCAGGCCGCCGACCCAAGGGCTGGCATAGGCAAGGAGCGCGCTTAAGCCCAGGCCGCCGATAAAGAGCAGGACGTAGGTGATGCCTATTTCCGTGAAGATGTCATGGGTAAATGGGTCGTGGTTCAGGATGTTGTCGATGATGGTGGCGTGGACCTCGACCCCTGGATAGATGTTGGAAAATGGCGTGGCTCTGAGGTCAAGGAGACCGGCGGCGGAGGTGCCGATGAGAACATATTTGCCCTGCACCCGGTCCAGATTTTTGCCTGCCAGGATGTCCATTGCGGAAAGGTAGGGATAGGTCTGGCCCGGGCCCCTGAAATTGACGGTGAGCTGGCCTGTTTCATCGGTGGGGATAAAGGTTGCACCCAGCATGATCCCGAGGACATCCTTGGGGCCGGTTTGCTTTTGCCGGGAGACATGGATGGTCGTCTCCTGTGCCCCGGTGCCGATTCGTGCCATTTCCAAGGCAAGGGACGGGTAGGGAACCCCGTCCATCATCATGAAGAGCGGAACCTTGCGCACCGTGCCCGCGGCATCGGGAAAAACATTGAAAAAGCCTTCGCTCTGGCCCTGGGCCACGGCCATCACGTTGGTAATGGCCCGGTAGGCCCGGAGCAGGGAAATATCTTCGTAGCTTGTGCTGCTTGGGACAAGGCGGGTGGCGCCAGAGGGAAAGGGGATGTCTGCTTGGTTTTTCAGGCCGTCATCCTGGATTTGAAAAACATAGCCTAAAACCGAGGGCGTCGCAGCCATGGCCTTGCCCAGGGCGAGGTCGTGATCAAGGGCCTCCTTGGTTTTTAGTTCCGCCAGCGTTTCCGGCGGGAGCTGCGCCGGGAGAAGTTGTTGCAGCTCGTCAACAAAATTTTTCGGTGAGGTGCGGTCCGCTTCGGCAAAGACGATATCCAGGCCTATGACCCTGGCTCCCCCTGCGCCAAGGTTTTGGATCATTTTTGCCACGGTGTTGCGCGGCCAAGGCCATTGACCAATGGCCCGCAGGCTTTTTTCATCGATATCGACAATCACGATGGGCTGGGCAGGCTTGACAGGGCCCCGCCAGCGGAACATGGTGTCGGTCAGCCGGTTGTCAAGGGTTTCCAGAAAGTCCGGTTTGTGCTGGCCAAAGGAGGCAAAAAGCAGGACGGCTGCCACGGTTACCAGGCAGCCGACCTTGAAGGGGGATGGCATGCAGAATGACTTGAGCCATTGCGTGTTCATTAGGGAGGAGGGGGCCCGGCGCTCTATCGGTTGCCTCCAAATATGCCGATGTAGCGTGTGTTAGACCCGCCCGCGGCAAAGCTTCCGCCTACGGCATTGGCGTTGGGACCGAAGAACATGCCCTTGACCGGTCCAGAGACAGAAACGCCAGAGGCATTGATCCCGGTGACAGTGGCCCCAAAATAATTGGAATTGGAAGGAATTTCTGCAGCGCCAAAGGAAAGGTTGACTACCCCCGGGAAGTTGATGGCCCCGGTGACCGTGCCGTTATATGCGCCAGCCCCGAAGTTGGCCGTAAGTGAGCAGGTTCCGGCGAGCGGGGTTACTGTTGCCCCGTTGAACCCCGTGCCAAATGCCTTGCCTGTGTAAGTGCCGGTGAAGTTGGCGGTGCTCAGGGCTGTAATTGCGCTGGGAGGAGTGGGGGGGCCCGCAATCCATTGGGACGCGGGGACCATGAAGCGTTCGGATGGGCTCAACATTGTGTCCGTGTAGGCAATCTCCCAGTAGCCCCAGGTGAAATAGCTGGAGAACTGCTCCGACGGATGGGCAGACACCATGAAGTTGCCATAGGGCTTGAGATCGCTGCCGCTGATCAATGCGGCCATGAGATCGTCCCTGAGATAGACCGAGTTGGCGATGCTTCCGCCAATTTGCAGGGTGGTGGTCGTATCATTGAAGAACGTCGTTATTGTCCCGCCGATGGTGCCAGCGTCCTTGTTTACCGCCAGGGTGAAATCGTCGGGGGTTTGGGTTTGGAAAAGATAGGGGGTGCCTGTAGATGGATTCGCCAGTTCCGCGCTGAGGCCCACCATGAAGCCCTGCCAGTTTGCCGACCCTCTTGGCGCAACAGGAGTCATTGCGCCTGGGACCTGCTGGCCGCCGCCCCCTACGACCCAGCTGTCGTGGGGAAGCCCGGATTGTATATCATAGGAAGCTCCCTGGGCGCCAAAGGCGAAGAAATCATAGGCTGCGCCAGCGAAAGCACCAACGCCCTCCCCTGAAATATAGGTTGGGGCATAGTTTGAGCCGTATTCATCGATCCCAAAAATACGGAAATCCGAGATGGTGGAGCCGGTTACCGAGCCAAAGAAGAAGACAGGATCTTTCTTGTCAGTGTCATAGGCCACGCCAAAGATTCGATGGTTGTACCAGTTGACCCCCAAGGACATGCTGTTGGTGAAGGTGTCTGTGCCTGTGTATGGGGATATGGCCGTGGAAATCCCGCTCAAGATGCCTTCAAAGGCATAGATTCCGTCAGTCGGCGGAGGCGGGGGCAGGGTGAAGTCCGGTGCGGTTGGGTATTCGTTGACCGGCGGCAGTACCGGGCGGGGAGGCACCACCAGTGGGGGCAGCATGATATCCGCCAGCGGCAGGGGGCCAGCGCTGGTGTCGTCAGTGCCTCCGCTCCCGTTGCCACCCCCATTCAATTGGCTGTTCAGATTTTTGATCTGCTGTTCCGTAAACTTGGAAGGCCGTACAGGAGGAGTGTTCAGCACAACGCGGGTACCGAAGCCTGGAACAGAGATGGTTACCTTGCCAAGATCATTGTAAACCTCTATGCCCTTGCCTCCCTGGAAAACGACGGTAAGAGAGTCCCTGGTGGATCTGAACGTGTACATGGAGCCACGGATGCCGATGGTGGCGGTGGGGGTTTCGGTTTTGAAATTCTGCGGCGCCTCCTTGGCCAGCGCTCCGCCCATTACCCGGAAGGAGCCTTCCTTGACCTGGGTCTTGAGGGCGCCGTCTTTCTGGCCCGGCTGCCAGCGGTATTCGGCGATTTTCATTTCGCTGTTTCTGCCCAAGCTGATGATGCTGTTGTCGGTGAACATGATCTGCAGCTGGCCGTTTTTGTCGGTTTTGAGCACGTCTTCCTGAAAAATCTGGCTCTTAAGGCTCAGATTACGGCTTGCGCCGCTCTTGTTCTGGGCCGCCACCGTTCCCCGGATGGCCACCACCGTGGCCACACCCTGGATCTCAGCGTAGGCGGAGAGGGGCGCGGCGAGGCACAGCAGGATGAGCAGAACGATGGTCGGGAAAGAGGCGGATTTTTTCATGACGGTCCTCGCTGCTTAAAAGCTTACGGTGAGGTTGAGTTCGGTCACATTCTTGCGGTAGGTGTACAGGTCGATATTGGAATCCGAATTGGTATAGGTGTGAGCCAACTGCAGGATAAGCGCCTGATTACTGGTCGTATCCTGCCAGAGCAAGCGGGAGATTCCCGCCGTGAGTTCCTGCACCTCGTCGCTGCGGGTAATCCCGAAGAATGGGCTTTGTTCATCATAATCGGTCATGGTGTAGCCAAGTCCGGCAAAGGCGGCAAAATCATAGGGCAGGCTCCGGTCGTAGCGAAGTTTCCAGCCGAAGCGGTCGTAGCTGTTGATTTCGTAATCCGCGTTTTCTTGCTCCTTGTTGAAAAGGAGGCTCAAGCGATTGGGGCCAACCAGCAGAGTCGGCCCTGCTGAAAACATGAGATTGAGCGCATCCCGGCCAGGGTCGGTGTAGTTGTTTTTTTCCTCGGCCTTGACCGCACAGGTTCCCATGATATTCTGCGAGAACAGGAAAGTCAGGGACGATGCGGCCCCAAAGGCGCCCTGGTAGCGGTCATGTTCGACATCAATGTGCGAGACGAGCGCCTGCGCATCCCAGATGAAATTTTCTTGCTGGAAAACAGGACCGGAGGCCAACCCCAGATAGTTGATGTCAAGATCATGAAGGCTCTGATACAGGGCATTGTAGGAGGTCGCCGCGGTTTTCCAGAGGAATGGGTACTCTTCGTTTTTATAGATGTGGTTGAGAACCAGGGTGGAGTTGTTGATTTGGTCGCTTTGGGGGCTGGCGCTTTGGCCGGTGAGCTGAAACTCGAAAAGCCCGGTGGAAATCCGGTCGCTGACCGGAGCGGAACGGACATTGTCATCCCAGGCATGTCCCAAGGTGAAGGTGCCGTTTATAAAATGTTTTTGTTCGGACGCAGCAATGGTGGCGAGAAAGGCTTCGATGTTTTTCCACACCTGTTCCGGCGGGTTGGTGGCGAGAACCTCTTTGAAATATTGTTTGGCCACTTCCCTTGCCCCAAGTTGCAGGTTGGCGCGGGCCAGTTCAAGCTTGACCCTGGCAGCATCGGGATTGGCCATGAGAACCCGTTCATAGGCCATGACCGCTTCTTCGGGCCGGCCTGTTTCAAAAGCGGCCTGGCCTAGATAGAAATTGAGGTCAAGATTGCCAGGGTCCTGCAAGAATGCCTTGTGCAGCTCGGTGTACGCTTCCTCGAACCGGCCCTGGTCGAAGTGCTGTTTGCCCAAGGCGAAAGACCCTGCAGGTTCTTCCGCGGCAACGGGCAAGGCGAGGCTGAAGTGCAGGGCAAGGACCAGTAACGCAGCGAGTATTCGTGATTGTGCCATAGATATACCTGTCGCAGGAGTAATAAGGCCAAAGAATATATTATAATAATATACTATGACAAAATATGGGCAAGAAATTCATTTTTTTTGCGTGGCTGGTGT
>JBAZSA010000069.1:0-12560 GCA_041662645.1 Desulfurivibrionaceae bacterium
CCCGGTTCACCAGCGAGCGGAGAAAATGCCGGTCATGGCTGACCAGCACCACGGTGCCGGTGAATTTCTGCAACGCCCCCAGCAAGATCTCCCGCGACTGGATGTCCAGGTGGTTGGTGGGCTCATCCAGGATCAGAAAATTGA
Organism: Desulfurivibrionaceae bacterium; assembly: GCA_041662645.1. Lineage (GTDB taxonomy): Bacteria > Desulfobacterota > Desulfobulbia > Desulfobulbales > Desulfurivibrionaceae > Thiovibrio. The sequence goes on from JBAZSA010000069.1 coordinate 145, forward strand.
GCGGCCGGGCCAGCAAGGTGGCCAGAACCACCCGGCTTTTTTCCCCGCCGGAGAGGAGCTTGATCTGCTTGTCCACCGTGTCGCCCTGAAAGAGAAAGGCGGCGCAGAGGTTGCGGATGGTGCCGATGTTGGCCTGGGGCAGGGAGTCCTGCACGGTGTCAAAAACGGTTCGTTCCGGAAGCAAAACATCCATGGCATGCTGGGAAAAATAGCCGAGGCCAACGTTGGCCCCGATGGTGACGCTGCCCGAGGTGGGCTCGGTCTGGCCGGCCAGGACTTTCAGAAAGGTTGATTTGCCCGCACCGTTGACCCCGACCACCGCCACCTTTTCTCCCCGCTGGATCACCCCGGAGATGCCGAAAAATACCGGTCTTTCTCCGCCCCCGTCCAGGGGCCAGCTCTTGGCCAGATTCTCCATGCGCACCACGTCGTCGCCGCTGCGGGGCGGCTCACCAAACTCGAAGCTGATCACCCGTTGTTCCGGGGGCAGCTCGATGCGCTCGATCTTGTCCAGCTTCTTGATCCGGGACTGCACCTGTGAGGCGTGGGAGGCGCGGGCCGCGAATTTGGCGATGAAATCCTCCTCCTTGGCCATCATCTCCTGCTGGCGGCGGAAGCTGGCGGCCAGCTGTTCCCGCCGAATCTCCCGCTCGCGGAGATAAAAATCGTAATTGCCGCTGTAGGTGGTGATGGTCCCGTTGGCCACCTCGATGATCCGCGAGACCAACCGGTTCATGAAGTCGCGGTCATGGCAGGTCATGAGCACCGCGCCCTTGAACTCCTTGGCCAGCCATTCCTCCAGCCAGACGATGGACTCCACGTCGAGATGGTTGGTGGGCTCATCGAGCAGCAGGACATCGGGGTTCATGGTCAGAATCCGGGCCAGGGCGATGCGCATCTTCCAGCCGCCGCTGAACGACTCCACCGGCCGGTTGAAATCCTCCGGCCCGATGCCCAGCCCGGTGAGTACCGCCTGGGCCCGGGATTCAAGGTCGTAGCCGCCGCGATGCTCGAATTCCTCCATGGCGTCGCCGTACCGCTCCAGCAGCGCTGCCATGGCCTCGTCCTCCATGGGCTGGGCCATGGCAGTTTCCATCTCCTTCAGTTCCTCGCCCAAGCGCACCACCTCGCCCACCGCGGCCATGGTCTCTTCCAAGGCCGAGCGGCCGGACATCTCGCCCACCTCCTGGGAGAAATAGCCGATCACCGTTTTCTTGGCGCAGGAAATCTCGCCCTTGTCGGCCTCTTCCTCGCCGGTGATCAGCCGGAAGATGGTGGACTTGCCCGCGCCGTTGGGGCCGACCAACCCGGTGCGCACGCCAGGGAGGATCTGAAAGCTGGCATTGGCAAAAAGGATTTGGGAGCCATGCTGTTTGCTGATGTTGGTGAGGTGAATCATGATGAGGGTATCTCCACGAAAAAACGGCATTTATAGCATGACGGACTTGGCGGTGCAACTCTATTCTGCCTTAATATCCAGGTCCGGCAGCCCTGGCATTGTCAAGAGAGGGGGGGTCTGCTATGATGCGCCAGAAGATCAAGGCGCAATGCGCTGCGGAGTAACCAGACAAGAAGGGACGTTCCATGCAGCAAAGCACAGTCCGGGTGGTTGGCGAAATTTTTCTTTGTGTCCTATTGTGTTCGGCCTGCGCCCGCCATGAACCCGTGGCAGGCCTTCCCGCAACCCCCGCAACGATGCAGGAGGCAGGGGTTCCTGCTCCCGCCGTGAACCAGAGCAGCGTTTCCCCTTCCCGTGAGCTTCTTTCCGATCAGGGCTCTATGCCTCAGGATTTCGCCACCGCCCTTGCCGGGCATGGCCGTACCACGGCGGAGTGTTTTCAGTTGCGTCCCGGGGGCGGGAAAAACAAGCGGGCAAGACGCTGCGAACCACAGAGTCTTCCCTTTGCCCGCTGCCGGAGCGGGATCGGCAGCTGCCGCATTGGTCACGAAAACGGCCCCCTCACCTGGTTTGCCTGTGAAAAAGCGCGCGGCAACACCTCGCTTGTGCCCCGGTCCGGCAGTATCCTCATCCTTGCCGCCAATAACCGGCGCAAGATGCCCACCGGGCATGTTGCCTATGTGGAGCAGGCGATTCCCCAGAGCGGTACGGTCTACCGGCTTGTTTTCAGCCACACCAACTACGATCGCCGTTGCAGCCTGGAAACCAACATCGAGGCAACCTACGACAGCGCCGCCCGGACCCTGGACATCCATGGTGGCGCCTGGGGGGCCTGGGGAAAAGGGCTTCCTGTGGCCGGGTTTATCCTGGAGTGACCATCTGTTTCCGATCGGCGTCTGTCTGCAAAATTCTTGCAAGAAAATCAAAAAAATCCCTCCTTGTTTTTCTCCTCTGCTTCCCCTATCCTGATCTGTAACTGGACGTGTTTCAGTCTGTTTTTGTCCTTCCAGCCCTTGTTCTGAGAGGGCTTTTAGTATCCTTCAAGCAGGAGCGCGTGGCATAGGGGAGTGGTCGAAGCGGTTTGCGTCAGCGTGAAAAAAGGCATGGTCAAAAAAGATGTGCCTGAGATCCTCCTCAAGGAAAATTGGGGGATCGAGGGGGATGCCCATGCCGGAGACTGGCACCGCCAAGTGTCTTTGCTGGCGGGGGAAAGCATCGATGCGGTGAAGAAAAAGATGCCCCATCTCAAGCATGGGGTGTTTGCCGAGAACATCGTCTGTCGGGGGGTGGACCTGATGTCCCTTGCCATCGGCGACCGTTTGGTTATTGGCGGCCAGGTGGTGCTTGAGGTCACCCAGATCGGCAAGGAATGCCATAACGCCGGTTGTGCGATTAAAAAAGCCACCGGCGACTGCATCATGCCCAAGGAGGGGATCTTCACCAAGGTTATCCACGGCGGGGTTGTCAAGCCGGGTCTTGCCATTGAAATAGAAAAAATTTCGGATGCAACACGGGTAGCATAGCCTGGAGCACACAAAGGAGAGAAACGTATGAAGATCAAAAGACGGGATTTTCTCAAATTGAGCGCCGCCACCGGTCTGGGGGCCGCAGCCTTCAAGGGAACTACCTTGAACGCCTTGGCCGAAACGCCTCGGGGAACCATCGGCGGGGAAAAACCCGGCAAGTGGATGCCCTCCACCTGTCAGGGTTGCACGGCCTGGTGCCCGGTGGAGTTCTTTGTTCAGGACGGCCGCGCCGTGAAAGTGCGCGGCAACCAGCTCAGTAAGGCCAACAACGGCTACTGCTGCCCCAGGGGGCACCTGATGCTCCAGCAGGCATACGATCCCGACCGGGTCAAGGTGCCGATGAAGCGCACCAATCCCGTCAAAGGCCGCGGCATCGATCCGAAGTTCGTCCCTATCACCTGGGATGAGGCCCTGGACACCGTTGCCGACAAGATGATCGAATTGCGCAAGGCCGGCGAGCCCGAGAAGCTGATGTACATGCGCGGCCGCTATTCCCCCATCTCCACGGAACTGCTCTACGGCACCCTGCCCAAGATCTACGGCACCCCCAACTACTTCTCCCACAGCGCCATCTGCGCCGAGGCCGAGAAGATGGGGCCCGGCTATACCCAGGGTTTCTTCGGCTACCGCGATTACGACCTGGCCAAGACCACCTGCCTGGTGATCTGGGGCTGCGACCCGCTCTCTTCCAACCGCCAGGTTCCCAATGCCATCAATAAATTCGGCGACATCTTCGACCGGGGCACGGTCATCGTTGTTGATCCGCGCCTCTCGGCCTCGGCCGCCAAGGCCAATGAGTGGCTTCCCATCAAGCCGGGCGAGGACGGCGCCCTGGCCGCGGCCATCGCCCATGTTCTCCTGACCGAAGGGATGTGGGGCAAGGAATTTGTCGGCGACTTCAAGGACGGCAAGAACCTCTTCAAGGCCGGCGCCACCGTGGACGAGGGTGCCTTTGAGGAGAAGCAGACCCACGGCGTGGTCAAATGGTGGAACATCGAACTGAAGGACAAGACCCCGGCTTGGGCTGCCAAGGTCACCCTGATCCCGGAAAAACAGATTATCAAAGTGGCCCGCGCCATGGGCAAGGCGGGCTCTTCCTGCGCCGTCTACATGGGCCCTGGCGTGGCCATGACCCCGCGCGGCACCTATGCGGCCATGGCGGTTTACGCCTTGAACGGTCTCCTCGGTTCGATCGAGACCGAGGGCGGGGTTATGCAGGGTTCCAGCGCGCCTGTCGAGAAATATCCCAAGCCGGACAAATTCATCGACGAGGTCGCCAACCATCATGGCCACGGCAAGAAGCTGGACGGCCGCGGCGCCAAGGACATGCCCGCCATCATGGGCGGCTACGACAAGAAGGAAAAAGACGGCAAGATCACTGAAAGTCCCAAGGCGAATGTGGTCACCAACAATGTGGCAAACGGCCTGTTGAAGCATCCGGGTGCCTGCAAGGTGTTCATCAGCACCTGGAGCAACTTTGTCTTCTCCGGCACCGGCGCCCAGCGCTGGGAAAAAGCGCTGCCCCAGATCCCGTTCTTTGTCCACATGACCACCAACGCCTCGGAGATGACCCAGTTCGCCGACATCGTATTGCCGGCCACCTTCGCTCCGGTGGAGAAGCTTTCCATCATCACCAACATGGCGAACCTGCATGGCCACATGTCCATCCAGCAACCGGTTGTCAAGCCCTACGGAGAGGCCAAGGCCGAGGAAACCGAGGTGATGTGGCTATTGGCCGAGAAGTTGAAGGCCAAGGGTTTTACCAATCTCTTTGACTACTATGCCTCCTTTGAAGATCCGGAGACCAAGAAAAAACCCGCAACCGCTGCCGAATTCGCCGAAATCGCCGCGAAAATCGCCAGCCAGAAGGTCTGGAACGGCAAGGAAAAGATGAAGGGCGACCAGCTCTCTGGCTGGGAGGACTTCAAGGCCAAGGGAATCTACAACACCGAAACCTATGCCTACAAGAAAAACTGGGGCAAGTTCAAGACCGAGACCAAGAAGTTCGAGTTCTACGGCGAGACCTTGAAGAAGACCCTGGGGTTGTTTGCCGAAAAGCACAAAACCACGGTGGACGATATTCTCAAATCCAGCGGCTACGAAGCCCAGGGCGAACTGGTCTTCGTGCCGCACTATGAGTCGCCCAAACGGCACGGCAGCGAACAGGAATACCCCTTCACCTTCATCGACTACAAGTCGAGGCTCAATCGCGAGGGCCGGAGCCAGAACACCGTTTGGTACCATGAATTCAAGAAGGTGGATGTGGGTGATGAGAGCTGGGAGGACGTCGTGAAGATCAACCCGGCGGACGGCAAGAAGCTCGGCATCAAGACCGGCGACATGGTCAAGCTGAGCTCGACGACGGCCAGCATCACGGTCAAGGTGAAACTCTGGGAAGGGGTGCGGCCCGGCACCATCGCCAAATGCTATGGCCAGGGACACTGGGCCTACGGCCGTGTCGCCGCGAAGGACTATGCCAAGGCGATCCCGAGAGGCGCGAACAACAACGAGCTCATGCCCGATGATTATGACCGGCTCAGTGGCGCCACGGCACGAAACGGCGGCTTCACCGGCGTAAAAATTCAAAAGGCCTAAAGCTGAGTTGAGCAGCTTGCCTGCTCAAACGAAACTTATACCCGAAGGGTGTAAGGCATTCACAGGAGGAAATGACAAATGACGCAATATGCGATGGTAATAGATCTTCAGAAATGTGTTGGGTGCGGGGCCTGCGCCCTGGCCTGCAAAACGGAGAACAACACCGCCGGCAGAAACTTCGGGCAGGCCCATAACTGGGCCGACTTCCAGAACGAGACCACCGGAAAGTTTCCCAAGACCAAATACACGACCAGGCCGGTGCTCTGCAATCACTGCTCCAATGCGCCCTGTGTCAAGGCCTGCCCGGTGACCCCCAAGGCGATGTACAAAACCAAGGACGGCATCACCATGCACAACGACGAGCGCTGCATCGGCTGCCGCGCCTGTCAGCAAGCCTGCCCCTATTCCAAGATGGAGGTCAAGGGCGGCGAGACCAGCGTGATCAGCTACAACGAGGACGGCAAGCCCTATGAGCCCTTCTATGCCGACAAGACGGAGATGATCCCCGGCTGCACCATGTCGCCGACGGAAATGGCGGCCAAGACCGACAACCCGCCCCACCGGACCAAATACGACCATCCGGATTATCAGGATGTGCGGCGCAACAACATCACCGAAAAGTGCATCTTCTGCGAGCACCGGGTGAAAAAAGGCGAGCTGCCGAGCTGTGTGGTTGCCTGTCCGGCCAAGGCCCGGATTTTTGGCGATATCAGCGATAAGAGCAGCGAGGTTGCCCAGTTGGTCAAGAAGTACAAAGGTACGGTTCTCAAGCCGGAAAAGGGCACCAAGCCCAATGTTTATTACATCCGAAGCTTCAGCGCGGCCAAATAGCCCGGGCAAAGGATGCCGGAAGTTCGGGGGGCGGGTGCGCAGGCATTCCGCCCCCCTTTTTTCGTACGGTTTTTCGCGGTATACTTTTTTGAAGGAAACAATATGACTGTTGACCTCATTCAAGCCGCCCAGCGCCAAAGCGATATCTACCGCCTCCTTGCCGTCTGTTTCTACGAGCCGGACCGGGAGGTGTTTGTCGAGGAAAACCTCTGCGCCAATCTGGCGGGGCTGATGCGGGAAATTTCGTTGCCGGCAGTGGGGGAATCCTGCCGTCGGATGGCGCAGTCCCTTACGGAAAGCAACCAGGAAGAACTGCTGGTCGAGTATTCCGGCCTGTTCCTGGGGCCCTTCGGCGCCCCGGCCCATCCGTATGGCTCGGTGTACCTGGAACAGGAAAGGACCCTGATGGGCGATTCGACCATGGAAGTCCTGAATCTTTATGCCCAATCCGGGGTAAAGCATGAAGGTGACGAGCCGCCCGATCATATTGCCATTGAGCTTGAGTTCATGAGTTTTCTCGAAGGCAAGATCGCCCAGGCCATCAGCGAAGCGAACCAGGCTGATCGTGCCGATTTTTCCGCGATCCGGGCTCGGTTTTTCAACAGGTTGCTCTCCCCGTGGGCGCCCATCCTTGGCAATATCCTCAAGGAACAGGCCACGCTTGCTTTTTACCGCGACCTGGGCGAATGCCTGCTCGGCTTCATCACCGCGGAACGGCAGCGGCTTCAAAATCCGGCGTTCCAAACCCCATGACTCTTGCCGACCGCCTGGCTGAGCGTTTTCGCGGCAGCGCACCGCCACCCCTTGAATACATCTCCCGCCGCTGTCTGCGCAACCGGCACCGAGGCAATGGTTGTGCCCGCTGCATCGACGAGTGCCCGGTTCAGGCCATCATCGGCCAGGAATCGGGCGGGGTGCGTCTGGATCCGCAACGCTGTGTGGGCTGCCTGGCCTGCACGGCGGCCTGCCCGGCCGAAGCGCTGGTGGGCAAGGATCACCGCCTTGCCGCCGCCCCAGGCAAAGCCGCCGGGCAAGCAACGCTGGTTTTCTGCTGCGAAAAGTCCATCCGCGGCGGAGAGGAAATCGTTCTGCCCTGCCTGGGCGCCCTGGCCGAGGAGCAACTGGCCGCCTTTGCCGCACAGGCGGTCAAGGGAGTACGCCTGAATCTGGGCAAATGCAGCGGCTGCCGGAGTGCGTTCGTCCCGGAGATTCTTGCCCGGCGGCTCGCTGCTCTTCACAGCAGGCTGGGCAATGGGAAAATTTCCGGCTCGATCACTCTGTTGCTTCAGGAAGAAGAAGGCGAAGAGCTGGCTGAATCATCAAGCAGGCGCGCTTTTTTCAAGGCCTTCCGCGAAATTTCCTTTCACGCCGCCACCGAGACCATGGCCACCTTGCAGGCGGACCCCGATCAAAGGGAGCAGCACGCCCACAAGCACCAGCCCGCCCGGTTGGCCCAACTCCGGCAAGCGATCGCCAACACCGGCGAACAAAGCGCCCGTCAGGCCCTGCTCCGCTTTTTTTTCACTCTGACTGTCAGTGCTGAATGCAACTTCTGCGGTGGTTGCGCCGGGATGTGCCCCACCGGAGCGCTCAAGAACACCAGGGAAGACGAGGTGAAGCGGCTGCGGTTCGACTGGGCTCGCTGCAGCGGCTGCGGCCTTTGTCTGGAGTTTTGCCGGGAAAAAGCGATCAGTCTGACCCCCGGTCGGAGTCGGGAATCCTTGGATACGAAGCTTGAGGTCTTGCTACAGATTGATGTGGCGTAGTTCCTTTACCAGAAAGGCCTGAGAAAAAAATAGATTCCAAGCCCGGCGATCAATATTCCGGCCCCCTTGCGGAACCACCCGCTTGCCTGGCCGAAGGAGGAGCAGGCCAGCAGTCGTTTCACCGTGGCGGTCGAACTGCCTGCCACGGCAATGGGCAGGCAGTGGCCCACGGCAAAAAGGAGGATGAACAAAACCCCGGTCAGCACCTGCTGCTGCACCGTGATAATGGCCAGGATGGGGGCGATGAAGCCGAAGGTGCAGGAGCCGGAGAGCACGCCGTAGGCCAGGCCCAGAACAAAGGCGCCCCAGGCGCCCTGCACTTTTAATTTTGTCATGAGCCCGCTGGGCCTGGAGCATTTGGCGATGCCCAGCATGTCAACGGCCACCCAGATGAGGATCACCCCCACAGCCATGGTCCAGTACGGCCCCACGTCGCCCAGCATCCTGCCGAGCAGGGCGCAGATCACCCCCACCAGGACGATGGTCAGGAAAAGGCCGGTGCTGAACAGCACTGCGTAGCGTACGGCCTGCCTGCCCTTGATCAGTTGTTCCTGTCCGCCCACATAGGCCACCACCAGAGGGATGGAGGCCAGGTGGCAAGGGCTGAGCAAGACGCTGATCATGCCCCAGAGAAAACAGCCCAGGGCGGCCAGGGCGAGGCCCGCACCCATCCATTCATTGACCAGAAAAAAAAGGGCGTCCATCACTCGCTGCCCCCGCCAGCGGGTTGGGCAACGCCCATTTTGGCAAGCTGGTCCATAATGGCCTGCTTTCCCATGAAGCCGACATGGCGGTATACCTCCGTGCCGTTCTGGTCAAAAAACACCTGGGTGGGGATCATGCTCACCTTGAATTTTTTTGACTGCTCCGGGAGTTTCCAGACATCGATAAAGACAATGGCGGCCCTGTCCTTGTACTCCGTTTTTAGTTCTTCCAGAATGGGAGCCATCATCTTGCAGGGGATGCAGGTGGTGGCGCCCAAGTCAACCATGGTGACCATGCCGGGAGCCGGAACCGGGGCGGCTGCCCCCCCGGCGCGACTTTCGGAAACCTGGAGAACCATAATGGCGACCAGAAACAATGCAAAGCGCATAAAAATTTTCATCTGTTCTCCTTGTGGATTATGGTTTTTTTTCGTGCATGGAAACGGCGCTCCCTGCTTCAGCGTGCCGTGGCATTGATGAAATCCCGTGCCTTGTCGCCCCGCAGCAATTCGGCAAGCCCGAGCAGGCCGTCGTTGAGGTATCTGGCTTTGTACCCCTTGGTGATGAGATAGAGCCGGGCCATGCTGGAGCGATCGTAGTGGGGGCAGGCGGTGACGATGAGTTTGCCCTTGTCCAGCTCGTCCAGCCGGGAAGGCAATTCGTTGAGCGGAATGTTCTTGGCGAAATTCATGTGCCAAGCGGCGAATTCCTCGGGAAAGCGGATATCAATGAGCTGGACTTCGCCTTTCTTGAGCAACTCCACCAGCTCCTTGCTGTCGATTTTCATCTCCTTGCGTTCCTGGTAAGTGAAGTCCGCGAGATAGTCGTCCAGCTTCTCGGCGTGGGAATGCGCCGCCGGGAGGAGACTTAGGGCCAGGAACGTGGTCAGCAGGGGAATTTTTTTCATGGGGACTCTCCTGTGTTCAGCTCAAGGGGCTTGAATTGGATTGTACATTGAGTGTATGCGCACCGGCGGATGAAAACAAGAAGAATGACGCCGCAGGCTCTGATACACCGGCTATTTCCCGCGTATACTTTTCCCCGGTTCTGGAATACAATGACAGGGTAAGGCAATTGCGGATGCACCCCAAGACAGAGGCGGCAGGATACCCCCATGGTTATTTTTTTTCAGGAATTGAATCCCGTTCTCCAGGCCCTGCTGGCCACCCTGTTTACCTGGGGCGTGACCGCTGCGGGCGCGGCCCTGGTTTTTGTACAGCGAACCGTGAACCGGAAGGTCATGGATTCCATGCTCGGCTTTGCCGCCGGGGTGATGATTGCCGCGAGTTTTTGGTCGCTGCTCGCTCCTGGCATCGAGATGGCCGGGCAGATGGGCTTTGTTCCCTGGCGCACCGCCGCCCTGGGATTCCTGGCCGGCGGCTTGTTCATGCGGCTCATCGATTTCTTCCTGCCCCATCTCCATCCCGGCCTGGATATCAGCAAGAGCGAGGGGGTCAAGACCTCCTGGCAGCGCAGCACCCTGCTGGTGTTGGCCATTACCCTGCACAACATCCCCGAGGGGCTGGCGGTGGGCGTGGCCTTCGGCGCGGTGGCCGCCAACATCCCCTCGGCAACCCTGGGCGGCGCCATTGCCTTGGCCATCGGTATCGGCCTGCAGAATTTCCCCGAGGGCACGGCGGTGGCCATGCCTTTGCGCCGGGAGGGGGTAAGCCGGAGGAAGAGCTTTATGCTGGGACAGGCCTCGGGGGTGGTGGAGCCCATAGCAGGGGTGCTGGGTGCTTATTTTGTTCTCAACATGCAGTCCGTTCTTCCCTATGCCCTCTGTTTTGCCGCCGGGGCCATGATCTTTGTCGTGGTGGAGGAGCTTATCCCGGAGTCGCAACAGAATCCCAAGCATATCGATCTCGTCACCATGGCGACCCTGGTGGGTTTCGCGGTGATGATGGTGCTTGACGTGGCGCTGGGCTGATAACGGTTCAGCAGCACCGCATCTGCGTTGTCATCGGCCTGCTCATGTGCAACAGCACACTTCGCAGACCTCTTCCTAGCATCTGCGGCACTGCTGAACCGTTATCGTTCAGGGAGCATTTTATTTTTCGGCATCGCGCTGAATAGTTACCTCACAATGAAGAACGAGACTGAAATATCATGAACCGCATTGTTGCGCCCCATGCGCATTCCGCCTTTCACCATCTGACCCCGGACATGGTCCTCGGGTTGGTGAAAAGGCTCTGGATATCCGCTGCACCAACCTCTGCCGGCCTCTGGCCAGCTACATCAACCGGGTTTACGAACTGGAGGGTGAGGATGGGGCCGGGCTGGTGGTCAAGTTTTACCGTCCCGGGCGCTGGGCCCATGCTGCGCTTCAAGACGAGCATGAGTTCCTGCTCGAGCTTGCCGGACGGGAGATTCCGGTCATCGCCCCGCTTGTCTTGCAGGGCAACGGCAGTCTCGGCGAGCATGAGGGGATGTACTTTACCGTCTTCCCCAAGTGCGGGGGCCGCAGCCTGGATGAATACAGCGAGGAGCAGTGGCTGGAAATCGGCCGTCTGCTTGGCCGGATCCATGCCGTGGGCGCGGGGAGGATTCCGGAAGGGCGGATCACCATGACCCCGGACCAATCAACCAGGCAGCAGCTGGACTATCTTTTGGCCGGGAAGTTTATGGATGCGGACCTTGCCAAGCAATTCGCCGAAATGGGGAAGGCTCTGATCGCCGAGATCAGCCCGTTGTTTGCCAACACCGAGATGATCCGCATCCACGGCGACTGCCATTTTTCCAACCTCATCTACCGGCCCGGAGAATCCTTCTATCTCATTGATTTCGATGACATGGCCATTGGCCCGCCGGTGCAGGATTTCTGGATGCTGCTGCCCGGCTACCGGGAGGAGACCTTTGCCGAAATAGACCTTTTTCTTGAAGGCTACGAGACCTTCCGGGATTTCGACCGGCGGAGCCTGCGGTTGATCGAGCCGCTGCGGGCCATGCGCTTTATCCACTACATGGCCTGGTGCGGGTATCAGGTGGCAGAAGAGGGGTTGAGCCGGGTTTCGCCCGACTTTGGCACCCGAGAGTACTGGCAGCGGGAGCTGCGCGATCTTGCCGACCAGCTGGAACGGATCAGAACCGCGCCAGAGCCCCAGGGGAATTGGCTTTAAAAGGCGCGCGGAGTCCTTCCGCAAAGCAAGCTGACCGCTGCACGGCCAGCTTGCTTTGCGGGAACCTGGAGATAATCAGCAGCCCTCCGTAGCCTTGGCTTTTTTCTGATGGCACTGATTGCAGCTTGTGGGGCCACTCTTTTTTTCCTTATGGCAGCCCTGGCAGAGGGCGTGGGCCGCATCTTTTCCCAGCTTTTGCGGGCCAGGTTTCTTGTCTCCGTGGCAGGCGGCACAGCCAAAGGCCTCGGCATGTTTTTTGTGCGGGAGCACGACCTTGCCATTCTTGTTGTCGATGGTCACGAATTCCACCGTGGTGGCCGGCTTGGTGGCCGCGGCCTTAACCTGTTCCGCCGTTTCTCCAATCTTTTCCTCCACTTTCGCAACCTGTTTTTCCACCTTTTTTTCAACCGCCTCGGTTGTTTTCTCCACCTTGTTGGCAACGGCCTCGCTTGCTTCCTTGGCCTTATCCATGGCCT
>JBAZSA010000070.1:0-12527 GCA_041662645.1 Desulfurivibrionaceae bacterium
GCGGACATGGCCGGGGTGATTTATGGCGATGGCGTCAAGCAGGTGAAGATGGGTGCGGCGCAGATCAAGAAAATGAGCCCCGGCGCGGCCAAGTTCATCTCCAGGTAGCCGGAGAAAAAAGCGGGCAAGAGCTGGGCAATGCCAACGAAGAAAATGCTGCCGGTAAAAACAGCGGAAAACGAGACGGTTGGCGATTTTTGACGGGCAGCCAGGCGGAAAGCTGGCCCGATGGCCATGTGGGGAAGAAGGGGAGCGACCGGAGTCGTTCCCTTTCTTTTTTTATCAGGACGTGGCTCGGCTACGCTCAGTGGACAAGGCGGGAAACCCCGACCATTTCGCTGCGGGTGCGCAATTGCGTTTGATAGCGGCGCAGGGCCTCCACCGTGGCCGGATAGGGGTGGCCGATGCCCACGGCCTGGCCATGCTCCCTGGCCAAGCGGATCAGGAGATCGAGTTGGGCCATGATCTTGTCCGGGTTCTGGTCGTTGTCGAGGAAAACGGTGCGGCGTTCGGCCTTGACCCCCATTTCGCGGGCAAGGTCATAGGCAACGCTGTTGGCTACGGTCACGCTGTCCAGGAAAAAAAGGCCACGTGTCCGCACCATGGCCATCAGGGTCCGCATGGCCTGGGGATCGGCGGTGAAGCGGGAGCCCATATGGTTGTTGACCCCTATGGCATTAGGGACCGCTTGCAGGTCTTCACGGAAGCGGTCTTTCATGGTTTCCGGGTCCATGGCTGTGGTCAGGGCGCCTTGGCCGGGATGTGCTTTCTGGTCCATGGGCTCAAGGGGCAGGTGGAGCAGGATGTCGCGGTCCCTGGCCTTGGCCTCCTGCTGCAGTTCGCCGGAAAAGGGGGTGAAGGGCAGAAAGGCGAAGGAAAGGGGCAGGTCAAGGGCGATGAGGGCCTTGCCGGTATTCTGTCGGTAGCCCATATCATCAATGACAATGGCGACACGGGGGGTGCCCGTCAGGGCCTTTTTTGCCGATTTATGGGGACGGGTTGCAACCGGCGGCGCCTGGTGGGGCAGGGCAGGCTCCTCGTAGAGCGGCGCCGGCGGGCCTGATGGCGGTTCGGCCTTCTGGTGCAGGGGTTTGTGCTTGGACTGCCCGCTCAGCAGGGGCAGCGGGGTTCCCGGCTGCTTGCCAGGATAGAGGAACATGAAATAAAATCCCGCGGCCAGGGTCGCGGCCACAAAAAGAAACAGGCAGAAGAGGCCAAGACCTCGGCCCCTCTTTTTTTTCGCGCCTTTCTTGGCGGATTTTTTCGGGGAACCCTTCTTGGCCATGGTTATTTGTCCCGGCTCAAAACATAATGGGCCAGACCGGCCAGGGGCCTTTGGGCGGCGGTCTCGCCGAAGATGGTCAATCCGGCCAAGGCCTCGGCGAGCAGCGATTCAGCCTGCGCCTTGGCCAGGGAAAAGCCCTGATATTTTTCCATCATGGCCTGGGCTGTGGCCAGCTGCCTGCTGCGCTCCTGCGGGGTTGCCTTGAGCAGCCCGATCAGGGTCTCGCGGTCTGCGGTGTTGGCCCGCGCCATGGTCTTGATCAGGGGCAGGGTCATCTTGCCCTCCTGAAAATCGTTGCCCACCGCCTTGCCGGTTTTTGCCGGGTCGCCGAGGTAATCCAGCAGGTCGTCCACGATCTGGAAGGCCAACCCCAGGTTGGTCCCGTAGGTGCGCAGGGCGGCCCGTTGCTCGGCTGTGCCCTGGTTGTGACCAATGCCTGCCTCGCAGGCCGCGGCAATGAGGGCGGCGGTTTTGCCCATCAGAACCGAAAAATAGTTTTCCTCTGAGATGATGCTCTCGCTGGCGTTGTGCATCTGTAAAAATTCCGACTCGACCATGGCTGCGGTGGCGCGGCCGATCAGGGCCATGGCCGCGGGCCCGCCCACCTCGCTGGCCAGGGCCATGGCGTGGGCGTGCAGATAATCCCCGGCCAGGATGACCGGCTCCATGCCCCAGATGGTGTTGGCGGTTTTGGCGCCCCGCCGCAGGGTGGCATGGTCGATGACATCGTCGTGCAAGAGGCTGGCGGCGTGGAGATACTCGAAAGCAATGGCCAAGCGCGGGGTATCGGCGGGCGGAGTCCCGGCCAGGCTGGCACCCAATAAGGTGAGCAGGGGGCGGATGCGCTTGCCGCCCTGGAAGATGGCGTGGCGGATGATCTGGGCCAGGAGCGGACTTTGGACGATGGCCAGATCCGCCTCCATGACCGCGTCGATCCGGGCAGCGTGTTCCTTGAAGCTGGCAAGCAGCTCACCATTATTCATAGGGCGTCCTCCTGGAAAAAATTCCGCACCGGCGCGATTTCGCGGCAGATCGGGCTTGTGGGCAGGCTTTTGAGGAAGAGCTTGCCGTACTGCTTGGTAAAGAGGCGGACATCGCAGATGGCCAGGACCCCCCGGTCGGTGGAGCTGCGCATCAACCGGCCCACGCCCTGGCGCAGGGTCAGGATGGCGCGGGGAATCTGGAAATCGTAGAAGGGGTTGCCGCCCTCGTTTTTGATCCGCTCCATGCGGGCCATAATAACAGGGTCCGAGGGGACTTCAAACGGAAGTTTGTCGATGATCACGCAGCTCAGCGATTCGCCCACCACATCCACCCCCTCCCAGAAGCTGGCCACGGCCAGGAGTACGGAATGGGTCTGGTCGCGGAACTGCTCAAGCAGCTTGGCCTTGGGCGCCTCCCCCTGCACCAGCACCGGAAAGGGCAACCGGGTGAGGAGAGCCTCGTGGGCCGCACGCATGGCGCTGAGGCTGGTAAAGAGCAGCAGGGTGCGGCCATTGGCGGCCATGATCAGCTCCTGCATCAGCTGCTGGCTGGCCCGAGGAAATTCCCGGTCCGCGGGCTCGGGAAACCCCTTGCCCGGCACGAACAGCAGGGTGCGCTGTGGGTAATCAAAGGGGGTGGCCAGGGTCAGGGTCGGGGTGTCTGAAGGCAGGCCGAGGCGGCTGAAAAAGTAGGTGAAGGTGTTGTCCGTGGTAAGCGTAGCCGAGGTAAAGATCACGTTGCGGACCTGCTCGTAGAGAAAATCCTGCAGCTCGTCGGCAATGTCGATGGGCGAGGCTGACAGGGCAACGGTTTTCTCCCGCCGCTCGTACCAATACACTGCGGAGGTATCCTGCGCCTCGGTGATGGAGTTGAAGGCGGCCAGCATCTCCTCCGCCCGCCGCAGCATGCCCAGCCAGGTTTCCCCGTTCAGGGCCGCCTTGGTCAGTTGGTTGCAAAGCCCCTTGATCTGGTCGGCCATGCGCTGCCGCTCCTCTTCCCAGCCAGGGAACCGTTCGCTGAATTGCAGCAGGGCAAAGCGGCCCCGCTCTTTAGGGAAGAGCTCGGCAAAGAGATCGGCCTGTTTGGCCAGGGCCCGGGCGGTCTGCACCACCCCCTCCTTGGCGCGGCCTGTCAGGTCGGCCTGGGCCGCGGTTTCCAGGTCTTTCACCAGATCGAGCACCTGATACTGGCTGAAGGAGGTGCCGAAATACCGGGTGGCCACCCCTTCCAGGTGGTGGGCCTCGTCGAAGATCACCGATTCGTAGCGGGGCAGAACCTCGGCATGGCCGAAACGGCGCAGGGCAAGGTCGGAAAAGAAGAGGTGGTGGTTGACCACCAGCAATTGGGCCTGGGCCGCTTTTTTGCGCAGCCGGGTGATAAAGCATTGGGAACCGTCCGGGCAGTTACCGCCCAGGCACTGGCTGGCCGAGGCGGTGATCGCCTGCCAGAGCGGGGCGTTGTCCGCCAGCCAGGCCAGTTCGCTGCGGTCGCCGGTCTCGGTTTCTTCCAGCCAGTCGGCAACCCGTTGGGTGTCACGGTCGTCGGCCAGGACCGTGCGCTGGGGCGAGGCGAGAAACTGCTGCCAGCGGTAGATGCAGAGGTAGTTCTGCCGCCCCTTGATGCAGAGCGCGTTGAGCCTTGGCGCCAGGTGTTTCTTGATAAAGGGGATTTCCTTGGTGAGGATCTGGTCCTGGAGGTTCAGGGTGTTGGTGGAAACCACCACCTTTTGGCCGCTCAATATGGCCGGGACCAGATAGGCCAGGGTCTTGCCGGTGCCGGTGCCCGCCTCCACCGCCAGCATCCCCGGCTTCTCGCCGCCCTCCTGTTCCAAGGTGGCGCCAATGGCTTCGGCCATGCGCAGCTGGCTGGGCCGCGATTCGTAGCCGGGCAGCTGGTTGGCCAGGATACCGCCTTGGGCAAAGATGTCGGCCATGGCCTCGGGCAGGGAAGTGGGCATCGGGTTCTGCTCTGGGTGCGGATTCAATGGGAAGTCTCTCCAGTTGACAAGGAGAAAAGCATTCTGCTAGCCTGATCATGGAGAGTAATAACGGCCAAGTCGCGGTCGCGGTTAAATTGTGACATCTATACCATAAGGAGGGGAAATGAACGAAATTAAAAAGATTCTGGTGCCCGTGGATTTTTCGGAGAATTCGCAGAAGATTCTCCGCACGGCCGTGGATTTTGCCGCCAAATTCAAGGCGGAGGTGGCGATTGTTTTTGTGGTGCAGAGCTTTGACGATTATTCCGGGTTTTTCGTGCCCCACATGCCCATCATCCAGCTTGAGGAAGAGATGGTCAAAAGCGCCGGGGAAAAAATGAAGAGTTTCGTGGCGGAAACCCTCAACGGTTCGGTGCCCCACACCACGGCGATCCTGAGCGGCGACGTGGTCGAGGAGATCAACCATTTTGCCACTCAGGAGAAGATGGACCTGATTGTCATGGGAACCCATGGCTACAAGGGGCTGGACAAGATTCTCTTTGGCAGCGTGGCGGAAAAGGTCGTCAAAACCGCGCCGTGCCCGGTGCTGACCATCAACCCGTACCGGTAAAGGGGCTCAGCCCAGAACCGCGAGAAGCCCGGTGGCCGGCGTTGTGGTCTTTCGTGGCTCGCCGCAGAGATCGGCAAAAAGATTGGTGAGTGAGGTTCCTTCGTAGGCGTAAAAATGCAGACTCTTTTCGGTGGGGCTGCCTGTGAGAAAAGGAAGGGCCGCCCTGTTCAGATCGTTTCCCGCCCCTTGCAGCTCAGCCAGAAGCCCGGCGGAGAGTGTCCCGCTTGCGGCAATTTCGAGCAGCAGCCGGTTGAACTGCTCCCTGGCAGGTCCGGTGGTAGCCCTGAATTTTTCAAGCAGGGCAGCATCGTTTGTGGTCTCTTCCTGACTTGGCAGGGCGAGGCTGACCAGCTGTCTGGCCGGGCTGCCGGTGAGATTTTCATACTCCTCGGCGAGCAACCCGTGAAGTTCCGGGTGGGTCGTGACCAGCAGGGGGAATTCCGTTGCCTTGGCATCCCGGGTGTAGAGGCGGCCCCAGGCTTTGGCCAGCCGGTTGATATTGATCGTTGGCCCGCCCGGACCCCTGGCTGCGGCAAGCTCCCGCAGGGCCTGTTCTTCTTCCTCGTCTCCCTCTTCTTCCTCGGTTTCTTCGCCCCGGATGGCGGCAAACAGTTCGGCTTCCTTGTCTGAGATGGCCAGAAACCCTTGGGCGATTTCCCGTTCCTCTTCCCGGAACATCTCGGCCAGCCTCAGGAGGAGCATGGCCTGCCAGAGTATTGCCTCTTCAGCCTTTTGCGGCTGGGCGGTCTTTGGGCCGGAGCGCAGGCTGGAGGCCAGCGAGCCGGCCGAGGCTTCGTCCCGGTCGCCATATCCAGCGGAAAGAGAGGCCAGGAGTCCGCCATGGAATTCAGCCTCATGGCCGTTGAGCTCCAGGGAAAGGGATTGGAAACGCGATTCTTCTTCTTTTGAAAGTTGCACCGGCGTGTATCCGGTTCCCATTTTCTCTTGCCCTGGCTGGGAGGGATTCCCGCCCGGCAGGGTATAAAAAGAAAGTGAGTCGCACAGAAGGCGAAAGGGGAGCAACTCAGCAGGATGAGGGTTTGTTTCCGGAGAAAAAAGGGCGTTGAGCGATTGTGTCATTTGTAATTCCTGTTACAATGGGCTGGAATTTTCCCCAAGCAGGGGAGCATCCGGAAAAATTTTTCAAACAGGCTGCATATGCGCAAAATACGGGAGCAGATCTCCCTGGCTATCCTGATCGTCGTCTATCTGCTGGCCAGTGTCCGGTACTTTCCCGGACGGGCCATGCATTCACTGGTGGAAACCCTGATCCATGTGCTGTCCGTGGCGCCGATCAACCTGGGCGCCACGCTGCTGATTGTCGCCGTCCTGCAACGGTTGGTCAAGGAGCGGCTGCCTTTCAGCAGAACCCTGCGTATCTTTCTCGTGATCGCCATCTGCCTGGAGTTCATTCTGGGTCTTGCCCATTATTTTGAGATAAACGGGACTGTCGTCTAGCGGATCAACGAGTTGTTGGTGTGCCAGCCGGAAGGTGCGGTGGTGTTGGGCAGGACAATGGATTTTTTGCCGAGCACCGTGCCGGGATTGGTCACCGCGTTGCAGCCGGTTTGGGCCTTGTCGCCAAAAATTGCCCCGAACTTGCGCAGGCCAGAACTGATGGGGCCATCCGGGGTTTTTACCAGAACATCCCCGCCGGTAAAGCGCAGGTTGGCCAATTTGGTGCCTGCCCCCAGGTTCACCTCGTTTCCCAGGATGCTGTCACCCAGGTAAGCGAAATGCCCGGCCTTGGCGTCGTCGAGGAAGATGGCATGCTTGACCTCGGTGACATGGCCCACCACGCAGCGGGCGCCCACCAGGCAGTGGCCGCGGAGATAGGCGCCCTGCCGGACCTCGCTCTGATCCCCGATGATCGCCGGACCCTTGATAAAGGCTCCGGACTCAACCAGCACCCCCTTGCCGATACTGAGCGGCCCGCCGGCCAGCACCGCCCCGGCCATGAGCACGCTGGCCCCTTCCAGCAGCGTGCCGTTTTTGAACACCCGGAGTTTTCCCTTGGTGGCCTCGCCGAACTCAATGGTAAGACCGAGACCCTCAAGTAGTATCGTTTCGTGGAGGACCAGGGTTGCCGGGATGGGGCCGGGGGTCTGCGGCCAGGCGATTTGCGGCCAGGGATACTCCGCCATATAGGTCTTCAGCCGTCCCAGCGCCTGCCAGGGGTATCCCTCGGCCACGAAAAGAGCGGCATGGGCATAGCGGCTGAGATCAAAAAAAGAAGCGTTTGTAAGGTTCATCAGGGTCGGTTGCCGGTTGTTTTTTGTTGGCCGTCATGGCATGATTATTACGGTTGCGCCTGTCGTTTTGGGTGGGATCTTCTGCCGGACGCACGGGGTACTATGGTGCAAAACCGTGATTTCTTCAAGCATATTTCCGGGCTGGCCCGCCATGCGGATATCGCCTTGACTTCATTGATAGGGGTGCTTATGTTGCCCAACTTACACCCCTTGTTCTTTCCGGCAGGGACGGTTTGCCGATAAATTATAACCTGGAGGCATGTTGTGGATATTAATGATTCCATGACCTCAGAGCTGAACGATTTCCATGATTCCGAAGGCCAGGAGATCCCTGGCGAATTGCCGCTCATGGCGGTGCGGGACGTGGTTATCTTCAATTATATGATCATCCCCCTCTTTGTCGGGCGGCCTGCTTCGGTGGGCGCGGTCAACGACGCCATGGCCAAGGACAAGCTCCTCATGCTCGTGACCCAGAAGGACGCCTCCCTGGACGAGCCCCAATCCGAGGATATGTACGATGTGGGCATGGTCTGCATGATCATGCGCACCCTCAAGCTGCCGGACGGCCGCCTTAAGGTGCTGGTTCAGGCCCTGCGCAAGGCGCGGGTCGAATCCTTTGTCCAGGAAGAGCCCCACCATATCGCCAGGATCGAGCTGATCGAGGACGAGGAGGTGGAGGAGGTCTCCGTCGAGATGGAGGCCCTGATGCGCAATGTCCGCGAGCAGACGGAAAAGATCCTCTCGCTCAAGGGCATCATGTCTTCCGATCTCATGGTTATCCTGAACAATGTGGAGGAGCCGGGCAGGCTTGCCGATCTGGTGGTCTCGAACCTCCAGCTCAAGGTTTCCGAGTCCCAGGCGGTGCTGGAAACCTTTGATCCATCCCTGCGGTTGAAAAAGGTGGCCGACTATCTGCAAAAGGAGCTGGAAGTCTCCACCATGCAGGCCAAGATCCAGTCCGAGGCCAAGGAGGAGATGAGCCGCACCCAGCGGGAGTACTATCTGCGCGAGCAGTTGCAGGCCCTGAAAAAAGAGCTGGGCGACATCGACGAACGTTCCCAGGAGATGGACGAGCTGCGGGACAAGCTGGCCAAATGTAGGATGCCGCCCGAGGTTAAAAAAGAAGCGGTCAAACAGCTGAAAAGGCTGGAGACCATGCACCCGGACGCTTCGGAGGCCTCCATTGTCCGCACCTATATCGACTGGATTCTCGACCTGCCCTGGCGCAAGGGCACCAAGGATCGCATCGATCTCAAGGTTGCCAAGGCGGTACTGGACGAGGATCATTACGGCTTGGACAAGGTCAAGGAGCGCATCCTCGAATACCTGGCCGTGCGTTCGCTCAACAAGACGACCAAGGGGCCGATCCTCTGTTTTGTCGGTCCTCCCGGCGTGGGCAAGACCTCGCTGGGTCAATCCATCGCCCGGGCCATGGGCCGCAAATTCCACCGCATCTCCCTGGGCGGCATGCACGACGAGGCCGAGATCCGCGGCCATCGCCGCACCTACATCGGCGCCATGCCGGGAAGGATCATCCAGGGCTTGAAAACCGTGGGGTCCAACAACCCCGTGTTCATGTTCGACGAGATCGACAAGGTCGGCGCCGATTACCGGGGCGACCCATCCTCCGCCCTGCTGGAGGTGCTGGACCCGGCCCAGAACATCGATTTCACCGACCATTACCTCAACATGCCCTTTGATCTTTCCAAGGTCATGTTCATCACCACCGCCAACATGGCGGATACCATTCCGGCCCCGCTCTACGACCGGATGGAGGTGATCCGTCTGGCCGGCTACACCCTGGAGGAGAAGATCGAGATTGCCCGCCGCTATCTGGTGCCCCGCCAGCTTGAGGAGAACGGCATCACCGCCAAGCATGTCCAGTTCGACGATGGCATGCTGGCCAAGATCATCACCAACTACACCCGGGAAGCGGGGTTACGGAATCTGGAGCGGGAGATCGGCACCATCTGCCGGAAAAACGCCCGCAAGGTAGCGGAAGGCAATAAGGGGCCGTTTCCCCTTACCGAACGGACCATCAGCAAGTATCTGGGCCCGCCCAAGTTCTCGCCTGAGTCGGAAACCGAGATCATTGACCAGCCGGGCATGGCCACCGGCCTTGCCTGGACCGAGGTGGGCGGCGAGATTCTCTACATCGAGATCTCCATCCTCAAGGGCCGCGGCAACCTGACCATGACCGGCCAGCTGGGCGATGTGATGAAGGAGTCGGCCCAGGCCGCCTTGAGTTTCTGCCGCTCACGCCTCAAAAAGCTCAAACTGGCAGACACCTATTTCGAGGAGATCGATATCCACGTGCATGTGCCGGCCGGGGCCATTCCCAAGGACGGTCCGTCCGCCGGGGTGACCATCGCCACGGCCATGTATTCGGCGCTTTCCCGGAAGAAGGTGCGCCAGGATGTGGCCATGACCGGAGAGATCACCCTGCGCGGCCGGGTGCTGCCCATCGGCGGTCTCAAGGAAAAAGCCTTGGCAGCCCTGCGGGCCGGGATCACCACGGTGATCATCCCGGAGCAGAACAAGAAGGATCTGGTGGAGATTCCCGAGGATCTCCGCAAGAAGATCAAGTTTGTCCCGGTGAAAAACATGGACCGGATTCTCTCCATCGTTTTTCAGGAGTAAGGCTGGCTCAAGGCACGGCGGCATCGCCTCCCGCATTTTTGCGCAGGGGGCGTCGCTTCGCTTCAGTGTAACAATCCGCGGGAGATGCGTTTTTGGCTCAGGCAAGGGGAGTCCGGAAAAAAGGCAAGCGCCGGTCCAGCACCATCCGCCGCCTGGCGGTATGGCTCTGTGGTGTTGCTGTTCTGGGGCTGGCCGGCTTCGGGCTCTGGCTCTGGTCCTATGCCGTAACCCCCATGCCCATGCGGGAAGGGGGCGGCGACATTCATGTTCTGATCCCTCCCAAAACCAGCCTTGCCGGGATAGAGAAGATCCTTGCCGAAAACGGGGTGATCCCGGCGGGGCGCGGCTTTTATTGTCTCGCCAGACTCTCCCGTCTCAGCCAGCGCTTGCAGGCCGGGGAATACCGCTTCACTCCCGGACAAACCCCGTATCAAATCCTCCGCGCCCTTGCGGCCGGGGCCACCGTGCGGTGGTCGGTCACCATCCCCGAAGGCAGCAACATCTATCAGCTTGCCGGGATTCTTGCCGCGGGCGGCTGGGGGGAGCGGGAGCTTTTTCTCGATCTGGTGCGTGATCCGGATATCCTTGCCCGGCACGGGGTGCGGGCGGCAAGCTTGGAAGGGTACCTGTTCCCGGATACCTACCAGCTGGTGCGCGGCCAGAACCCGAGGGAGATCATCGATCTGATGGTTGACCGGGGCAACCGGGTGCGGCAGGAGCTGGGCGATCTGCGTAACAATCCCCTGGGCCTTTCCCCCCATGAGGTGCTGACCCTGGCCTCCATCGTGGAAAAGGAAACCGCCGCCCCGGAAGAGCGGCCCCTCATCGCCCAGGTTTTCTTGAACCGTCTGCGGCAGAGGATGCGGTTGCAGACCGACCCCACCGTGATCTACGGCCTGACGGATTTTGACGGCAACCTCACCCGGAAAGACCTGGAAACGCCAACCCCCTACAACACCTATCAGATCAACGGCCTGCCCCCAGGCCCCATCGCCAATCCGGGCCGCGCCGCCATCTCTGCGGTGCTGCATCCCGCCTCGGCGTCCTACCTCTATTTCGTCTCAAAAAATGACGGAACCCATTATTTTTCCCGCGATTTGGCCGAGCATAACCGGGCTGTTCTCAAGTATCAGAAAAGCGCGAATACCCGTTGAGTCAAGCCCACCGGTGATCAGGGGGAAACTCCGGTCAGCAGATGCAGCTTCCCGCGCATGGCCGCAGCCTTCTTTTTTTCGCCCAGCTCCCCATACAACCGGGAGAGCAGCTCAAACCCCCAGGGGTTTTGGGGTTGCTCCCTGGTCAAGGCCAAGAGGATTTTTTCCGCCCCGGCCAGATCGCCTTGCCCTAAAAGCTGAAAATGGCGGGCCACGGTCCGGACCGGATTCGGCTCCGGGCCCGGAGCAACCTCCTCCCACCGAAACCCTCCTTGTTCGTAGAGCGTGGCCAGCGCCTGCTGGTATTTTTTCTTCCATTTCCGTGCCGAGGCGGGGGAATAGAAGAGGACCTCGCCCTTGGCGAAAAAATGCTCCGGTTCCACGCCCTGGGAAAGCCAGGTGCCTGGATACAGGGCCAGGGGGGAGGCCACTGCGTCAAGCAGTCCTGAATGTTTGATAAAATTGAGGGTTTCCGCGCCCTCACCCTCGGTTTCGTCCATCCCGTAGATGAAATAGCCGAAAGGCCGGATGGCCTGTTGGCGCAGGGTGCGGATCGCCGCCGCTATCTTGGGGGGCGATCCCTGTTTGTTGAGCAGGGCCAAGAGCCGGGGGGGGATGGCCTCGATGCCCATCTGGATCTGGTCGCAGCCCGCCTCGGCCAGGGTGCGGGCCAGATCGTCGTCAAGCAGATGGGGCGAGCCCTGGGCGTTCCAGAGATAATGGAGGCCGCTGTGTTTGAGCGCCTCGGTGAATTCCCGCACATGGCTCCGGTTGACCAGGAAATTTTCGTCCCGCAGGCTAAAATAGATGGCTCCGGTTGCAGCGCGCAGGTCGTGGAGGTAGCGGAGCAGCAGATCCACGCGGTGGTGGCGGACCCGGTTCTGCCAGAGCACCGTGGAGGAGCAGAAGGCGCAGCGAAAGGGGCAGCCACGGGAGGAGATGAGCACGGCGAAATTTTCCGGCCGGACCCCGTGGCAGTGGCCCATCACCTCCGAGGGCAGAAAGAAACCGCAGTCGATATCGGCCAGCAGCCGGGGGGGAGTTTCGCTGACCTCGTTCGGGGTGCGGAAAACCACGCCGGGAACCGAGGCTGGGGCGCCCTGTCCGAAGAACAGGGAATCAAGCAGGGCAACGCTTGCCTCTTCGCCTTCCCCACGGATGAGAAAATCGATCTCCTCCACCCGCGCCAGGACGGCTGGCCCGAGCACGGACAGGGGGCCGCCCAGGATAACGGGGGCTGCGGGGGAGATATTCTTTGCCGTCCTGGCCAGGCCATAGGCCTCATGGTGGCAGCCGAAAAATGCGGAGATGAGATAGGCTGCGGCGTCGAGGCGGCGCAGGGTTTCGGCCAGTTCGGCGCGGGGGGTATGGGAAAGGTTGTGCAGACTGGCGTCGTAGCCCGCATCGCGCAGGCTTTTTAGGACATTGAAGAGTCCCATGGGGACAAAGGAGGAAAAATCGTCCCGTCCTTCATGCTGCGGCCCGCGGTAGAGCAGGGCGACCCGGATCCGGTCTCGTTGCATGGGGTGGCGCTCCCTGGAAATGTCTCGTCTTCACGGAGGGGGCGAAGGCGTGGGCGGCCTTTTTTCTTGTCCCCTCGGCTGGCGGCGGCCCCAACTCTACACGCCGTACCGGTCATGGTCGAGTAAAAAATTAAGATCGG
>JBAZSA010000071.1:0-12452 GCA_041662645.1 Desulfurivibrionaceae bacterium
GAAATTGGCATGAGCTCATCATTCCTGAAAGACTGGAAGTAGACCAGGACAGCCATACAAAAAATTTCGGCAAATTTGTCTGCCAGCCATTGGAACGCGGTTTTGCCACGACTATCGGCAATTCCCTGCGCAGGATACTGTTGTCCTCCATCCAGGGCGCGGCAATCACTTCGGTGAAAATTGACGGCGCACTCCACGAGCTGTCAACCATTCCTGGGGTTAAGGAAGATGTGACCCAAATTATCCTTAATCTGAAGGAAGTGCGCCTGAAGCTGAATACTCCCGGATCGCAGATCGTCAAGATTGAAAAGAACAAGATCGGCACTGTCACCGCCGGAGACATCACTTCCGGGGGCAAGGTGGAGGTGATGAATCCTGACAAGGAGATTTGCACCATCACCGGCGACGGCGGGTTTAAGGCGGAGTTTGAGGTGAAATGGGGGAAAGGCTATGTCCCCGCCGAGAAAAACAAGGCGGAAGAGCAGGTGATCGGGGTAATCCCCATCGATGCTATTTTTACGCCCATTGTTAACGTGAAATCCCTTGTCAGCCAGGCGCGTGTTGGTCAGCAGACCGACTATGACAAGCTTACTCTGGAAATCACCACCGATGGCAGCGTGCGGCCTGAAGATGCCTTGGCCTATGCAGCCAAGATTATGAAAGAACAGTTGCAGGTTTTTATCGCATTTGACGAGGAATCTGTTGAGCCAGCCGTTGACGATGCACGCATTGACCATCGGTCGCCAATCAACGAGAACCTCTATCGCAGCGTAGAGGATCTGGAACTTTCCGTCCGTTCGGCAAATTGCCTGCGGAATGCCGATATCCGTTACATCGGCGAGCTGGTGCAGAAGTCCGAGCCTGAGATGCTGAAGACGAAGAATTTTGGCCGTAAATCTCTTAATGAGATCAAGCAATTGCTGTCTGAGATGGAGCTTTCGCTGGGCATGAAATTAGAAGGCTGGGAGCCTCCTGTCGTGTCAGACAAGGTGTCTGAAGAGCAGTCATAAATCTGGGAAGAGGGTAGTTATGAGACATAGAAAAGCTGGGAAAAGACTTGGCAGGACAACATCCAACCGTCAGGCCATGGTTCGCAATATGGTAACCTCACTGATCGAGCACGAGAGAATTATTACCACCGCCCCCAAAGCCAAGGAAGTTCGCAAGGTGGCGGATCAGATGATTACCTTGGCCAAGCGTGGCGATCTCCATGCCCGGCGTCAGGCCCTCTCCTTCATGCAGGATAAAAAGGTTGTGGCCAAGCTGTTTGATGTGCTCAAGGATGAGTACATGACCCGTAACGGTGGCTATACCAGGATTATCCGCACCGGCAACCGTCTTGGCGATGCGGCCGAGATGGCGATCCTTGAGCTGGTCAATTACAGCGAAGCAAAAGGGGCAAAAGAGGACAATTAGTCTTTACGCCTTCTGTTAAAAATCCAAAGCTGGCTTGAACTGATTGTTCAAGCCAGCTTTTTTTTGCGCAAAACCCGCGCTCAACACCGGTAAGCGTGTTGGGCGATGCTGTTGCCCGCTGATCGTTTGGCCGGGAAGGGGGCCGGGTATAAGGGCAAAAAAATATACCATCGTTGATGTCTGTGGGTTAGTATTACCCCTTTTGCAGGGGTTGATGATCAAAAGGGCATCATGGCATGCTGTTGGTAAATGAAAAAGAGATTCCTTTTCATGCAGGAATGACCATTGCCGACCTGGTGAGGGCACAGGGAGAAGATGCCGACATCCTGCTGGTGAACGGATACCCGGCGACATTGCAAAGCGTGTTGTCCGACGGAGACCGATGCTGGCTGTGGCAGCGGGGCAAGGTGCCCACCGCAGTAGAGATGCGGCAGCTGCTCCATGCCCGGCACACCCCTGGCGTGCAAGCTCGTCTTGAGGACAGGGTGGTCGGAATCATGGGCTTGGGGGGCCTTGGTTCCTCGGTGGCCATCGCCCTTGCCCGCATGGGCATCGGCTCATTGCTCCTTGCCGACTATGATGTGGTGGAGCCCACCAACCTCAACCGGCAGCAATATTTCGTGGATCAGATCGGGCAGAAGAAAACCGAGGCGTTGCGGGATATTCTGCAGCGGGTGAATCCCCATGTCGCCGTGACCGCCATCGACAGGCGGTTGGCCGAAGAGGATATCGGCGTTGTCTTCAAGGATGTCCATGCCCTGGTGGAGTGTTTCGATGATCCGGCCATGAAGGCTGCTGGTCTGCGAGCTGCCCTCCGTCATCTCCCCGGGATTTTTTATGTGGGAGCCTCGGGGATCGCTGGCTATGGCGAGAATAATGCGATTCGGACCAGGCGGCTCTATCCGGGCATCTATCTTGTCGGCGACGGGGTAAGCGGTGCGGCGCCTGGGCAGGGGCTCATGGCGGCCAGGGTAGGGATCGCCGCCCATCACCAGGCGAATCAGGTGGTCCGGCTCCTGCTGGGAGCGGAAAATGAGGTCGGGTAGATGAAGGTTTTTTGCAACGGGGAAGCACAGGAAATCGCGCCGGGGATGCGGGTGGCTGAGTATCTCATTCAGCTTGGCCTGGATGCCTCCGCCGTGGTGGTGGAGTGCGACGGCAAGATTCTGACCCGTGAAGAATATGGGAGCCATGCATTGCAGGATGGCTCTGTCCTTGAATTGATACGGTTTGTGGGGGGCGGTTGAGATGTTGACCATTGCGGGGAGAAAATTTCGCTCACGGCTCTTTGGCGGCACCGGAAAGTTCTCCTCTCCGGAGGTCATGAAGGAGGCGCTTGCCGCCTCTGGGTGTGAAATGGTCACCGTGGCCTTGCGCCGCGTTGATCTCGACAACCCGGCCGATGACATCATGCGCGTGCTGGATCGCGATCGCTATCTGTTTCTGCCCAATACCTCCGGGGCGCGGGACGCCGGCGAGGCGATCCGGTTGGCCCGGTTGGCTCGGGCGTCCGGCGGCGGGGAATGGCTCAAGCTTGAGGTGACCCCCGACCCGAGAACCCTGCTCCCGGATCCCATCGAGACTCTCAAGGCCACCGAGGAGCTGGTCAAGGAAGGGTTTAAGGTGCTGCCCTACATCAACGCCGATCCGATCCTGGCCCTGCGCCTCCAGGACGCGGGCGCTGTTGCCGTCATGCCCCTTGGCTCGCCCATTGGCACCAACCAGGGGATATTGACCCGCTTTCAGATCGAGATCATCATTGCCCAGGCCCAGGTGCCGGTTATCGTTGACGCAGGGCTTGGCGCACCGTCGCACGTGGCCGAGGCCATGGAGATGGGTGCCGATGCGGTGCTGGTTAACACGGCCATTGCCGTGGCCGGCGATCCGGTGCGGATGGCCCGGGCTTTTGCCATGGCGGTGGAGGCGGGCCGGATTGCCTACGAAGCAGGCCTTGGCACGGTAAGTAAGGACGCCGCCCCTTCCTCGCCCGACGATGGGCTTGGGTTCTTGCGGTAGCCATGTTCACGATTCCCGAATTTCCAGCATTGCAGGATGCCATCAACCGCGCCACCGAGGCGGAGGTTTTGCTGGCGCTGCGTTCCGGGAGCCCCGGCCTGAATGGGCTTGCCGCCCTGCTCTCCCCTGCGGCCGAGCCGCATCTTTCCGCCATGGCCAAACGCTCCGGCGCCATTACCAGTCAGCGTTTTGGCCGGACCATACAGATGTATGCGCCGGTGTACCTTTCGAGTTTCTGCACCAATCGCTGCGCCTATTGCGGTTTCTCGGCGGGCAATGCCTTTGACCGGCGGGTCTTGACCTTTGCCGAGGCGGAAAGCGAGGCCATGATTTTGCACCAGCGGGGATTCAATCATCTGCTTCTTGTTTCCGGGGAGGCGCCTGCCAAGGTTGGCGTGGATTATCTCGAAGAGCTGGCCCTGCGGCTGCGCGGCCGTTTTGCCGCCTTGTCCATCGAGGTGCAGCCCCTGGCAACCGAGGAGTATGCCCGGCTTTTCCGGGCCGGCATTACCTCGGTGGCCGTGTATCAGGAGACCTATGACCGGGAGGTGTACAAGCAGGTGCATCTTGCCGGGCGCAAGGCTGATTTTGACTATCGGCTGGAAACTCCGGCCAGGGCCGCGGCCGCCGGCATGCGGGAGGTAGGGATCGGCGCCCTGCTCGGTCTTGCGGACTGGCGGGCGGAAGGACTTGCCCTGGGACTTCATCTTGCCTGGCTGAGGAAGCATTACTGGCGGACCGGGCTCACCGTCTCCTTTCCGCGTATGCGTCCGGCCCAAGGGGAATTCAAGCCGCTGGCTCCGGTGAGCGAAAGAAACCTCAGCCAGATGATCTTTGCCCTGCGGATGTTTGATCCGGATGTCGGGCTGTACCTCTCGACCAGGGAGGAGGCCAGGTATCGCGACGGCATGATCGGTCTGGGGCCTACCCGTTATTCGGCTGGCTCATGCACCGCGCCGGGCGGATACGGCTTGGCAGACGCTGGGGGAGAGCAGTTTGAGGTCGGAGACAACCGGAGCCTCGCCGAGGTGAGCGCCGCCATCCAGCAGAAGGGTTTTGATCCGGTCCGCAAGGATTGGGATGCGATTTTTCAAACAAAGGGAGACAGGCAGCAGGCTGCCTGAACGATACGCGTAACCATAAGGAAGGGAGAACCCAATGGCAGACCTGAAAAAGATGTACACCACCATTCTTGGTGACCACTTTCCCATGGAGATGAAAATCACCTTTGGCGACCAGGAGCTGGTCTACCGGAAGAAGACCTGGAAGATCGTGGGTGAGGACGGCAGCGTTGATGAGCGCGGCGTCCGCTATGGCGAGAACCCGGATCAGGAGGCGGCCCTCTATGAGCTGACCAACGGCAATCTGGTGCTGGGCGACTGCCGGTTCATCGAACCGGGCAAGGGGCTGGTCAGCGGGATCAAGGTTGAGGATATGCTCCAGGTGGGCAAGCATCCCGGCAAGATCAACCTCACCGACATCGACAACGGCTTGAACATCATCAAGTATCTCATGGGCAAACCCGCTGCGGTTATTCTCAAGCACAACAACCCCTGCGGCGCAGCCTGCAGCGAGACCCTGGCCCGCGCCTATGACCGGGCCAACCGGGCGGACCGCATCGCCGCTTTCGGCGGGGCCGTCATCCTCAACCGGCCCTGCGATAAGGAAACCGCCGAGCTTTTGAGCAAGAATTATCTGGAAGTGGTCTGCGCCCCGGAATTCGAGGCGGGCACCCTGGAGATCCTCGCGGCCCGGAAAAATCTGCGGGTGGTGCGGATCAGCCGTATCGACCGGCTCGCCGACTATGAGAAATACCGCTATGTCGATTTCAAGAGCCTGATCGACGGCGGGCTCATCGTCCAGCAGTCGGCGGTGAACTCCATCCGTTCCGTGGCCGATCTCAAGCCCGCGGTCTGCACCTCAAAGGGTCAGGAATACAAGGTGGAGCGCGAGCCCACCCAGCGGGAGATCGACGACATGATCTTCGGCTGGGCCGTGGAGCACGGGGTGACCTCCAACTCGGTTATCTATGTGAAGGACGGTTGCACCGTGGGCATCGGCACCGGCGAGCAGGACCGGGTCGGCGTGGCCGACATTGCCGTATACAAGGCCTATACCAAGTATGCCGATATGCTCTGCTTCGACACCTTTGGCCTGCCCTATGCGGATATGGTGCTGGAGATCGAGCAGGGCAAGCGCAGCAAGGCGGATCAGGAAAAGATCGACTCCCAGACCAAGGCGGATAAGGCCGGGCTGCCCGGTTCGGTGATGATCTCCGACGCCTTTTTCCCGTACCGCGACGGCGCCGATGTCGGCATCCGGCAGGGGGTTTCCGCCATTCTCCAGGCAGGGGGCTCCATGCGGGATTTCGAGACCATCCAGGCCTGTAACGAGGCCAAGCCGCAGGTGGCCATGAAATTCACAGGCCAGCGGTCTTTCAAGCACTGAGAAACAATAGAGCCTGTACAAAAAAAGCCCGACCTGAAAAGGCCGGGCTTTTTTCTTTTTAGCGGAACGCCTCAGCCCGCATGGTTCCGTTTCTCGTCAACAATCCGGCCATCGCTGAAGGTGAAAATTCGGTCAAAGCCTTCCACCATCCGTTGGTCGTGGGTGACCACCAGGATGGCGGAGTTGTTCTCTACCGCCAGTTTTTTGAGCAGAGCCATGACGTGTCTGCCGTTTTCCGTGTCCAGCGCGGCGGTTGGCTCGTCGGCCAGGATTACCCGAGGCCGGTTGGCCAGGGCGCGGGCAATGGCGGTGCGCTGCGATTCGCCGCCGGAGAGCAGGGAGGGGTAGTGGTTAAGGCGGTGGCCAAGACCCAGGCTCTCGAGAATTACAATGCTCCGCGCCCGTGCCTCCTTGCTTCCCACCCCGTTATTTTCCAAGGCGATCATCACGTTTTCCACCGTGGTGAGAAAGGGAATCAGGTTGTGGGCTTGGAAGATGAATCCCAACTTTTCCCGCCGGACCCGCTTGAGGTCGAGCCCCTGTGGCCAGCCATCCTCGGCGATGAGCTCTCCGTCCAGCACCACCTTGCCGCGGGTCGGTTCGGTGACCAGGCCGATGGTGGTTAACAGCGTGGTCTTGCCGGAACCGGAGGGGCCAAGAATTGCCACCAGTTCTCCGGGTGTCACGTTAAAAGTGGCGTCGGCCAGGGCCACGACCTTGGTGTCGCCGCTGCCGTAAATTTTAGTCAGGTTTTCAATCTGCACGGCGTACATCGTCATCCTCCCAGTGCTTCCGCAGGTTCGACCCGCATGGCCTTGCGGATGCCCACCAGGCTTGCGCCGATGCAGATCAGGACCACGATGCCGAACAGCAGCTGCAGATCGATTGCCACCAGATCCACCCTCCGGGGAAATTTGTCGTGGGTGAGCCAGATGAGAGCAAATCCGATGACGTAGGCGATCAGCCCCATGAGCAGCGACTGCTGGAGGATTAGGCCGACAATCACCCGGTTTCTGGTGCCGATCAGTTTCAGGGTGGCGATGACCCGCAGCTTGTCCAAGGTCATGGTATAGATGATCAGCGAGATGATGACCCCGGAGATGACGAGCAGAATGGCCCGAAAAAGGCCGAGCTGCATCTTGGCCTTTTTGATCATGCCCTCGGTGAGGATGTGCTCCTGATCCTTGGCGGTGAGTGGCCGGAAATGGTTCCAGCGGTTGATCCGCTCCTGCGCCAAGGCGAGATCAGCGCCTGGCGCGAGCCGGGCCACCACGGTGTTGGCGATGTGGGTCGAGCCGACGATCCCCGCCACCTGGGGAGTGAGCTGATCGGCCTGGCTCCGGGAAAGAAAGGGCAGGCGGGCAAGCTGGCCCGCGAGTTTTTCGCGGCTGTTGCGGATGGCGTTGTTGTCATCCTTGAACTGGATTTTCTGGGCATCGGCCAGGGTCACATAGGCCACGGGATCGCCGGCCGAGGAAACCATCCTGGCGGTATGGCCAACCACGGTGTAGTCATCGCCCGCCAGCCGCAACTGCTCGCCCAGCGCAATCTTCATGGCGCGGTCCACCACGATTTCGTAATGCTTTTGCCCAATAGGACGTCCGGCCACGATGACTGGCGGCCCGCCCAAGCCTCCCAGCTCATAGCCCACCAGGAAGAAACGGAAGGGCTTGCCGTTGCGCTCACTTTGGATATTCTGAAACGACAGGGCTGAGGCCTGTTCCACCCCGGGCACCGCCCGAATCCGGAATTTGATGTCCTCTGGAATGCGCGAGGTGGCGGCAAAGGGGCCGGTGGTATCCTGCTGCACCACCCAGAGATCTGCCGCCGTGGAATTCAGGATAGCGGTGGCATCGGTGAACAGACCCCGGTAGATGCCGCCCATGCTCATCACCACGCCGAGGAGCAGGCCGAGGCCAAGGCAGGTCTGGATGAAGCGGCTTTTGTGATGCCGGATGTCGCGGAGGGCGAGATTCATTTATGTACCCGAACCTTCTGGCCGTCGGTGAGCTGGGTCATTTTTTCCGGATCGGCAAGGGCGATGGCTTCGTTTCCGGCAAGGCCGGTGGTGATTTCGATAAACTGGGCGTCTTCAATGCCAGTCCCGACTTTCTGGAAACGGAGGCGGTTTTTTGCCACCACCCAGACCCCACGCTGTTTTTCCCTGGTCACCAAGGCGGTTTTGGGAATGGAGGGCGCTCCCTGCTTCGCCCCTGCCGCGATCAGCACATCGGCCTGTTCGCCCAGGCGGAAGTGCGACAAGGCCGGGGTGAATGCCACATCCACCTCAAGCTCCTCGGTGACCCGGTCGCTTTCCCAGGCGAGGCGGGCCACTTGGCCGGGGAATTTTTCGCCCGGCGCGGAGCGGAGGGTGATGGTTGCCGGCTGTCCGGGCGCCACCCCCTTGAGCTGCGATTCGTCCACATTGGCCTTGACCCAGACGGTATCCGGGTTGGCCATCAGAAAGATCGGCAACCCTGCGGTCACTGTGGCGCCCAGCTCCAAATCGCGCCGGATGATAACGCCATCCTCCGGCGCCACAATGGTGGCGTCATCCAGCCGGGAGCGGCTGGCGACCGCCGCCTCCTTGGCCAGCAGATAAGCGGTTTCATACTGTTCCGCCTCCTGCTTCGAAACCAGTTCCTTGGCGGCCAGGGCCTTGAACCGGGCCGCGTTCTTTGTCGCCAGGGCCAAACTGGCCTCGGCCTGCCGATTCTGGGCCTGCAATTCGCTGAGGTCCAGCTTTGCCAGGATCTGCCCCCGCTTGACCGTATCCCCCTGGTCCGCGCCGACCTCGACGATGCGGCCGGTGATCTTGCTGGCGATATTGACCACCACCTTGGCTTCCACCGTGCCATTGCCATAGACTTGGGCGGCCAGATCCCGTTTTTCCACATGGACAATCTGCACCCGCGGCGCGCCAAAGACAACGAGCCGCAGGAAAAGGGCGGCGACAATGGCCACCCCCAGCAGGATGGAGCGGGTATTCTTGTGTTTCAGTATTGCCAGAAGTTGCATCGGTGTTCTCCCTATCCTGCTTATTCCTTGCCCAGGGCGCGGTCCAGTCTGGCCAGGGCGATTTTTTCATCATATCCCGCTTGAATCCGGGCGGTTTCCGCGTTCATCGCCTGGGCCTGGGCGTCAATGGCCTCGACCATGGTTCCCAAGCCTTCCTTGTAGCGCTCCATGGACAGGCGCTGGCTTTCCTGGGCCGCCGCTGTTTCCTTGGCGGTTTCTTCAAAACGCGCCCTGGCTTCCTTGATTGCCAGCCAAGCGGACTCCACCTCCTTGCCGATTTGCATCCGCAAGCTCTTTTGCTGGGCCTCCACCCCCTGGATCAGCGCGTCCGCCTCCCGCACCTGTTCCTTGGTGGCAAAGCCGGAAAAGACCGGCAGGGAGAGATTGACCCCCAGGGCCCAGGCCCTCTCCTCCGGGAGCATGCTTTGTCCGGCGTCGCCAACGCTGGCCATACCGGAAAGGGTGGGCAGGTAGCCGCTTTTGGCGGAACGCAGGGAGCCGGAGGCCGCGTCCCGGAGGGCGGCAAGCCGTTTCATCTCGCTTCTGCCGTTCAGCGCCCCGTCTCGTAAGGTGGCAAGATTCCCGGGAACGGGGCTGGTAACGGTTTCGGTTTCGCGGAGGGGCCGGTCATCAAGGCTCATCACGCCCATGGCGTTGGCCAGCTCCAGCTTGGCGAGATCGCGGTTGTTTTCGGCCCGGATCAGCAGGCTTTTCCCGGCAAACAGCGTGGCCTCTGCCCTGGCGGCTTCCACCTTGGAGCGGGTTCCGTGTTTGAAAAATTCCGTGGCTTGGCGGCCAAGCGCTTCGCGGGCGGCCACGGTCTTCCGGCTGGCCTCCACCTGTTGTTCCGCGGCAAACAGCAGATACCAGGCGGTCTTGAGCCGGAAGGCCACGTCCTGGCGGCTGGCGGCGAGGTTTTCGGCGGCGGCGGCCTTGACGCCCCGGGCTGCCGCAGCAGCGCCTGCGGTGCGGCCAAAATCATAGATGTTCTGCCGGACCACCACGGCGGTGGAGGACATTTCCGTTTCCTTCATGGCGCCCAAGGTTGGTAGATAGGTGTCGCTTTTGTTCCAGTCAGCCGCGAGATTGATCTGGGGCCAGTAACTGGCCTTGGCTTGCCCGAGCTTGGCATCCGAGGCTGTCAGGGATGCGGCGGCCTCCTCGATCTGGGGATGATTTTTTTTTGCGGTTGCCAGGGCCTCGGCCAAGGTAAGCGGTTCCGCCGCCATGGCTGGTGCAGCGCAGAACAGGGGGAGCAGCAGGGCAATGAGTATTTTTTTCATACAGAGTCCATGGCAAGTGTTTCCGTGAGATGGGCCACCGGCTGCTGGCGCCGGATGAGCCGGACAAAGTTTTCCCACAGCCGGGCGGTTTCTGCTTCCAGATTGAAAGCCCCCTGGGTGATGGACCAGCGCAGGGCCGTGAGCTGGATCATGCCAAGCAGGGCGATTGCGGTTTCCCGTGGGGAGAGATCCGGTTGGAGCTCGCCAGCGCTGACCCCGGCAGCGATGAGGCCGCTCAAGGTTTCGATGTAGCCTGCCATCCTGGTTGCCATGGCTGCGGCCAGTTCCCGGTTGCCGAGATGGATTTCCTCCGAGAACATGAACCTCGGCAGGCCGGGGTTTGCGGCAATCAGCGCGGTGTGTCCCCGGAAAATGGCGGCGAGCTTGGCCAGGGCGCATTCTTTGCCGGCAGCAATACTGGCGGCCTTGCCCATGACCCTCTCGCCGATAAACTCCCCCAGCGCCTCGAGAATCTCCTGCTTCCCCTTGAAATGCCGGTATATGTTGGCGTCGCTCATCCCGGCCCGGCCCGCGATTTCGGTGATGGTCAGACCATGCACCCCTTTGTCGCCGATGACCTGAAGCGCGGCTTGGACAATCTCTTCCTGGCGGATATGGGTATTTTTCTTTGGTGGCACAAAGGCTCCTTTATGTGAACGCTTATTCACATTACAGAGGACCAGATGTGCTGTCAATAGATTTTCTGGATGTTGCCTGCGACCAGCAGACAACCGAGGGCTGCTTGCTTGTACGTGACGAGTGATTACCCCTAATGGCAGGGTTGAAGCTCTCAGAGAGTAAAAGAGGTGGGGATAAGGCAGAGGCAACAGACGGAAAACGTGGCGTGGGCTGCGCCCGGCGGCGCTCAATGCCATGCCGGGTAGCAGGCGCGAAGCCTGCTGCCCGGTCGAGGAAAAATCAAGCACCGCTCATGCTGGGAGACGGCTGACCGGCTCGCCAATCGACCAGAGTTGCCGCGGTTATTTCATCCGTGCTGGCTGAACCAGAGGCGCGGTTTGGGGAGCCTGAGGCTGGGCCTGCGGTTGTGCTGGCTTTGGCTGAACCGGCGCTTGTGCTTGCGGCTGGGCAGGCGAGGCGCCTTTTTTTTCTGGGTAGAGGCGCAGGCTTATTCGCCGGTTGCGCGGGTCAAAGGGGTTATCCTTGATGATCGGCTCGGTGGCGGCATAGCCAGAAACCCGGAGGAGGCGGCTGGGCGGGATGCCGTTTTTCTCCACCTCCACCCGGGCGGCGGAGGCTCTGGCTGTGGAAAGCTCCCAGTTGCCGAATTCTTTTTTCGCGTAGCTCACCGCATCGGTATGGCCTTCGATTTCAATGCGGTTTGAGGTATTTCTAATGTTGTCGCAGAGGACCTTGAGAATTTTTTGGCCGCTTTCGGTCAACACCGTGCTGCCCAAGGGAAACATGGGGTTTCCCTCCTTGTCCATGATGTCCACCTTGACCCCGCCCTCGACCACCTCGATATGCACCTGATCCTTGAGGTCGGCGAGCCGTTGCTCGATCTCCTGTTCCAGCTTGTTTTTGAACTGTTCCAGCCCGGCGGGGCTGGCTTCGCCTTCAGTGTCCGCAGAGGGAGGCGGAGTCTGGGTAACGGTGATTTGGGTTGCGGCTTCTTGTTCCGTGGAGATGAGTTCTTTGCCTCCGCCCTTGCCGCCCTCCTCAAAGATGCTGTACTCCTGGAAATAATGGGCAAGCTTTTCCTTTTGCGGCTTGGTGGTCATGTTGACCAGCCACATAAGGAGGAAAAAAGCCATCATGCCGGTCATGAAGTCGGCAAAGGCCACCTTCCAGCTGCCGCCGTGGTGGCCGCCCCCCTGGACCTTCTTGACCTTTCTGATGATTATGTTTTTGTCTTCCATTTCTTGATGGCCTCCTCAGTCTCGGCAAAGGAAGGGCGATCATCGCCGGGAATGGCGCGCCGTCCGGCCTCAACGGCGAATTGCACCATAAAACTGGTGGAATAGGCGGCGAGCAGGCATGTCTTGATCACCCGCAGATAGGTCTCGCGTTCATGGGCATGGTGTTCCAGTTTGGTTCCCATGGGGCCGACAAATCCGTAACAGGCAAGTACGCCAAAGAAGGTGCCGACCAGGGCCGCGCCGATATGGTGGCCCAGAACCTCGGCTGATTCGTTGATATAGCCCATGGTGATGACAATGCCCAGAACCGCCGCGACAATGCCCAGGCCGGGCAGTGCATCGCCTATCCGGGTGATGCTGTGGGCGGGCAGCATCCGTTCGTGCTGGTTGGCCT
>JBAZSA010000072.1:0-12149 GCA_041662645.1 Desulfurivibrionaceae bacterium
CTACCATCCGGGGCGGGCGCTTGCGCCAGGCGGCGTATTCCACCAGGGCCTTGAGCGCGGCCACGGCCCG
Source organism: Desulfurivibrionaceae bacterium (assembly GCA_041662645.1). GTDB lineage: Bacteria > Desulfobacterota > Desulfobulbia > Desulfobulbales > Desulfurivibrionaceae > Thiovibrio. The sequence goes on from JBAZSA010000072.1 coordinate 71, forward strand.
TTCCGGGGAAGGATAATCAGGCAGGCCCGCAGCCACCAGTTCATCCCGGCCCGGCATGACATCGGTCCCGCCCATGAAGGCGACCACCACGGGCTTTTCGCCCTTGTTGCTTTTGGCGATGGCCCGGGCGGTTTCCGCTGGTTTGGTCATGGCCTGTGGGGTGAGGATCACCACGATGGCATCCACGGCCTCGTCTTCCTGGGCGGCTTCCAGCGCGGCCACATAGCGGTCCGGTTCCGCATCGCCCAGCACGTCGATGGGGTTGCCGATACTGGCCGCAGTGGGCAGTTTCTGGCGCAGGGCCGAGGCGGTGTTGCGGTTCAGGGTGGCCACAATCATCCCTGATTTCTCCACGGCATCGGCGGCCATGGTGCCGGGGCCACCGGCATTGGTGATGATCAGCACCCGTTTGCCCTTGGGCAGGGGTTGCATGGCAAAGAGGGCGGCATAGTCGGCCAGGGCCTCGAAGTTGTCGGCCCGGATGACGCCAGAGCGCATGAAGGCCGCGCCGTAGGCGATTTCCGCTCCGGCCAAAACCCCGGTGTGGGAGGAGGCCGCCTTTTGTCCGGCCACGGTGGTGCCGGATTTGAGGATGATCACCGGTTTTTTTGTTGAGGCCTCGGTGGCCGCCTTGACAAACTCGTCCCCGCAGGCAATGTCTTCCAGGTAGGCGACAATCACCTTGGTCTGTTTATCAGCAGCCAGGGCGATCAAGAGATCCCCCTCGTTGAGGTCCGCCTTGTTGCCCATGCTCACCATCTTGGCGATGCCGGTGTGGCGGGCTGCAGCCAGGTCTAAAAGAGCAGTGCAGATGGCCCCGGACTGGGAGATCACCGAAATGGAGCCCGGTTGCGGCATATGGCTGGCAAAGGAACAGTTCATCCGGTTTTCGGTGTTGATCAGCCCGAGGCAGTTGGGGCCAAGCAGGGGAACCTTGTGGCTCTGGCAGAGATCAGCGATCCGCTGTTGCAGCTCGGCGCCTTGTTGCCCTGTTTCCTTGAAGCCGGAGCTGATAACGGTGATCGCCTTGGCTTGGGCTTCGAGGCAATCGCGCACCGCTTCCAGGACCAGGCTGCTGGGAAGCGCGATAAGGCAGAGATCGATCTTTTCGTTCGCCTTCCTGATGTCGGCCAGGCAGGGCAACCCCAGCACCTCCGGGGCCGCCGGATTTACCGGGATGATCCGTCCGGCATAACCGCTGGCCAGCAGGTTGGCGACAATATCGTGCCCGACTTTGCCCGGAGTGCGGGAGGCACCGAGCACGGCAATGGATTCCGGGTAGAAAAGCGGTGTGAGCATAACGTTGTCCTGTGCTGAAGTGTGTGCTACACAACAAATTCTGGAATTTCCGGCAGAACCACGGAAAAGCCTGCCTCTCCGAGGGCTTGGTGCACGGCGCTGATGTTGTAGGTGTTGACCCGCAGATAGATGCGTTCCGGCATATTCTCTTCCGCCTCGGTGCGGATGAGGCGGGTAAAACGGATGCTGTGTTCCTCAAGTACCTTGGCGATGCGGGAAAGCGGTTTGCGTTTGCCGTCATGCTCCACCACGATCATGGCGCTCCCCCGTTCGCCCAGGCCGAAAAGCCTGCGGTAGGCGGCCATGAGATCGCGCATGGAAAACATGCCGATGACCCGCTGCTCCTGATCCACTACGGGCAGGGCGCCGATCTTTTCCCGGTCGAGGAGGATCAGGGCGTCGTCCAGGGTGGACATGGGATTTAAGGTGAAAAAAGCGCGGCTCATGATGGCGCTGACCGGGGTCTGGTCGAATTCCGAATGACAGGCTTTGAGCCGCTCCGGGGGGAGCACCGAGGAAGGGGAGGCCGAACGCAAATCCCGGTCGGTGACAATGCCCACCAGATGATTTTCGCCATCCACCACCGGCAGGTGGCGGAACTTGCCGTTTTGCAGAATTTCCCGCACGGCGGGGAGGGTGGTTTCCGGGGAAACGGTCACCGGGTTTCTGGTCATGTGCTGGGTGATGAACATGGTTATTCCTCTGTACTGTGGTTACTTAAGGCGGTGAGATAGGTGGCCGCGCTGTCGGCCAGGCTTTCCAGGTGGTAACCGCCCTCGAGAATGGACAGCAGCTTGCCCTGGCAGAATTTTTGCGCCCAAGCAGCCAGATATTCGCCAAACTTGCCGTAGAGCGCCGTGGAATAGGCAAGGCCGGACATATCATCGTCGCGGTGTGCGTCAAAGCCTGCGGCAACAATGATCCGTTCCGGGGCAAAGGCAGCCAGGGCAGGTTCGATTCTTTTGCTCAAGGCATTGAGCACCATCTGGTCGTCCGCTCCGGGGGGCAAGGGGATGTTCAGGGTGGCCCCGCGCCCTGGGCCGGTGCCGGTTTCCTCCGCGTAGCCGCTGCCGGGAAAGCTGAAGGTGGGATGCTCGTGCAGGCTGAGGTAAAAGACCTCTGGATCTTCCTCAAAAGCGCTTTGGATGCCGTTGCCGTGATGAGCGTCAAAATCGATGATCAGAATTTTTTTGCGGCCATACTGCTGCTGCCAATAACGGGCAGCAACCACGCAGTTGTTCAGGAAGCAAAACCCAAGGGCCAGATTGCTTTCGGCGTGATGCCCCGGGGGCCGCACCGCGCAGAATACCAGATCTTCTTGGCCTTCAAGCAGGTCGATGCCGGTAAGCCCTGCTCCCGCCGAGAGCAAAGCCGCCTCGTAGGATTCAAAGCAGAGCTGGTTGTCCTGGTGGTCGAGGTAGGTTTTGCCGGAAAGGGCGCACTCTTCCAGGCGGAAGAGGTAATGTTCGTCATGGAAGGTTGTCAGCCAGCGCCGTTCCGCCTTGCGGGGTTCAATAAAGCCGAGCCGGTCCTTGACCGGCGACTCCTGTAGCTTGGCCAGCAACGCAGTGAGGCGGCCAGGTGCCTCCGGATGTTCGCCGCCGCCGGTGTCGTGGGCAAGATACAGGGGATGGGTGACAATGGCTATTGGGCGGGAGAGAGGCACTTGGCATCCTTAACTTGGAGGAAGATGGCGTTCCATTCGTCCGGCTTCACTATAGGTATTGTTACCTAAATTATGTAAAAAGCGCACGGGGAAAATGATATGATGGGCTTGGCAGGCTGATTCTTGTCAAAATTGGACAAAACATTGTGTGGAACGCATTGCTGGGATATACTCCTCTATCCCTTTTTCACCACACCAGCGGACCATACATCCATGCGCCTTGAGACCAATTCCTGTTTGCTTGCCCTGAAAAACCAATTGGAAGCCCTTGAGACTAGCCGTCTGTCGTCCCTTGCCAGCTTAAGCCGGGAGGGAATCCGGCGGCGAAACGAGGAGGGGCAGGACGAGGACCATCGTCAGGCCTATGCCGTTGATGGCGACCGGATTTTGCATTCGCGGGCTTACACACGCTACATCGATAAAACCCAGGTGTTTTACATGGTCAAAAACGACCATATCACCCACCGGGTTTTGCATGTGCAGCTGGTTTCAAAAATCGCCCGGACCATTGGCCGCTATCTGCGGCTCAATGAAGATCTCATCGAGGCCATCGCCCTTGGCCATGATATCGGGCATCCGCCCTTTGGCCATGATGGGGAAAAGGTTCTGGACGCACTCTGCCGCGGGCATGGCCTGCCCTCTTTCCAGCATAATCTGCAAAGTGTCCGGTTTCTGGAGCACATCGAACGGCAGGGCAGGGGCTGGAACCTGACCCTGCAAACCCTGGATGGCATCATGTGCCACGATGGGGAGATCCACAACCGCAGCCTTGCGCCCCAGCGCGGCAAGACCTTTGCTGATTTTGACCTGCAAGGGGCGGCCAAGGCCCAAGACCATCGCCACGAACTGGTCCCCATGACCATGGAGGGCTGCGTTGTCCGGTTCGCGGATACCATTGCCTATATCGGCAGGGACATCGAGGATGCCATCGAGCTGAAGCTCATCAGCCGGGCGGATATCCCTTCCCCTTGCCAGGAGCTTTTTGGCCGGACCAACGGCAGCATTGTCTACCGTCTGGTGACGGACCTGATCGCCAATGGTTTGCAAGATGGGGCCATTGCCTTCAGCAAGGAGGTTTCCGAGGGCTTGAAGGAGCTGAAGGTATTCAACTACGAGCGGATTTATCTGAACCCGGCCATCAAGAAGGGGCTTGCCCAGATTACCAGCTGCTACCGGGTGTTGTTCGAATCCTGCCTTGACCAGTTTGCCCGTGGGGAGCGGCAGGCGGAAATGTATGCCAATTTTTTACACGAACAAGGCCGGGAGTATGTCGAGGGCCAGCAGCCCGCCGCCCTGGCCCGTGATTTTATCGCCGGGATGACCGATGCATACTTTCTGCGCCAGGCACGGCTGCTGGGGTGCGAAATTCCGGAGAAGGCATGAAGACCAAGATTAGAAGAATCCTGCCGGGCGAAAATTTCCGGGTGATTGTCATCGCCGCCTGTATCGGCCTGATGGCCGGGGCGGCGAATATCCTCTTTCGCACCACCGTCGCCTTGGTGCACGACTCGCTCTTTGCCGGAGGCTCCGCCCTGCTCGGCCTGGCACAGGGAGGGCTGCATCTCCTGTTTCTGCCCTTGATCCCCCTCTGCGGCATGGTGCTGCTCATCCCTCTTTCCCTGCTTTTTCCCGGCGAGGTCAACGGGTACGGTTTTCCGAAATTCCTGCGTCAGGTCAATCTCGAAGGAGGGATAATCCGGTTTCGGACCATCATCCTCAAGATCCTTTCCTGCGCCCTGACCATTGGCACTGGCGGTTCCGCCGGGGTCGAAGGGCCCATTGCCCAGGTGGGCGGCGCGGTGGGCTCGCAGTTCGGCCAGTTCTTCCGGGTTTCCGGCAGCAGGATGAAAATCTTTATCGCCGCAGGAAGTGCCGGCGGGGTGGCGGCCATGTTCAACGCCCCCATTGCCGGGGTATTTTTCGCCGCCGAGATCGTTTTGCTGGGCACCTACGAAATAGGCTCTTTTGCTGCCCTGGTGATCTCCTCGGCCATGGCCACCGTTGTTTCCCGCGGGTATTATGGCGCTTCTCCGGCCTTCCCCATCCCTGCCTATGAGCTGGTCAATTCCCTGGTCGAAATTCCGCTCTATTCGCTGATGGGTGTGATCATGGGCTTGGTGGCCGTTCTGCACATCCATGTCTTTTATACGATCCGCGACCGTTTTGCCGCGTTCCCCCTGCATCCGCAGCTCAAACCCCTGGTGGGCGCCCTGGGTCTTGGCGTGTTGGCCATGGGTTTTCCCCAAGTCATGGGAGACGGATATCATTACATGGCAGAGGTGCTGGCCGGTCAGGGCGTGCTGTGGGTGATGGGGGCGCTGATTTTTTTCAAGATCGCGGCTACCGCCCTCACCCTCGGCTCCGGCGGCGCGGGCGGAATGTTTGCCCCGGCGCTCTTCATCGGCGCTGTCACCGGCGGCGCATTCGGTTCCGTGGCCCATGGGCTGTTGCCCCAGCAGACCGCCAATCCCGGCGCCTATGCCGCAGTGGGCATTGGTGCCTTTCTCGCCGCCGCCACCCATGCGCCGCTTACCGCCATCTTTTTGCTTTTTGAGATGACCGGCAACTATCTGGTTATCATCCCCATCATGCTCTCAAGCATCATCGGCACGGTGGTGGCGGGTCGTCTGAATCCGGACTCCATAGACACCGTGGATTTTAGCCGGGAGGGTATTGATCTCCATGAAGGCAGGGAAATTTCGGTGATGAAATCCATCAAGGTCGGCAGGGTTGTCAGCGAGGATGTGGATTTTGTCAGCGAACAGGCCAACGTGGACCAGCTGTTGACCATCTTCAGCATGGCCAAGGACAGCTTCTATTTTCCGGTGGTCGATGAGTCCGGCAGGATGACCGGGGTTGTCTCCCTGCAAGACGTGAAAAGCATTCTCCATGACGAGGAGTTGCGGCTCTCCGCCCGGGTGGGAAACATCTGTACCCGCAAGGTCGTGGTGCTCACCCCCGAAGACAACCTGTACACCGCCATGAGCCTGTTCGATGCAAAGGGGCTGGAGGAGATTCCGGTGGTGGAGGCGGAGGACAACCGCTGGGTGGTGGGGATGCTCAAACGCCGTGATGCCATTGCCGCCTACAACAAGGAGGTGCTCAGGCGCGGGATCAGTGAGCGCAGCGCTCCTGTTTTTTCTGTCCCAGGGAAGTCGTGACGCCGTGGAGGGGTGTTTTCTGGTCTTTGACTTTTTTGGATAAATCTGCACATAATTAGGACATCTTCATTCTTCTTCCGGCTGTTGTCACAGGGGAAGCACCCATGCCCAAAAAGATTCTGGCGGTGGACAACCATCCGCTTATCCTCGAGGTTATTTCCAGTTTTCTGGAAAAGGAAGGCCATGAGGTTCGCGTTGCCCATGATGGCCTTTCGGCCCTTGGGGTCCTTGAAGAGGGGTTTGTCCCTGATATCATGTTTGTCGACCTGGTTATGCCCAATATCAGCGGGGATAAGCTGTGTCGCATTGTCCGTAGCATGCCCCACCTGCAGGAAGTGTTTATCGTAATTCTTTCCGCCATTGCCAGAGAAGGCGAAATGGATTTTCTCTCCTATGGTGCGGATGCCTGCATCGCCAAGGGTTCAGTCAAGAATATTTTTCTCCATGTGCAAGAGCTCATCGCAAATTGCCAAAGACGGACGATATCCGAGCCGGAGTCACGGATCCTCGGGATTGAAGGCATCTATCAGCGAGAAGTCACCAAAGAGCTGTTGCGCTCGCAAAAGAACCTTGAGCTGGTGCTTGACCATATGTCCGAAGGGGTGATCCATTTTACCCAGACGCAGAAGATCATCTATGTGAACGCCAAAGCTGTCGATTTGTTCGGCCAACCCGAGGAAAAACTTTTGGGCGCGGACTTTTTTTCCGGCCTTTTCCAGGAACCATATGCCTCCGAATTGCGCACGCTTGTCGAGTCGGTCAATCAGCATCCGCTGTGGGTAGGGGAGGAGGAGACAATTTTTGTTGGCAAAAAGCGATTGTTGCTCGGTTTTCTCTCCATTCCCGATGACGAGAGCGGCACTATCCTTGCCCTGGTTTGCGATATTACCAAGCGAAAGGAGGATGAAGCGCAGATGCGTGAGCATGGCGCGCATCTCTCAAAGCTCGTTGCCGAGCGCACTATCAGCCTTACCGAGACAAACCTGCAGCTGCACAAGGAGATCGCCGAGCGTGCAAAGGTCGAAAAGAGCCTGGCCAGGGCGCACCAGCGTCTGCTCACTGTGCTCGACAGCCTTGACGCAATTATTTATGTGGTCAACATGCACAGCTATGAGATTCTTTTCATGAATCGTCATGCCCGGGAGATTTTTGGGGAAGGCGCTGGCCGGATATGCTGGACGGTCATGCAATGCGGACAAGATGGCCCCTGTTCTTTCTGCAGCACGGAAAAGGTGCTGGCCGCCAATGGCGTCAAGCGAGGCCGTGGCGGCGTCTATGTCTGGGAAAATCAGAACACCGTGACCGGGCTCTGGTATGAGCATCATGACCGGGCCATCAAGTGGATGGGGGATATCCGGGCAAAAATAAGTATAGGCACGGATATCACGGAACGAAAAAATGAGGAGGCTCGGGAGCGGGAAGCGCGGGAACTGCTGGAGCAACGGGTCAGCCAGCGTACGGCGGAGCTGGAAAAGATTCACCGGCAGCTGCTCCATGCGGAAAAATTGAACGCGGTGGGTAAGCTGGCCGCCTCCATCGCCCATGAATTCAATAATCCTATCTGCGGCATCCTTAATGTGTTGGATGGGTTGAAACGGCGGGCTATTTTTGGGGGCGAGGATCTCCAGATGGTTGATCTTGCTATTCGGGAGTGCGGGCGCATTGCCAGGCTTACCAAGGATTTGCAAAGTTTTAATCGTCCGACCAGTGGGATAGAGGTTCAGGTGGATGTGCATGCCGCCCTGGAGGATATTCTGTTGCTCTGTCGAAAGGATATGAAGAATAAGCACATCTCCCTGGTCAAGGACTTTGCGCCGTCATTGCCTGGGATACAGGCGGTGGAGGATCAAATCAAGCAGGTATTCCTCAACCTTCTCACCAATGCCGAGGAGGCGATTACCGGAGAGTCCGGCATCATAACCGTGCGGACGGAGAAAAGGGATGGGTATGTCGCCGTGCAGTTTCAAGACAGCGGCCATGGTATTGCCCCGGAGGATCAAGAAAAGATTTTTGAGCCGTTTTTTTCCACAAAATCAGCGGCCAAGGGCACTGGTCTTGGCCTGTCGGTAAGTTACGGCATCGTGACCAGGCATGGCGGAACAATCGAGGTGGAGAGCGCTCTCGGAGTTGGCACCACCTTTACGGTTCTTTTGCCGGTGGAGGGACGGGCATGATGGCAGAAGCGGGTCGCTGGCGGAAAAACATACTTCTGGTTGACGATGAAGAGATCATCCGGCATACCCTGCGCCGGGATATCGAGGAAATGGGGTATGGGGCCACTGCGGTCGCCGATGGGGAAACAGCGCTTGCCGTCTTGCAGGAGCGCCATTACGATCTGGTGCTGACGGACCTGCGCATGGAAGGAATTTCCGGGATAGAAGTGCTTAAGGGGGCAAAGGCGAGGAGCCCCGAGATCGGGGTAATCATTCTTACGGGATTTGGCGACATCTCTTCCGCCATCGAGGCCTTGCGGAGCGGGGCCGATGATTATCTGCTCAAACCCTATGCCTATGAAGATCTAGCCTTGCGGCTCCGGAATTGTCTTGAAAAACAGGAGATGAAAAAACGGCTGAAGGTGTATGAGGATATTCTCGCCATCTGCTCGGTGTGTAAAAAAATCAGAAACGACAAAGGCAAAGAGCCTGGCGGCGGGGATTGGGTGACTATTGACGAATACATGTGCAAGGAAGCAGGGATGCTCATGTCGCATGGCTATTGCCCGGAATGCTACGAAAAGTTCATGCAGGAGATGGATACCTTTATATCCGACCGCAACAAATAAGGGATCATGGCGCATCGCGTTAAGCGCGATCCGCGCCTGGCCCCGTATTTTTTCCGTATTGTGTTTAACCCATGATGGTGTTTAATACCCCTGCCATGTGATAGGATCAAAAAAATAATCCTACGGCAGGGAAAAAATCAATGACTGGAAAGAAAAACTCTCCGGCGCCACTCTGTAGACGGGCCTATGCCTGCCGGGAGTCCCATACGTATTGCCGGCCGGCTTTTCCCATTGATGGGGATAATTTTTATTTCGTTGCCCAGGGTGGCCAGGGCGATGAAGAGTGTCCCTACAAAAAGCAATATGGCAGCCTCTACACCTGCGATTGTCCGGTGCGGTTGGAAATTTATCAGCGTTATAAAATCTGAGCATCCCCCCGGCGATTTTCGCCCCGCGTCCTTTTTTAGACCAACGCCAGTGCCGCAACTCCCTCTTTTTTTAAATCCGCGTGGCGAAAATTTCCCTGTTCACGGCCTCTGTTTGTGATCCAGGCCGCGGCACACACTCTCCTGCCAGTTTTCGATCTGTTCCCGATAGGCATTTGCCGAGGATTCCATTCCGCACACCGTGCAGAGCACTTTGGCGTTGTGTCAGCGTCCGGAAAGAATCGCCCTTTCTCCACAGAAAAGACAGGCAAGGCGCAGCTCCTGGCAATCATCGATGGGGACGGTGGTTTGCTTGTCTTGGGGCATGCTCTGGTCTGTCATGTGTCCTCTTTGGGGGATTGGGTGGGCGTGGATGCCAGGAAAATAAAAATACGCCAGGTCGTGTGGAAAGCCAATGTATTTTTCCTGCACTCCAGTATGGACGGGGGCAATGAAAAATCACTTTGCAAGGGAACGGGGAGCGTGCTAGTCTAGCCATGCCTCTGTTGGGGAGATGCTCTTCCCGGGGGAATTCTTTCCTGTTGCCATGTCTTGTTTGGGAACCACTTGTAATGACAGAAAGCGCGCCGCAAAAAATTCGCATCCATATTCTGGACGATGAAATCGTCACGGTCCGCCGCCTTGTCCAGGCTTTGGGCAAGGATGGCTACGAGGTGGAGGGATTTGTCTCCGCTGCCGAGGCGATGGCGCGTTTTTCCGAAGAGCCGGCGGATGTCTTGGTTACGGATGTCCGGCTCAGCGATGCCGACGGCCTTGACATTCTCCAGCGGGTCATTGCCCTGGCTCCGGCGACCAAGGTCATCATGATGACCGGCTACGCCTCGGTCGATCATGCGGTTCGGGCCATGAAGGCCGGAGCGTACCACTATCTTGCCAAGCCGTTTCGTCTGGAGGAGCTGCGCAACGCTGTGCGCGACGCCCTGGAAGACGCTGGGACGACAGGGCGCATCACGCAGGAGCCGGACTTTTCCGACCGTTTTGCCGGAATCATTGGCCGCTCTCCGGCCATGCAGGAGATTTTTGAAACCATCCGGCAGATTGCGCCGCTCAACTGCAATGTGCTTATCCAGGGGGAGTCTGGCACAGGCAAGGAGCTGGTGGCCAAGGCGCTCCATAGCACCAGCGGCCGCAGCCAGCATCCCTTTATCCCCTTCAATTGCGGGGCATTCAGTGAAGAGCTGGTGGCCAACGAGCTTTTTGGCCATGAAAAAGGTGCCTTTACCGGCGCGGTGAGCACCAAGCTGGGGCTGCTTGAGGCTGCCAACGGCGGCACCGTGTTTCTGGATGAAGTTGGCGAGATGCCCATTCCCATGCAGATCAAGCTGCTGCGGGTTATCCAGGAGCGGACCCTGTTGCGGGTGGGCGGCGTTGCTCCGGTCAGCATCAATGTACGGCTCATTGCCGCCACCAATCGTGATATCGAGAAGATGATCGCCGCAGGCGAGTTCCGCCAGGACCTTTTCTACCGTCTGAAGGTGGTGATGATCAATATCCCGCCTCTGCGCAAACGTCCAGAAGACATCCCCTTGCTCGTGGAGCATTTTGTCACGCTCATCACCACACAGTTCGGCAAGCCCATGGTGCCGGAAATCTCCAAGGATTTTATTGATGCGCTCTCTTCGTACACCTTTCCCGGCAACGTCAGGGAGCTGCAGAACATCGTGGAGCGGGCAGTGGCCCTTTCCCATGAGCCCGTTCTCACGGGAAAGGATCTCCCTCCGGATATTTTCTTCGCCGGAATTCAGCCCCCTGTCCCTGAAAAAAATTCCAGCCATCTGAAGGCCTTGGAGCATGAGCATATCACCGAGGTATATCGGAGCACCGGTTTCAACCAGACCGAAACCGCGCGCCTGCTTGGTATTTCCCGCACCACCTTGTGGCGGCGGCTCAAGGAACTCAATCTGTTTTCCGAGAAGTAGCCGATTTTTCCCCATTTTTTCAAGTTTTCCATTCTTGTTGTTTCAATCAGAAACAATTGTTTCACATGCAAAAAAGGCATAATTACAGATAGTTGACGATTTACTGTTTCAACTGTGAACACAGCCGCCGTTGCCGTTATTCCTTGAAATCAAGCAAAACAACCTGTAAACAATAGGATAAGTTCAGTGGCATGGTTAGTGCTATACGTTCCGGCAATGATTGCCCATTAGGGCATCCGAGGAGCGTCCATGGAAGCTGGTATCGCACTTTTACTGACTGGCGCCAGCGTCGATCTTTCCGCCACCATCCATGCCGTTGAGCTTGCCCGGCGGACCACAAAGATTCTGCATGCCGTTTGCAAGGCAGGCCGGATGGCTGATGGGAAAAGATCGGCGGCCAGGGAAAGACAGGAAGAATTTGTTTCCCTGGCCACCAAGCTCGCCAACCAGGAAGGGGTAAGGATTCATACGCATATTCTGGAAAGGTTGACGGGGGAACCCCTGATCCGCTTTCTGTGCGCGCACCGGATATTTTGCCTTGTTCTCGGGGCCAATGACCGGAAAGGGTTCGAGCGCAAGACCGTTTGGGTGAATCTGCTTCGTAAGCAGCTGCAGGCCAGCGAAAATTGGTATCTGCCTGACCTGTGGTCTGTTGTTATGACGCCATTCGACGCGGCCAAACTTGAAAGCGCTGTTTCAAAAATTAACAGCCAATCCTGAAGCTTCATGCACGGGGGGTTTTCCCGGCGAGCGGTGAACGGGGCGGCATTTTCTCAACAGTATTGCAACACAACAAGAATGAGTAAGGGAGGAAGAAGATGTACATGTATTTGCCAATAGCCCTCACCAGTGTAAATTATCTGGTG
>JBAZSA010000073.1:0-12074 GCA_041662645.1 Desulfurivibrionaceae bacterium
CTTTTCGTCCGGGAAAGGGAAATCCACCGTGAAATGCATGCGGCGCAGGAAGGCCTCGTCCATGTTCTTGCCAAGGTTGGTGGAGAGGATGATGACGTTCTCATGCTCTTCCATTTTCTGTAGCAGGTAATTGGTTTCAATGTTGGCGTAGCGGTCGTGGGCATCCTTGACCTCGCTGCGCTTGCCGAACAGGGCGTCGGCCTCGTCAAAGAAAAGAATGGCGTTGCCGGTGGCGGTTTCGGCAAAGATGCGGTTGAGATTTTTCTCGGTTTCGCCGATGTATTTGCTGACCACGGCCGACAGGTCAACCTTGTAGAGGTCCAGGTGCAGCTCGGCCGCGATGATCTCGGCGGTCATGGTCTTGCCGGTGCCCGAGGGACCGGTGAAGAGAATATTGAGCCCGCGCCCCAGGGCCAGCTTTTTGTCGAACCCCCACTCGAAATAGACCTGATGCTTGTTTTTGAGAAAACCGCAGATCTCCCGCAGATGCAGCAGTTTATCCGCGGGCAGCACCAAGTCGTCCCAGAGATGGCGGGGAACCACCCTCCTGGAATAACGGCTCAAACGCCGGGACGACTGCAGGGAACAGGCCCTGGAGAGCAGCGGCAGATCAAGTTTTTCCTCGCGGGCCGTAAGCCGTGCATACCCTGCAGCCCGCCTTATCTGGCTTTCTGAAAAGCTGAAACGGCTGGCAACGGCATCGAGGTCGCTCCCCTCCACCGGCTGCCCGGCAAGGAGCTCAGCCCACATTTTGCGGCGCTCGTAATAATCCGGCGCTCCCAGTTCCATGGGGTACCAGTCCAGGGTTTCCCCGGCGTCATCGGGAGTCCAGAGATCCTGGGCATCGACAAAGATGAACCAGGGGTATTCCCGCATGGTTTTCAACACTAGGCGGCGCAGGCTCCGGCCCCTTTCCTCCTCCGCGCCCAGCAGCTCCCCCGAGCTGAAGAAGAGCAATGCCGACCGGATAATGGCCTGCCGGGCCAGCAGCGTGAGGGTGGCGGCCGGATCTGGTTCCGCGGCCACATCCTCGAGATCGGCGGTGAGCATGGGGATCATGAGGTCATGGGCCAGGCCAGCCACCATCTCCTTCTTTTCGATGGTGGCATTGCCGTGCAGCCAGAACACCATGCCCTTTGCCTCGCTTTCCATCGCCGAGGTCAAAATCCCTCTGATCTCCTCCTGGAGTTTGCGTTTTGCGCCGGAGAGTTGCGCCTCGCTGGCCGGATATTCCAAGACCGCCACCCTGAGAAGGGCAGGATGCAGACTCTCTTCACCCATCAGCAATGCTTTGAGGCCTAAGTCGAGCCTGAACCGTGCGGAAAGGCAGCCCTCTTCCTCATGGCCGCTGACAAGCTGCACCAATCCGAAGGAGAGCAGGGGATTGTGCGGGGCAAAGTACCCGGCCAGGGCCAGCCTGTTCTCCTGGCCGCCGCCGAAGAGGTTCAGGGCCAGCTCCATAGACGGCGCTTTTTTATTGAGATCATCGTTAAAAAAGGCGTAAATCCGCTCATATTTCTTGTCGCAATCAAGGGCCAGCGCCGTCACCACGACCCCCATTTCAAAACGGTCCAGCCCCAACACCTTCTGCAGCTGCACGAGCGGCAGCCGGATCCCGGCGCGCTGGCTGGCGGCGGTTTTGCGATGCAGCCGCTCTTCGTGGTCAACAAGCAGTTGGGCAAGGGTTGCCTGTTCCTGATCCGCGCCAGGCTGAACAGACGGGGCAACTCTGAGATTGAGCAGGCCAAGGACTTCCGCTTCGCTGATGAAAAAACCGGTTCCAGCACCGGTGTCATCCGCCAGCAATACTCGCCTTTCATGGAATGCCAGCAGCAAACGCAGATCGTGCAGCAAGAGCTCGTCGCCCAAATGCTGCCACTGGTCGCGGTACATTGCTTCACCACAGTCCGCTTGCGCCTTTTGCCGAGTTTCTTCAGACATTTCTGATAGTTGATCCTGTTGCGGATTCATCTTTCCGCTGATCCCGCTGTGTGCATTTCATGGTGCACAATCCCGGCAATTGCCATGTCCGGTCCGCCCTGTTCCCCCTCACTCCGTACCCGCCTCCTTGCCCTGCCCCTCCAAGGGAATGACCGCGAATTTCTTTTCATATTCCGTGATGGAACGCTGGAGAACCTCGAGGAAGTACTTGGCGCTCACCGGGTTGGTGACGATGCGCGAATGGAATCGCTCCTCGAATCTGCCTGAAAAGAGCTGGCCAAAATCCATTACGAACTCACAGGCGTTATGGCCAACCTTGAAATTGTTTGCATAACGCCCCTCACATTCGGAAACGTTCAGGTCAGATATGTGGCATGGCACATCTTGTTTTCTTGCTTTCATAGAGCGGTTCTTCCATTGGACTTTCTATTTTACCGGCACCCTGAAACAGCCTCGTCGCTGCTTTCCCTAGCCTGACAGCACCATCTGTACACCCGGAGGAAGATAGCAAGGTTGATGCCAGGGGACGCAAAAGCAGAAAAGACAATAACAACGAGCTGAAATGATGGATTATTTTACCAAGGGAACCAACCACTGTGCCAACCGGCGGCAAGCCGGCTGTCACAGCCCCTGATACATCGGCGATGAGAAAAGAGAGGAGGAAAACATGTTGTGCGGGCGGCAGCCTGTGCTCCGCCAATGGAGGGACGTCAGTGTAACCCAGGCGATGCCGCCTGTTACACCTTTATGGAGTTAGGTAATCACATCAGATAGTTAAGGCTGTACTTTTTGATCTTGCGGTACAGGGTCATCCGCGACCAATTCAATTGGGCCGCGGCCTGGCTCTTGTTCCACCTGGTATGGGTCAGGGCGGCCAGCAACTGTTCTTTCTCGGTGGCAACGGTCTGCAAGGGGTGTAACAAGCAGCGCCGGACCTGGTCTGGCAGGCGGATGAATTCGATCTCCCGGCTCGGCAGATCAATAAAGGAGGCTTCCACCACATTTTTGAGCTGTCGCACATTGCCCGGCCAATCGCACGCCATCAGGCAGTTCCAGCTTTCATCGGTGAATCCCTGCACCGTGCTGCCCATGGTACGATTCAACCGGTCTATGTAATACCGCACCAGGCTCGGGATATCCTCTTTCCGTTCGCGCAAGGACGGCATGTGCACCCGCCCTACGTTCAAACGGTAATAGAGATCTTCGCGAAACTTTTTCTCCGCCACCAGCCGCTCCAGGTCATCGTTGCTGGCGGCAATACTGCGCATATTGACCTCGACATCGCGCTGACCGCCCACCCGGCACACCTTCTTGTTCTCGATGACGCGCAGAATCTTGGCCTGGGCATGGAGGCTCATTTGGCTGATTTCATCAAGGAAGATGGTCCCGTTGTGGGCCTGCTCAAAACGGCCGCTCCTGCTGGTCAGGGCACCGGTAAAGGCTCCCTTTTCATAGCCGAACAACTCGCTCTCCACCAGGGTTTCCGGCAGGGCGGCACAATTGACACAGACCAATGGTTCCGATTTCCGGGCGCTGCAGGCGTGCAACAGTTCCGCCGCCAGCTCCTTGCCGGTGCCTGTTTCACCGGTGATCAAGACATTGCTGTTACTGCGCGCCAGCTTCTTGATGTAGGCCGTGGTCTCCTGCATAAGACGGCTGTTGCCGACCAGAGAGACATTCCCCTCCTCCCGGCTGGCGGCTGGCAAGGCAACCTGCCCCAGACAGCGGCCGATGCCGTGCAGCAGTTCGTCATGGTTAACAGGCACTTTGAAGCAGTCCCGCACCCCGATGCGCAGAGCGGAGAGAAGCAGCTTTTCGCTGCAATTTTGGGTGATTAAAATGATAGGGAGATCATGCTTCAAGGTACAAATCTGCTCGGCCAGCAAACAGGAGCCGGTGAGGAGCAGATCGGGCGATTCGCGGGCGAAAATTTCGTGGCAATTCTTGCCCCAAGGCATGACGACCACCCGGAACCCCCGTGCGGACAAGAGCCTGCTCAGCTCACTGCGCATCGGCCTGTCACTTTCCGCAATCATGATTGTTGTTCGGTTCATTCGATCCCCCACCCCCCCAAAAAACTACTCCCCTCTCCTGCTAGATCCAGGAACAGGGCATCATCTTTCTCGCCACATTGGGTAGTACAAATAAAAAACGAGAGAACAACAGGTATTGATCAACCTTGCTACATCTTCAGGGCCCAGGTTAATCAGCGCAACTTTTCCTAACCAATATAAACTTTATAAAATTTTGCGCGACAATTACAGAGTTATTTTCATTAAGGTAGACGAACCACGACTGGAACCTATGGAATCGCATCTGTCCCTGGCCGGAAAAGCCAACCAGAACAAGGGGTTCACCTATCATGACCCGGTGGCAACTAGGGACAGCGCCAGGAAGTTCTTGGATTTTTTTTCCTTATCTGCGCACCAGGGCGTCACTTACAACCCGGAACTCCATCAAAAAGCAGCCTGTCCCCATTTCCCGTGTGATATCAAAGGAACTGATCGGCGCGGAGGAAAGAAATTCCCCATCCACCCGGATGTTGCTGACTAGATTCGAGTTGGGGATGCCGCCGTTCGTGTCCCGCTGTTGCAGGAAGTTGATCAGGCCAGCCAGAGCATTATCGTCGTAGAGGCGGTTTCCATTGCTGTCGAGTTCGGCGGCCAGGACGCTTTTCAAATTTGCCGCAACATCCGGGGTGAGTAAATTCTGTTCAGCCGAATTGGCGAACGGTGCCTGGTCGAAGGTTGTCGCATGTACACCGAAGAACACGCCCACCAACGCGGCAAGGCCGCCGCCCAAGGAATGGCCGGTGAGGGTGATGGTGGCGTTGGGATTGGCAGCCGTTATCTGTGCCTTGACCTGCAGGTAGTATTCCGCTGCCTGCAAAAGTTGGGCGGAGCCAAGGCCAGTGGCCAGATTAACATTGGCGACCCAGTCGCCTGTGAGGTCTTTGTCATACGTCCCTGCATAGGAGATGACGATTTCGGTGCTATGGGCGAGATCAGGGCCATTAAAAAAAGAGACTGCTTCGAAGCCGCTGTCGCCCTCTTTATGTTGCATTTCTGTCCATCCATCCGGGACAGGAAACCAATTGATGTCATATCTGGTCGATTCGTATGCGCGTCCAGCCATGAGAGCCAGTTCGATTTCATATTGCATATCCATCGTTATTTCCCCGTGTTGCTTTTGTTGAACACCCTATCGCATGGGCAATTTTGCGGGCTGACTTTTTGACGTTCACACATTTCCAAACAAGCCTCATAGGTTGGCTGGTTAGTGAACCAGTCAATGCCGAGCCAACCATCTTCGGCACGAATCATCTCGCCACATGCCATCTTTTTCGCCAACGGCTCCCGGAGGATGGTTTTGTATTCGGGTTGAGTCAAGCGGTTGTTGAGATTCCTGACGAGTTCGGCAGGCACAGGTGATTGAGCAGTGATAGTCTTTTTATTGGTTTTCGTATCGATCACCACGTTAATGTCTTTGAACTCTACCGGAAATTCTGAAAGCGGGATGCGTTGCCATGTCTCATTTGTATATTTGAAAAAAACATAAGGCGGATTAGGCCTCCCCCATTTGTTGTAGGAAAGGCAGAGATTGGGAATGGCGACGACATAGGGTGTGCCATCCAAAATATGCAACGCCAACAACTTAAAATTGGCACGACCCACATCTTCGCTGTATTCGCTTTTCCATGTAATGGTCTTGTTCGTCCCCGGTAAAGTGAAGGTTATATCTTGTTCTTTTATGGGTGGCGTTTGGCCAACCTCCCCTCGCCCACCGTAACTTTGTGACCGTTTGATGATGATCTTCCGTCCATCATGCAGCAACACCTCCTCCTTCCAGCTATCCCCGCCAAAGCCCAGGAACCCGAATGCATCCATGCCTGTCCCCAGAATCACGATTGAAATCAGTAAGCCCAATGTTCCCTTCAGATATTTCATGCCGCTTGCCTCCAATTCAAACCGTTGTTATCCCCGGCCCCATCCCCGCCGGAAGAAAAGGGGACAGGCTACTTTTCCTGCGCCTTTCTCGGACGCCCCAAGGGCTTAAGCGTTGATTCAAGGCCCATTTCCCGGCTTATCTTCCGCTGCCATTCGCTTGTGCCGAACGGCGCCTGACGATCCCGGCTCCGCTGTATCTTTTCCTGCTCCTTTGCTGTCATCGGCTGATCAACATATTCCCCCCAGTCTTCCACAAAAGAGATCGGCAACATCGCGGTGAGATTGCGTTTCTGTCTTCCGCAACTCTCACCATGCGAAGACCACCGCCAGTCACGAGATCTTTCCGCAAGTCCGGCACGGACAGGATTGCCTTCTATATAACGGGCAACGGCCAGAAGATGCGCGTCACCCTGAACAAGAAAACTCTTGAAACGTCCTTGCCAAACATGGCCGCTGCTTCCGTACCGGCGATGGTAACGGCGGACATGGCTGGTCATGAACCATTGCATATAGCGGCTCAACGCTTCTCCTTTTCCGGCCTGGACCAGCAAATGAAAATGGTTTGGCATGAGGCAATAGGCAAAGAGTGTAACGGGATAACGCTCTTTCGCTTCGTCCAGCAGGTCGAGACATGACTGATAATCCATATCGTTATGGAACACCTGCTGACGACCATTGCCTCGATTTAGAACATGGTAGAACTGTCCGTCCGCTAAACCGCGCGCAACCCGTGGCATGTTCACCTCATGATAAATCCATTATTA
Organism: Desulfurivibrionaceae bacterium; assembly: GCA_041662645.1. Lineage (GTDB taxonomy): Bacteria > Desulfobacterota > Desulfobulbia > Desulfobulbales > Desulfurivibrionaceae > Thiovibrio. The sequence continues at coordinate 6,653 of JBAZSA010000073.1, forward strand.
AAAAGCAGCCTGTCCCCTTTTTTCTTTTCAGTCAGTTCTCACTACTTTGAAATCCGATCCATCATACGTCGCCCAATAGAGTCCCCAGGGCCGATCCATGCTCCTTTATAAAAAACCAACTCCTCGCAGCTCACGCTCGACTGACTTTTCTTCGGATCAAGCGGCTCCCGGACGAGGACGCGGAGGTGTCGCTGCCCCCCCGATGCGTTGATTTTCTTTATCTCCTCAACTGAAACCGATTCCGGGCTCCAGCGGCGTTCACGGTCCCATTGTTCGCTGTAACCGCCGACGATGACATTCGCCGCTTTCATCTCCTTTGGAAGTTCCTTCAGCGGTATCCGCTGCCAGACGCTGCCGTCATACCTGAAGAATACATAGGGAGGATTGGGGCGGCCCCAGTGATTGTAGGCAAGGCATCCGGCCGGATTGGTCACGATGTACGGCGTGCCGTTGAAGATATCCAACGACAACAGCGTCAGGTTGTCTTGCTGCTCACGACCGAAATCGCTTTTCCAGGTCACGTCCTGCTTCGTACCCGGAATAGTAAACTTGCACTCCTCTTTCAACACCGACCGGGAAGTGCTGGCAATTTCCGGATACCCGCCATAGCTATGAGACCGTTTCGCTGTCAAGGTTGTGCCATCGTGCAGCAAAACCTCCTCCTTCCAACTTTTACCGATCCCAAGCGGGTTTTCCTTGGCCAAGGTCATGCAGCCCGCCAGGGCGATAAGCAAAACCGTAAACACAATTCCTTTGACTATCCCAAGCATCATCTTGTTTTTCATGCCGCTTTCCTCCAGTTCAAATCGTTGTCATCCCCAGAACCGCCGTCCAGGTAATCGTCGCCCTCACCGCCCTCCAGCCGGTCATGATCCGTTTCGCCATACAGGATGTCGTTGCCGCCGCCCCCTATCATAGAAGCCATAGGCAGAAGCCATAGGGGTCAGTTCTCCATTTTTCATGTTTTGAGGCCCTCCCTTATTGTTTCCACCTGTTGTCGCAACACTGAATCCCGTTCGATTCTGGCCCTGATCCGACGGGTTGCCTCGCATATCGCCGACTCACGCATGCCAAATATTTCTCCAATTTCTTTCAGCTTCATCCCGCTGTACCTGGGGCTGAGATAAACGCCCAGTTGCCATGCCAATTTTTCATTACCAGCCAGAATAATTTTGATGTGTTGCATGATCTCGTCAGGTCTCGACCTTGACTTCATTTGTCGCAAAGCAGGTATCCCTTCTTCCCGGCGCCCCCGAACATGAAGGCAAAAAGGGGACAGGCTACTTTCCCTGTGCCTTTCTCGGACGCCCCAAGGCCTTAGGCGTTGATTCAAACCCCATCAACCGGCTTATCGATGAATCGTAAAAACCGGGCTCTGCACCCTACTTCTCCCATTGTTTTAACTTGCGACAAAATCAAACCTGCCGGTTCTGGTACTGTTGCCATTACGCCTTCTCCTCTATGGCAAAAAGAAACAAACCGGCGTATTATGGAGCCGGGATATTTGGGGCACAGCATTAGAGGAAACAAAGAGAGAAGGACGCACCATGAGCACAACCCAGGCAAGCAGTCCGCTGCACGGCATCACCCTGGAGATGATCCTTACCCGGCTGGTGGAACATTACGGCTGGGAAAAGCTGGGGGAGAAAATCGCGATCAACTGCTTTACCAAGGACCCCAGCATCAAATCGAGCCTCAAATTCCTGCGCAAAACCCCGTGGGCCAGAAAGAAGCTGGAGAGTCTCTATCTGCACACCCGGCTCCGCAAAGAAATTCTCCAGCAACCCGTTTCCCCCCTGCCACAGCAGTAACTGCAGCCGGCCAACAGGTACACAGAGCTGCCCCAAGATGCCTTACGAAAATCGGCAAAACATCGGAAACTCTCCTCTCCCTGTCTCCCCCCTTTCCACATTGACGGTTGCAAAACACCATTCACAACAAAGGCTTGATAGGCATTGATTGCCAAAGCCGCACCTTGCTTCGCTTGGCAAGAGGCACGTATTGATCAGGTTGGTCGCTGGCCGCATTCCAGCTGTTGCCCGGCTGCATGTCGGTTTCGATTTTCGCCTCTACAGCGCGCGCCAACCCGGCATTCTTAACGATCACCCCAACCTCGGTATTCAAATTTTCCGAACGCGGGTCAACATTGAACGTCCCGATGTAAACGATTTCCGAATCCACCACCATGGTCTTGGCATGCAGGGCGAAAACTGGAGATGCGGCATTCTTCGCCACCACCTGCTGCATCAACTGGCGCTGCACCTCGGGATCGGGCTTATATTCATAAATTTCCAATCCCATCTTGAGCAAGGTCTCCCGCTGCTTGCGATAGCCGCTGAAAGCCTGAAGATTATCGGTGGAGGCCAGCGAGTTGGTATTGATCCGCACGCGCACACCGCGCGCAATGGCCTTTTTGAACAGATCCATGGCCTTGTCAGACAGCACCAGATACGGCGACTGGATAACCATATGATCGCGAGCGCCCTCGACCAGTTTGGCGAGAGCGGCTGTACTCATCCCACCGCCTCCCAGACTGATCCTATTCTTGTTTTTCCCGGGATTGTCACTGATGAATTTCACGTCACCCCAGACCAACTCTTGGGTAAGCCGAGCGAACGATGTTGGCACGGCCTCTATGGCAGCATGCACCTCAGGGGCAAAGTTATCCGGCGAATTGGCATACTCATGCAACTCTTTGTAAATCCGCTTGATTTCCTCATCATCCACGCGCACATTCTTTTGCATCAGTCCGAGGCCATCGTAGAGATCCTCAACGTTTACGCTCAGTTCGCTGCCCCAAAAACGCTCAAAACTTTCTTGCATCGGCTTGACCACCTCGCCTAATACAAGGACATCACGATCGCGGAAATTATACTCATGGTTGTAGTCAAAATACTCATCGGCCATATTGCGCCCGCCTGTGATGCCCACCTTGCCGTCCACCACGAAGGTTTTATCGTGCATGCGCTGATTCATGCCACGAAAGTCCGTAACCACATTCAAGGCCCACTTGTGCTTCGGGGTGCCGACGGAATGCTTGGGATTATAGATACGGATAGCGATGTTGGGATGTTTGGCCAGCGCCAGCAGGGCCTTGTCCGGTGCATCAATGAGCAGATCATCCACGATGACACGCACCTGAACCCCACGATCCGCGGCGCGTAACAGCGCCTCCGAGGCAAGGATGCCGATATTGTCCGTGCTCCAGATGAAGTATTGCACCTCTATCGAATGCTGGGCATGGTCGGCCAACCAGGCACGAGCCACCAGTGCCTCCATGCCCGTGTCCAAAACATATACTCCGCTTTGCCCAACATGCACCGCGATCTGCTCATCGACCAAGGCCATAGGCTTCTCCGGCGCAGCATACCCAGCCAAAGGCAAGCACAGACACAGACCCAATACCACCGCAATCAGGAGTCGTTTCATTTTCAGTCCATCAAAGATAGTAAAGTTGTCCCGACACAAACTGACACTGTTTCCGCAAGGGAGATGTTGTACCCTTGGGTCCGCACCAAACTCATGAATGGAGCATGCAAAGGGTTTAGAGAAATAGCCAACAATTGTCAAAGCATTTCATGTTGGACCATGCAAAATACAGAGACACCCCTAAAAATGGACAGGGAGTACTCCCTATCCATCCCACATGCGCATACGCAAAACCTGCACACTCCCGTTACGGCGCCACACATGGATATTACACAATACAGTTGGTTTTTTCCTGCCATATATAGATATATTTGGATTAGAACTGGAAATATGCTATGTTAAATAAAAAAGGTGACCGTTTGAAGAACGAAGAATTTTTCCATCAGCTTGGCCTCCTGTATCGTAAGCGGCGAATTGCGCTTAAAATAAAATTGCTGACCCTGGCGGCCAGATGCGCCATCTCGGTTGACACCATGCGGGCAATAGAGCGGGGGAGCGAAAGCGTGAAGATCGGATCATGGCTCGCGGTGGCCGATGTTCTCGGCCTTGCCGAAGCATGGAAAAGCCTGCTTGCCGAACCGGTCGATCCCTTTGAGGAATACGACCGTAAGCAAGGCCTTGAAGAACAAATCCTGAAAAGACGGGTCCGGTCGTGATCGCGAGAAACAGTGACGCAATCTCCCTGTACGTTTCCGCTGTCATGCCTGACGGGGAAGTGGTCTATGCGGGACGGCTTTTATCGCGCAACCTCTCCTCTCCTGACAGAAAAGAAGGGTTTTTCAGGTACGACGAGGCATACCTTCTGCGGCACAATGCCTATCCGCTCGACCCGATCCACCTCCCACTCAGCTCTGAAACCTTTGAAGCCCACCGGGGGGAATCCGGGGTTCATGCCGTTTTTGAAGATTCCCTGCCCGATGCCTGGGGCCGGACCATCCTCGCAAGGCGAACAGGTCTTGATAAATCCCGTTTCAGCCCCGCGCATCTGCTGGTCGCGCTGAAGGGATCGGGCCTGGGGTGTTTGCTCTATGCGGCAAAGCACCCTTCACGGATCCGGAAAGAAGATCACAGCATCGACTTCAACCGGGTCGGCATGGCGCTTCAGGAGGCTGCAATTCTTGAAGGGAACATCGATGCGGAGAATAAGGCATTGAAGCACCTGCTCGCCTGCGGCAGTTCCGCCGGGGGCGCGCGGCCCAAGGTGCTTGTCCGCATGACCGATCAGTTCTGGCTCGCCAAGTTTTCCAGCATCCGGGACCTCTCCCCTTCCCTCTTGGTTTCCCTTGAGCACGCCGGGATGCTCTTGGCGCGGAAAGCAGGGCTCAACATTCCGGAGTTGAAGCGCGTCACGGTTGGGGACAGGGAAATCCTGCTGGTGAAACGGTTCGACATAACAACGGCGGGCGGGAGAAATGCCATCGTGAGCATGCGAACCATGACCGGCGGGGAAGATCCATACCTGTTGTCGTATTCGGCCATGGCGGAGATTGTCCGGCGGATATCCGATCAACCGAAGAGAGATCTGGACAATCTCTTCCGCTGGATGATGATCAACATCCTTGTCCAAAACACGGACGATCATCTGCAAAATTTTTCCATGCTCCACACAGACAAGGGCTGGACGCTCTCCCCAGGATACGACATTACGCCCAATATCTATCAGGAGCGCCATATCCTGCAAATCAACGGCACGGATGGGCCTTTTTCCCGCGAGGACATACTGAGCGAAGGCCGACGGTTTGGCTTGTCGGCGCAAAAGTGCCGCCGCTTGTTTGATGAAGTGTACACCGGCCTTGTTGGGTGGGAAAACGTCTTTGACGAATGCGGTGTACCAAGGGAACACACCCAGAAATTACGAGAGAGCATCAAGCAAAAGCGGACATTGTTAGACTTGAAGGCGTAACCGCTTCCACCGCCAGCCTTTTCATCCCCTAAAACGAAAAAAGGAGTTACGCCAATTGACGTAACTCCTTGATTTCTCACTTGGTGACCT